>NZ_JXJT01000024.1 GCF_002441885.1 Pseudolactococcus chungangensis CAU 28 = DSM 22330 | reverse complement strand
GGAGCTACCCACTATTACTAATATAAGGAGATTGTTTGTTTTTATTAAAAATTGAAATTTATTTAACAAAGGTTTATACTATAGTTTGAAGGGAATGCTTTTGAAAGAAAGGGGTGCTATATGTCAACATCAAAAAAAGGGTTTAATTTGGTACATTTTATTTTAGGACTGATTTTACTAGTTACTGGCTTGGTATCATTTTTTAATCCATTGAGTAGTTTAGTTGCAATTGTTGTCGTTTTTGCAGTTGCCGCGTTGTTTGAAGGGATTATTCAACTTGTCTTTCGAAGTCGTTTACATGAGTATACAGGCTATAAAGCAAATTCAATTTTAGTATTAGGGATTTTAGATATTCTGATTGGACTATTTCTTTTGTTTAATATGAATTTCGGTTTACTTGCTTTGCCATACATTTTCGCGATTTGGTTTATCATGGACTCAATCGGTGAATTGATTGTTTCAGATGTTTTCAAATCATTAAGTAGTGGTTATTACTGGTTCAAAATCATTATGAATGTCTTAGGTTTAATTTTAGGTATCATGATGCTATTTAATCCGATTATTTCGGCTTTAACCATAAGCTTTTTGGTAGGACTTTATTTTCTAACTGCCGGTATTGATTTTATTGTGACTTCTTTCTAATCCAATTTAGCTAACAAATGTAGGATAACAATTTTAAAGTTTAAGAGATATAGATTCTTAGCTAAAATAGGTATGGCTCAAGAAATTTGTGATGTAATATCTTTTATTTGATTTAATGTATTAAAAACTTGAAGCATAGCATACTTCGAGTTTTTTGTTTATTATGAGAGGTTATTATTTTAGATTAATCTAGCTATAGAATACGAAGAAGTAAGTATCAAAAGAGGTAATTCCATAACTAGATTTTTAAGTGCCATCTTATCTCCTCATTGGTTTGAGAATTAATATCAAAAATTCACACTGTTTTTGAGTTTAAAAAGCAAAATGTATCAGTTTGACAATTGCTACATCTTGCTTTATATTTTATAGATTAAGCCTTTATATTGAGGATAAATCATGTTCAATTATACTTTGTATGTAATAGGATTGGATCTGTAAATAAATTGTTTCGGCCTTCTGCAAATGGCGCCCATGCTTCTGGCTGAACATTGTATTTATGGTGCCATTCTAAATCTTCTGCGCGTTGATGCCACGGATTGATTTCAATTTGGTTGATTTGTGGTAGACCGACATCATTTTTTAGTTTAACACCTTGAGTGCACTCTAGGTCAAGCAAAAATGTTTTAAGATTATAAGTTAGGTACCTTAGATATCTCGCATTTGGCATCTCAATTTGTGTTATAATAATGTCATAGCATTTTATAAAGTTGTAAGCAATTCAGTGTGTTAGATGGCATTTTTCATACGTTCAAAATTGTTTGGCTTAACAATAAAAGATAAGAAGTTCAATATAAAGGAGAAATATGTCAAAGTATGGTTTTTTAGATGTGTTAGACAAGGCTTTAGCAAAAGATTTTACATACGATTACGAAATTAACTGGGATAAGAAAAACCATGCGGTGGAGATTTTTTATCTATTAGATGTTGAAAATCCGGGTGTTGCTGTTACGGATTCAGAAGATGATACGCAGGCTTCAAGTGAGAATATTTCGTTTGAAGATGCTGTTGTCTTTTATAACCCAGAAAAGTCTAAAATTGCAGTTGAAGACTATCTGGCTAGTTTTCCTTATGAGCCTAAAAAAGGCTTGTCACAAGAATTTATCACGTATTTCGTTGCGTTCTTACAAGATACTGCAGACAATGAATTAGATGCATTGACCGACTTTTTAAGTTCGGATGCTGCAGAATTTTCAGGGACATTTGATTTGGAAAGCTTTGAAAAAGGTCGCGCATCTTTAGCAGAAAAAACATTTTTTGCATATCCGCGATATTAATTTAGGAGAATAGGATTGATGAAAAAAATAACAGGTTTATTGGCTATTTTGTTAGTCGTTATTATCACGATAACCGCTTGCGGAGGTAAAAAATCGGAACCTAAGAAAACATCAAGCGATGCAAAAAGTAAGGTGAGTAAGACTGTCTCGAAAAAGAGCCAATCTTCGGAAACGATAAGCAGTGAGCCGTCAATGTCTATATCAGAGTCAACCTCAACCTCAGAAGAGTTACATGGTGAAGCTGAGGAAAGCAAATGGTCTCAGCAGTCTAGTGAGGCTGCCAAAGTGATGACTGTTGCAGAAGCTAGACAAACCTTACGCGATTTGAATATCAACGATAGTAATTTTTCAAATGCCGATATCAATAAGTACATCTTGGAAGCGCAAGCAGCAGGTCAAGAATTTGGGCCTTATTTGGTCGCACAAGGCTTTGGTGCTTTAAATTAAAGAGCGAGCTATCGCTTTTTTGTATCATTATACTCATTTAACTATCTAAAACATACACTTTCTGATGGCAACTTCATTGCCTCCATTGGATAGTTGAAAGCAGTGCTTTCAACTATTTTCCGTCATTTCGTCGTTTGGCTGATGGCAACTAATGTTGCCTCTATTTGTTAATTGAAAACATTGCTTTTAACTATCTTGGCGCTTTAGCGCTTAGATAAGTAGCCATGTCTGACGTGCCTTGGTAGTTTTACCACTTAGGCGTAAGACAAAAGTCTTGACGTATACTTATACGCCGTTGCCTTTTTGCCTCTGGCATTGGAGTTGCCACTTTAGCGACTTACGGAAAAGTGACTTACAACGTGGCTTGGTGGTTTTGGCATTGGCACTTTGCGCTTCAGCGCATTACGTACCACGCTATATACAGTAGACTTGATTTTTGAAAAAATCTTAGTCACTGGAGTACCGCTTAGCCGTTGACTAATTAACAAAAAATAGCTCTAAAGTTGCGTATGCTTTATATAGTTAAACAGGTATAGGCAAATATATGACTTGAACAATTTGAAGAAATGAGTAAAAAAATGAATAACTGGAATGAATTATCAGTCAAAGTTTCACGTGAAACTGAGGACGCTGTCAGTAATATTTTAATCGATGCTGGCGCACAAGGCGTTGCTATTGAAGACACACAGGATTATCTAGATAATCTGGATAAATTTGGAGAGATTTTACCTGAGATTGAGCAACTAGACACTGTTATCATTAAAGCTTATTATCCAGAAAAACTTTCTATTATTGAGATTGCTGAGAGTGTCAGGGGACAGATTTCGGGTCTCCTTGCCTTTGATTTAAATCCTGGTGAGTTTACAGTGACAACACAAAGTCTGGCAGAAAATGACTGGTCGGACAGTTGGAAACAGTATTTTTTGCCAACTCGCATCTCTCATGGCTTAACGATTGTCCCATCTTGGACAGATTATGCGCCAGCGTCTAGGGATGAAAAAATCATTCGCCTGGATCCGGGCATGGCTTTTGGGACAGGGACTCACCCGACGACCAAACTTTCTTTATTTGCCTTAGAGCAGATCTTGCGAGGTGGTGAAACTCTGCTAGACGTTGGCACTGGTTCAGGTGTTTTGTCTATCGCTGCGCATCTCCTAGGGGCTCAAAATATCCATGCTTTCGATTTAGATGATGTGGCGGTGAAAGTTGCTGAAGAAAATATCCAGCTCAATCCTGATATGACGAACATCATCGTCAAACCAGGTGACTTACTCCAAAACGTGACGATTAAAGCGCATGTCATCGTTGCTAATATCCTAGCCGACATTCTCATGAACGTCATTGATGATGCCTACAACCTCTTATATGACGGTGGATTTCTGATTATGAGCGGCATCATTGACAGCAAATCACAGATGATTCTGGATAAATGTCATGCGGCTGGTTTCGCCCTTGTGACGCGGATGCAACAGGGCGAGTGGCACTGTGTTATTTTGCAGAAAGCAGACGACGATGCTAGTGTTATCGGAGGATAATCGAAGATGCAACAGTATTTTTTGAATCAAAAATGCCCAGAAATTGGCGCTACTTTTAGTCTTGAGAAAGCAGATAGCCACCATCTTTTCACCGTCATGCGGGCGCAGGCGGAAGAAAAAGTTCAGGTCGTCTTTTCCAATCAAACCCTCACCTTGGCTGAGGTGAATGGTGATCAGGCGACTTTGACTCTGCTCGAAACTTTAGCAAGAACAGTAGAGCTCCCCTTAGGCGTGACGATTGCTGTGGGACTTCCCAAGAGCGATAAATTAGAGTTTATCACGCAGAAAACGACTGAACTTGGGGCGCAAGCTATCTTTGCCTATCCAGCGCAATGGTCAGTGACTAAACTTGATGCTAAGAAAGCCGCTAAAAAACAAGATCGCCTACAAAAAATTGCCAAAGGTGCAGCAGAACAGTCTAAACGCTTGATGATCCCGGAAACTGAAATTTTAGGTAGTCTCAAAGCCTTGACTGACCAGTTTGACCGATATGATCAAGTCCTCATTGCCTATGAAGAATCAGCTAAAGCAGGTGAAACGGCAGCCTTTGTTGACAGATTATCACAGTTGCAGTCAGGTCAAAACCTGCTTGTCATTTTTGGTCCCGAAGGTGGGATATCACCAGAGGAGATAGAAAACTTCACACAACTTGGCGCTGTGAAGATTGGCTTAGGCCCTCGCATCATGCGGGCGGAAACAGCCCCGCTGTATGTTTTGTCTGCAATTTCTTTTTATACAGAATTAATGAAATAGACACATTTAAAATAGTATTTGCTATTCTAAATGTGTTTTTTATGTTATAAATATTTGAAAACACATATATATAATGATATGATTTAAATTGAGGGGGAGTAGATAGTAAGGGGTTATAAATATTGAATTTCAGGGAATTAGGGGCGTTTTATAAAAAAGTACGTCAGTCAAGAGGTTATAGCATTGGTGATGTCACAAGTCATTATTTGAGTAAAAGTCAAATATCGAAGTTTGAAAATGGCAACTCAATGTTATTATTAGACGGCTTTATGCACGCTGTTGCAGGGCTAAATATGACTATGAGTGAATTTTTTTTGACTATTGGCCATTTCGAGGCTGGCAATTTACATACATTTGGTGAGAAGTTAAAAGATTTAATCAATGTGCAAGATATGGATGGACTAAAAGGGTTAATTATCCAAAAGCCACGTACAAATGAAAAAAGAATATTTAATATAAAAATTAAATGTGCTATTCGTGAGCTTTCGGGTCAAAATTTGCTGACAGATGCTGACAGCCAGTTTATTGATAAGTACCTGACAGATCATGAGGAGTGGACCGCTTTTGATATTGATGTTTTTGGGATGTGCTTAGAAGCTTTAGATACTGAGTTAGTCTATCAACTGGGCAAACAATTAACAAAAAAAGACAAGTTTAGAATCTTGCCTTACAATGCCTATATCGTAAAAAGGACACTGGTGAATGTTTATGTCTATATGATTCTTCACGGTCGATTTATCTATGCAGATGAATTTGAAAAAGAACTCGATAGCCTATTGAAATCAACTGACACAGAAGAAAAAATCGCTGTTCATATTTTCAAAAAAGTTTTAAAATATCGTCAAGAAAAAAATCCAGAACTATTGCCAGAAATTGACCAAGACCTCCAAAATTTGAAAAATTTAGGTGCTTTTGGACTGGCAAGAATGATTGATATATTTTTAACCAATTATAAGTAAAAACAACACCTTCATAGATCTATGGAGGTGTTGTTTTTGTATTTAATAATTCAAAGGTTTAAAAGTCCACCGCTTCTCTCTAGATTTATTCTATCAAATCTAGAGAGAAGCGGTGAAAAGTTTCTAACTAGAAACACTTTTTATAAATAACTGTTTCTAGTTAGAAACTTTGCGTATAGGTATTTTGGGTTTGATATAATCACTTTGTAAGTTAGTTTAAACGATTTACAAGCAGCAAAAAGTAAAATTAGCATTTAGTCTAGGTCAGCACGCATCTGACTTGGCTGTGTTGATGACTGCTTATTTTTTTATACTTATTATCCAATGCGTAGGATTGTAAGTGCCGGGAAGGAGAAAATCATGGTTAATAAAAATGAAGTGAATAGCTACAAGTATGAAGAAGAGCTTCTTGATGACGTAGACTTGGTACAGATGTCATCACGTCGTTGTTAAAATCACGAAACACCACTGTATAAGTAAGCAGTGGTGTTTTTAAGGAGACAGAAAGTGAATAAAGATATTGTATTTATTAATCCTTTGGCACACGTAAGATATGAATTTAATCCCTTGGGGTTACAATTATTGGCGAAGTCGTGTAAAGATAATGGTTTTAATGCAAACATAATTGATTTAGCAAACGATTTTATTAAGGAAAATAAAATATTTGATAATTCAACAAAAAAGTGGATTGAAGATAAAATAAAAGATATTGATTCAGATATAATTGGTATAACGGTAATGAATGCCTCATTACCGTGGGTTGAATATATTATAAAAGTTATCAAAAATGAAGATAAAAATAAAAAAATTATATTAGGTGGGCCTCAAGTTACCGCTCTTCAAAGTGAGTTATTTAAATTGTTCGGGAATCAAGTGGATTATTTAGTTGTATATGTATATGAAGGAGAGCAAGTAATTGTCAGGTTAATAGAATTTATAAAATCTAAAAAAGTGTTTCTGATCTACCGAATAATGTCTATACAATTGATGACGATTTACAAATTAAGTACTCATCAATTGGTTATGAGAAAGTTGATTTCGGCATTGTTGAAGATATAGATTTTAGTGATTATAAGACTTCTGCGTTAATTAATATAGAGGTTGGAAGAGGCTGTCCTTTAGATTGCTATTTTTGCTCATCAAAGATAATAAATGCGGGGAGAGTAGAATATAGAGAGGCAAATGTTTTTGTTGAAGAAGCACAAAAAGCTTTTTTAAATAGCGAAAATTCTAAAGTTGTCATCTCATTTAACCACGATAACTTTTTATCAAACAAGAGAAAGTTTAAAGAATTTGCTAGTTATAAATTAGAAAATAATTATTTTTTTCCTTATGTTTGTGAAGGAAGGATAGATGCTTTAGATTTTGAAATGATTGATTTGCTGTATGAAACAAATTGTCGCTCAATTTTCTTTGGTATCGAGAGTGGTTCCGAAAAAATACAAAAATTATCTAGGAAAAACTTAAGAATAGGTACTGATATTTTTGAAAAAGTAAAGTATATGCGTCAAAAAGGAATAGTAGTTGAATTAAATTTTTTAGTAGGTTTTTTAGAAGAGACAACAAGTGATTTAATGCAAACGATAGAATTAGCTGGTAAATTATCTAGTATTGACTATTTTTCTGCACCTAATCATTCTTTATTGAGTCCAGAGCCGGGTGCATATATCACCTCTGTAACTAGTCAAGTTGATTATATACTTAGGAAAGACAGTGTTTTTTACAAAGATTTAATAAATTCAAGTATGCCAATTCAAAGTTACAATTCAAAGTTTTTTAATCATTTGTACATGATTAAAAATAAAAATTATGATATAGAAGTAATGGGAGTAACCGCTTCAAAATATTTTGAGTTTCTAAAATTTTTTCACTTCACAACAAAAATGATTACTGAAATCTGGAATAAGACGTATACGGAAATTTTTGAAGGGATATTGGAAAATGAAGTTGGTGGCTATATCTCTGTTGTAATAAAAAATATGAAAGATAGCTTGACTGTTCTACAAGAAGAAATTATAACTTATGAGTTGCAACGCTATTGGTCAATCACAGGGAGAACTGATGAACAACCGTTCATGTATGAATATCCAATTCAAATGATATATTTTGAATTATTGGAAACAGAGCAATTGTTTTATGACTTGCAGAAATATCTACCTAAAAAAACCAAAGTAAGGATGGCATAATGTCTAAGAAATTTAAAATTTTTATACTTTATAAAATATTTTCATCACTCATATTTACAAGAGGCATTTTCTTATTATTTTTGTTACAAGAAAAAAATATGACTTTTTTAGAAGTTTCAACATATCAAGCCATATTTTTTATTTCAACAACTTTATTCGAAATGCCAACTGGCGTGATTGGTGATAAATTTGGTAAGGTTAATAGCTTGTTAATTGGCAGCGTATTACTGACATTACAACCTATTTTAGTGCTGTTAATGCCATCTGGAAATGTGTTACTACTTTTTGGATGCGCTGCTTTGCAAGCGTTGGCATACACTTTTATTTCTGGTAGTGATGGTGCGCTATTATTTGAAATTTTAGAAAGTGAAGATAACAAGGAGCGCTATTTATCAATTAACGCTAGGTTATTATCATTATCTTCCATCATTTTAGGAGGCGCTATCTTGATTGGTGGCATTATTTCTAACTATTCGTGGCATGGCGTTTATTTACTAACTATTTTTACGAATTTGATGAGTTGTTTGGCATTGCTTTTTTTACGAGATAAAAGCGTTCAAAAAGAAACTAGCTTTTCTGATGATATCGTAGCCGTTAAAAAATTTCATTTTAAAAATATTATCAATAGCTTTCAAGTTAGCCATCTATATTTCTTTTTTGCTTTTCTTGTCGGTTTTTGTATTTTAGATGGCCTATTTGCAACATACTTTAATTTAAATCAGATAATACTTGAGGACTTTAAGATAGAGAATGCATGGATTGGGACTTTCTTTTCCGCATTATACTTTATTTCGGCTTTATCTTATCAGTTGGGGGCAGCATTACATCATTATTTTACGACTAAAAAGATTATGGTTATGACACTTATAGGTATGGCAGGCCTGTTTTTGGTATTGCCTTTAACAACAAATAAGTTGGTTGTTCTGATTATTTCTATATCGATTTGTTTTTTCCCTGAGATGCTCTATATTCTTGTAGATAATATTATTCAAGAAAATATGACTTCTGATTATCGTGCGACGATTTTATCAATTATATCCTTAATCACTTCTTT
Source organism: Pseudolactococcus chungangensis CAU 28 = DSM 22330 (assembly GCF_002441885.1). Lineage (GTDB taxonomy): Bacteria > Bacillota > Bacilli > Lactobacillales > Streptococcaceae > Pseudolactococcus > Pseudolactococcus chungangensis. The sequence goes on along the minus strand of NZ_JXJT01000024.1, from coordinate 18,366 downwards.
ATCTAGTAGTTTTTTCTATGTATTTTTGGGATTTTTCCACCAAAATTATGGTAGTAAGTTGATGATTGATTTAATTGGTATATTCGTCTTATTGTCAGTTGTTTGTTTTTGTGTGATGAATAGTCAAATAAGAGTAGCAATAAAAGAGGAAACAAAAGATGAAAAAATGTAAGATACTTTTAGATGAATTGCCATTGACGGATGATAAATTTACAGCCAATGATTACTCGGCTAAGATAATTATGTCAGAAATTGGCGAAAATATTTTTTTAAAAGAATTATGCGGTAAAAAGATAGCGGAAATAGATATTGTAGAGAGTGTATTAAAAGTCAGGATAAATTTTCCAGAGAAAATTATGTTACTCAAAAACTTAGAAAATGATATCAAATCATATTTATCTAAAGCAAGGGGAATTGAAAAAATTATTCCATTAGGTATGGAAAAAATGGAGCTTCTGTATTCAGATACAGAAGTTCCAGAGTTGGTGATAAATTTCAAAGAAAAAAAGCAAGCTATAATATTTGGTAAAGTTTTGAAATCATTTAGATTTAATATAAATGATAGTGATAGTTTGAGGGTAGTTAAATGGACGAATAGAAAAGTTGTTTTAGCTTCATCAACTCAAATGAAAATTTTCAAAAAAACCAAAAGTCAAATTAAAACTATTATTTTATTTGTGACGAAACAGATTAATCTTACACCAAATACGATATTTAAACAAAAAACATTAAAGTTCTTAAGGAGCTACAAATTTCATAAAAGAAATAAGAGTGGAATAGAGATATTTTTAGTATGTACAAACCAAAATAGTGACTATTTTGATGATGTTTTCAAGAGAAAAGCAATTTTTAAATGTTTAAACAGAGATGAGATATTAAATAGCTTAGACTTTGTTTTGAGTAATAATTTCTTGGTAAATGAAATATTTTTTACAGAGGAAAACAAAGTAGCAATTAAAAAAAGAATATCAATTTCTTATGATGATTATTATCCCAATAAAGTAATTACTCAAATAATTGCTAGACAAATTGAAAAAAATTTAGGTATACAGGTTGATTTAGTAAAGACTAACTTTAAAAAAGTAACAGAAGAAGCTGATTTTAGGTTGTTATTGCTATTCGATAATTTTTCTGAAATCGGTCTGCTTTACTATCTATTAGGCTTAATTTCACCTCTAAAAAATAATTTAGAACATTTTAAAGAGTATCACAATTTAGTAGATAAATACTTCACTCAAAGTATCAATAAAACTAGGTTTGAGGAAAATATGTGTGATATTAACTCTAAAGAAGCGTTATTTTTCCCTATCGGCAGTTTGGATTCGAATTATTTAATAAATAAAACGGAGAGTATATATAAATGATAGATGATATAAAGTATGAGATAAATGATGCTTTTCTAATTGAAAAAATATTAAATAAAATAGTATTTATTCGAGAAAAAAAGAAAATCAGTATAGAATGTAGTTCTGATTTAGAACAAGCCATAATCAGGTATATTAAAGATGGCTATCAGCCAAAACTAGAAGGTATCAACGATTTTTCTGAATTTTTGATTTCTCAAAAAATACTGATACCAAGTTTTTCCAAAAAGTATGAAGAAAAATTATTTCAAGAATCAACTTTTAATTATATGGCTCAAATATCAGATAATCCGAGTAAAGTATTGAGGGACATGGCGGAACTAACGATAGCAATTTTAGGTGTTGGAGGTGTTGGGCAAGTTATACTAGAACAATTTGCTGCTATTGGATTTGAGAAATTTATATTAATAGACTACGATATTGTTAATTCTAAAAACCTTAATCGTCAATTTTTAATTAATAAAAAGGATGATGGAAAAAAGAAGTCAAGTAGTGTGAAAAAGAATTTAGAAAAGCGTTTCCTTCTTGATATCATAATCTATGACTGCAAAATAAAAGAAGAAACGGATTTGAAACATATTTTATCAAAAAACAATGTAGACTTCATGGTGTGTGCAGCAGATCAACCTATGGATGTTATTCAAGATATTGTTAAGGAATCTTGTAGTGCTTATAATATCCCATGTGGATTTTGTTCAGTAGGGTTTGAGTATGCTACAATCGGTCCTATTTTATATCCTAATGCTAAAAAAATGTCTAAAACAAAAAAAGTGGTATCTGAAAACTTATTACTTAGAAATATATTGAGTGCATCAATTTCTTTCACTAATTCAATTGCTGCAACGATATTTGCTAAAGAAATTTTTGAGTTTTTGATTTTTGGAAAAACTGTTTTAGAAAATCAAGTAATGTTATATGATTTTAATAAATACAAAGGAGATATGATCAATGAGTAGAGTAGATGAAGTTATTGAAATATTTGGTCTAACAGAAGAGAAAATAAAAAGAAGAAAACACTATCCTCAATTATCTGATGACATTGTTTTTGATGATAAGCTAACTTATATAACAGGTTTCAGTGGCGTTGGAAAAACTTCACTGATTAAAAACTTAATTCTAAAAGACGATTCTTGGTATGTTCCTAGAAAACCTACTGAATCAAATTTACCTATTATAGAATTAGTCGGGGATTCCGTATCTGAGGCAATAAGTATTTTAACTAAAGTAGGATTATCGGAAGCTTTTATATTTATTACACCATATGAACAATTATCTGAGGGGCAGAAGGCAAGATTTATATTAGCAGATGCTATAAATCGAAATAAAAACAAGATAATTATTGATGAATTTCTAAGCAATGTTGATAGACTTACAGCGAAAAATGTAGCAAGAACATTTCAAAAACAGTGTAGAAATGCTAAAATTTCTGTAATTTTAGTCTCGGCTCATGAAGATATTATAGTTGAGTTATTACCTGATATGGTATTGGAATTGGACTTTTTAGGTAAATTCAAAAAAATTGATAGAGATGAAATTGAATATACTAAACAAGAATTTCAAATTATGAATGGAACGCATGAAGAGTATAGTGAATTAAAAGACTATCATTATTTTGGTGAACTTAGTATGAAGGAATCTAAAGAAAGTTATAATACTGAGTACTTTGTAATAAAGGACAGGGAACGAGTAATTGGCACTATAATTTATAGAGAACCATACCCTAAAGCTTTAAACTTTTTAGCAGCGATTAATGATATTAATAAAGAAATTGGTTGGGTTGGAAGAACGATTATTCATCCGTCTTATCGTGGATTGGGATTATCTTTACAGTTGTTAAATACATCAATGTATAAGAAAAAGTATAGAGAATCGAGGTCTATTTTGGGGTATTATATGCCTAGACATTTATCTGCTGGATATATGGAAACAAATTTAGTAGAGAATAAAGACATTGAAATCAGGAAACAGTTTATTGAACTCATTGAGGCGAAGTCTAAACTAAAAGTAGAGCAATTACGCGATGATAGAACTAGAGATTTGTTTTTGGAATCCTTATCTGATGAAGAACAAAATCGTATAGCTTTTGTTGGTTCAAAATGGTTTAGAACAAAATTTTTAGAAGAAATAAAGTATTATTTTGAAATTAGAAACAAAAAAATGTCTTGTGAGATGTTTGAAGAAATTGTAGAATTTGTCGAAAAATCATATTCTAATGTTCCTATAGATGTGTCAATTTTAACGGCTATACCATATAAACTCAGAGGATTTGTCTATATCAATAGATAGAATTACAATTTTAGGCACAAGCCTTTTTCTTATGCCTAAAAAGTGTTAAAATAGGAATAATTATCATCATTTGAGGAAAGGATTGAGTTTCGACTGAGTATTTAAGTTGGCTCAAAATGAAAAATATGGCAAGTGAACCAAATCTCACCGGTGCAGAAGTTGTCGCCTTAGCAGAGCGCTATATGGGCGAGCGCGATGTTATTCTGGTTAAAAAAGCGTTAGTTTTCGCGACAAATGCGCATAAAGAGCAATATCGTCAGTCTGGTGAACCGTATATTATTCACCCAATTCAAGTGGCTGGCATTTTAGCCCAATTGAAACTTGATGCTGTAACTGTTGCTTGTGGTTTTTTGCATGATGTCGTTGAAGATACAGAAGTCACATTGGATGATTTAGAATCAGAGTTTGGTCCTGAAGTTCGGGTGATTACGGATGGTGTGACCAAGCTCGGTAAAGTGGAATATCGCTCGCATGAGGAGCAACTGGCAGAGAATCACCGCAAGATGCTCATGGCTATGTCTAAGGATATGCGCGTGATTTTGGTTAAATTGGCCGACCGCTTACATAATATGCGGACGCTTAAACATCTGCGCTCTGACAAACAAAAACGCATTTCCAGAGAAACGATGGCAATTTATGCACCATTAGCTCATAGACTCGGGATTTCTCGAATTAAGTGGGAATTGGAAGATCTATCTTTTCGATACCTTGATGAAATTGAATTTTACCGCATCAGAGGTTTAATGAAAGAAAAACGTGCGGACCGGGAGCGTTTAGTCGAAGAAGTTACGTCAAAACTTAAAGACTACACTGAAAAAGTAGGCGTTGTCGGTGAAATTTACGGTCGACCTAAACATATTTATAGCATATACCGTAAAATGCACGATAAGAAGAAACGCTTTGACGAGCTTTACGACCTGATTGCTGTTCGTTGCATCCTAGATACCACAAGTGATGTCTACACGACGCTAGGCTATATCCATGATCTCTGGAAACCCATGCCTGGACGATTTAAAGATTACATCGCAAACCCCAAGGCAAATGGCTACCAATCTGTTCATACAACAGTTTATGGTCCTAGAGGGCCCATGGAGTTTCAAATTCGGACAAGGGAAATGCATGAGATCGCTGAGTATGGTGTGGCCGCCCACTGGGCTTATAAAGCGGGGCGTAAGGATAAAGTCTCTGTTAATGAAATCACGCAAAATCTGAACTGGATTCATGAGCTTGTCGAATTGCAAGATGAGTCAAATGACGCCCAAGATTTTGTCAAAGCTGTTCAAGAAGATATTCTGTCTGAAAAAATCTACGTTTTCACCCCAGCCGGTGCCGTCCAAGAACTGCCAGCTGGGTCAGGACCAATCGATTTTGCCTATGCCATTCATACGCAAGTCGGTGATAAAGCAGTGGGTGCTAAAGTCAATGGTCGGATGACACCCCTCACGCACGTCCTAAAAACGGGTGATGTAGTCGAAATTGTGACCAATAAAACATCATTTGGCCCCAGCCGTGACTGGATTAAGCTCGTTAAAACCAACAAAGCACGTAATAAAATTAAGCAATTCTTCAAGAACCAAGATAAAGAATTGTCGATTAATAAAGGTCGTGATATGTTGCAGGAGTATCTGCAAGAACATGGCTTTGTGGCTAACCAATATCTGGATAAAAAACACCTTGAGCCACTATGTGACCGCCTCAATTTCAGAGACCCAGAGTCACTCTATGCCTCTATCGGATTCGGTGAAACAGGCGTAGTAACCGTTTTTAATAAATTGACCGAAAATGAACGTCGTGAAATCGAACGCGAAAAAGCCCGTAAAGAGGCGGAAGAGCTGATGAGCGGTGAGGTTAAGACTAAGGGCGATGTCATGAAAATTCGCCATGATGGCGGGGTCAATGTTGCTGGAATCGATAGCTTGCTGATTCGCATGAGCAAGTGCTGTAATCCAGTCCCTGGCGATGATATCGTGGGTTATATCACAAAAGGGCGTGGCGTTTCCATTCACCGTAGTGATTGTCAAAATGTGAAGAGCCAAGAAGATTACGAGAACCGCTTGATTGCAGTTGAGTGGGAAGAACAGACTGGTAATAAAGATTACGTGGCAAATATTGATATCTTTGGCTTTAATCGGACGGGTATCGCCAATGATGTGATGCAAGTCTTGTCTAATACCACTAAAAAGTTGATTTCAATCAATGCACAGCCAACTAAAGATTTGAAAATGGCGAATATCCATGTCCAACTTGGTATAAAAAATTTGTCAGAGCTGACAACCGTTGTTGATAAAATAAAAATGGTACCAGATGTATATAGTGTTAAACGTACAAATGGTTAAGATCGGGAAAATTTTAGAAAGTCAAGAAAAGTTAGCGTATCGTTAGCATTTACTCAGAAAATAAGATATAATTAATAATGTAGTAATGAGCTCATTACGAATGGTGAGGATTCTTTCCCCCTTTGAACCTCACCGAATTCCCTTTTTTACCATAAAACACCTTGATGGACGCATTGAGGTGTTTTGTTTTTCTGATAAGTATTGAGCATCTTGGTCATTTTTGGCTTAACTATTCAATTAGTCGTATTAGTATATCCGATTTGGCCTTAAAAATGATAGAATAGAAGGTATGAAAATTGTGATCCAGCGTGTTAAACGCGCAAGCTGCAGTATCAATCAAAACATCGTTTCAGAAATTCAACAAGGGTTGTTACTTCTGGTTGGGATAGAGGATGTGGATACAGAACAAGATGTCGTCTATGCGGTCAGAAAAATTGCCAATATGCGAATTTTCTCGGATGAGCAAGGCAAGATGAACCTGTCTGTTAAAGATATTCCGGATGGCAGTATTTTGTCAATCTCACAGTTTACTTTATTTGCAGAAACTAAAAAAGGCAATCGTCCAAGTTTTATCAAAGCTGGAAAACCTGAATACGCTAAAGCATTATATGAAAAATTTAATCAAGCTATGGCTGCTGAGATTCAAACAGCAGAAGGTATTTTTGGCGCAGATATGCAGATTTCCCTTGAAAATGACGGACCCGTCACACTTATATTAGAGACTAAAGATGGGTTTGGTAGATAAGATAAGTTATATTTTACTTTACTTTTTTCAAGGGTACAAATGACTTTGATTAGCAGAATATTGCTTTTTTTGTGATTTAAAAATGAATATAGAAAAATTGTTGACAATTATCAGATAGTTTTGTATACTTATGACGTGCTGAATTTTCAGAATATTATGATGGTTTATGAATCAGGAACATATAACAAGGAGAAAACAATATGAAACTTAAATCTTTAGGTATAATCGCAGCAGCTGGTTTAGCTGCTTTAACACTTACAGCTTGTGGTGCAGCACCTGGTACAGGCTCAGCAGCATCAAAAGGCACAGAAATTGGCAAGACCTTTAAACTAGGTTATGACCTTGAATTATCTGGTGCCGTAGCAGCTTACGGTAATGCTGGTAAAAATGGTGCAAATCTAGCAGTTGATGAAATTAACAAATCCGGTGGTATTAATGGTAAACAAATCACAGTTGTTTCGAAAGATAATAAGTCGGATAATGCCGAAGCTGCAACTGTTGTGTCTAACCTCATTAATAATGATAAAGTCAATGCCGTCATCGGCTCGATGACATCAGGCGCCGTTAAATCAATGACACCTAATATTACTAAAGGTGCAGTACCATTGGTGACACCTGCAGGAACTGACGATACATTGACAGTCACCAATGGTAAGGTCAATGAGTATATCTTCCGTTCAACTTTCCAAGATAGCTACCAAGGTAAAGTGCTTGCTAACTATACAACGAATGAGCTCAAGGCCAAAAAAGTGGTACTTTACTATGATAACTCATCTGACTATGCCAAAGGTATTGCTAAATCATTTGAGAAAACCTATGAGGGTAAAATCGTTGATAAAGTCTCTTTCCAATCTGGGGATAAAGATTTTCAAGCAACGCTATCTAAGATTAAAGGCGAAGATTTTGATGCGATTGTCATGCCAGGCTATTATAATGAAACTGGTTTGATTACTAAACAAGCGCGTGAACTTGGTATTGAGCAACCAATTCTTGGTGGTGATGGATTTGCTGATCCAACCTTCATTACACTAGCGGGTGATGCGGCAGCCACTAATGTCTATTATGTATCAGGTTATTCAGCTAAAGCGTTAGCTACTGATACAACGACGAAATTTATCGCAGCCTACCAAGCTAAATATAAATCTGAGCCTTCAATGTTTGACGCACTTTCTTACGATGCGGTTTACATGGTGAAACAAGCAGCTGAAGATACAAAAGCTAAAACATCAGTGGCTGTTAAAGATGGCCTTGCAAAACTCAAAAACTTTAAGGGTGCGACTGGTGAAATTACAGTCGATAAAGACCACAACCCAGTCAAAGAAGCAGTTGTCATCAAACTTGAAAATGGTAAGGAAACATCCGCAACACTTGTTAAACCAAACTAATCACTAAATGTGCTAAAGTCACAAAGTCTTACGGCTTTGTGATTTGTGCTATACAATGGGAGAAAAAATGAAAAAAATTGCAATATTAGGACTTGCTGCTGCATCACTCTTGGCACTAGCTGCTTGTGGGAGTGCTCCTGGTGCCTCAAAAAATGGTTTAGAAAAAGGAAATGCCATTGAAAAAACTTTTAAAATTGGTTTAAATATGGAATTGTCAGGCGCTTATGCAGCGCCAGGGAATGCTGAAAAAAATGCCATTCAATTAGCAGCAGATGAAATCAATGCCAATGGTGGTATTAATGGCAAAAAAGTGCAATTGGTAGTGAAAGATAATAAGACTGATAATGGTGAGGTTACAACCGTCGCCTCTAACCTGACCAATAATGACAAAGTTGCTGCAATCATCGGTCCGATGTCATCTGGAGGGACACTAGCTGCGACACCAAATGTGACCAAAGCACAAGTACCTTTGATTACACCGACGGGCACCAACGATAGTTTAACGGTTAAAAATGATAAGGTACAGCCCTATATCTTTCGGACGATTTTCCCAGATGCTTTCCAAGGTAAAGTTATCGCAAACTATACTGAAAAAACATTAAAAGCAGAGAAAGTTCTCGTTTATTATGATAATTCGTCAGATTATGCGCGTGGTATTTTAGGGACTTTTAAAGATAACTATAAAGGTGACATTGTTGATACTTTGAGCTTTCAAGGTGGTGACAAGGATTTCCAAGCTGCTTTAACGAAGGTTAAAAATAAGTCCTTTGATGCAATTGTATTGATTGGCTACTATGCTGAAGGTGGTTTAATTACAAAACAAGCTCGTGAAATGGGCTTGAATCAACCGATTGTTGGTGGAGACGGTATCTCTGACCCAACCTATACAGCGTTAGCAGGTAGTGCTGCAACTAATGTGTATTATGTTGCTGGATTTTCTACAAAAGCACCCTTTAATGATAAGACAACAGCATTTATCAAGGCCTACAAAGCGGCTTACAATGAGGAACCTTCAGCATTTGCGGCTTGTGCCTACGATGCGGTTTATATGATTAAGCAAGCGGCAGAAGAGGGGAAAGTTAAGAATTCTGCGGAATTAGCTGAGGCGCTGGCCAAAGTTAAGGGATTAGTTGGTGTGACGGGTACGATTGATATTGATAAAAATCATAATCCTGTTAAGTCAGCTGTCATGGTTAAATTAGAGGATGGCAAAGAAGCGTCAGCTGAGATTGTCAAGTAATATCGATTAAAATCTTATCTTTCATGAGAGATAAGGGGATTAATTCTTCTAAAACACGAACGTTTAAAGCTAAATTTAAACGTTTTTTTGATAATAACAGAAAATTACTTGACAACTTTCTGAAAATTGATAAAATGATATATAAATTAACGCTGAATGTTTTAAGCTAGGTCAACCCTTTAGATTATTAGGAGAAGAACATGAAAAAATTGTCAAAAGTTTTCGTCGGTTTAACAGCTGTGGTAGCAGGTTTCACTCTGGCGTCTTGTAGTGCAGTACCGGGTGCATCAACCAATACGACAGGTACCCAAATTGGGAAAACTTTTAAATTGGGGTATGATATTGAAATGACAGGTGCCGTTGCAGCTTTTGGGAAAGCTGGCGAGCGTGGTGCAGATATGGCTGTCTCTGAAATCAATGCGGCTGGTGGTATTAACGGCAAAAAAGTTGAAGTCATTAAGAAAGATAACAAGTCTGATAATGCTGAGTCTGCGACTGTGGCTGCCAACCTGATGTCAAATGACCAGGTTAATGCTGTCATTGGTACCAATGTCTCATCACAAACTAAGGCGATGATTCCAAACGCCAACAAATTTGCAGTGCCTATTGTTGCGCCAACTTCAACTAATGATGAGTTGACGCATCAAGGTAACAAAGTCGAAAAATACGTTTTCCGTGCTATTTTTCCGGATTCATTCCAAGGTAAAGTTATTTCCAACTTTGTTACGGATTCATTGAAATCAGATAGTGTTGCAGTATACTATGATAACTCGTCAGACTATGCAAAAGGTCTCTATCAAAACTTCAAAGATAATTATAAGGGTCAGATAGTAGATGTTGCGACTTATCAAGCCGGCGACAAAGATTTTCAAGCCCAGTTATCTAAATTATCGAAAGAAAAATTTGGTACCCTACTTGTCCTAGGTTACTATCAAGAGGCAGGAATTTTGGTTAAACAGGCACGTGAGTTGGGTATTAATGTGCCAGTCATTGGTGGGGATGTCCTCGCAGATCCAACCTTCTCGAAACTCGCAGGACCTGATGCAGCTAACAATATTTACTTTGTCTCAGGTTTCTCAAGCTTGAAACCTGCTAATGACAAAACAGAAGCTTTCATTAAACATTATAAGGCTAAGTATGGCGAAGAACCGTCTGCTTACGCTGCTTGCGCCTATGATGCCGTGATGATGGTAAAGGCAGCAGCAACTGCTGAAAACGCTAAAACATCATCAGACATTGCAGATGGCCTTGCTAAACTTAAAAACTTCGAGGGTGTAACAGGCAATATTACGGTCGATAAAAATCATGACCCAGTTAAATCAGCCTATCTGGTGAAACTTGAAAAAGGAAAAGAAATCTCAGCTGAGATTGTCAATCCTTAAAAAATGAGTCGTCAAATATATATAAAAAGTGCCAATCTGATTTTTAAGACTGGCACTTTTTCGACCGCTAATCTGACAGTCTATTTGTAGGTCTTTGGCTAGTGTCTAAGCGTTTAAACGTTAAGTCAATCAGTAATTGAGATCCAAAAAATGAGGTGTAGGATTGTATCTGAAAGTTTTATAAATCATGCTTTTGAGTTAATAAAAAAAGCCCATCTTGGTTAAAATAGGCTTTCTGATTAATAATCCATGTGAATATATGATGCAGCGCTTTTAGGAATTGTACGTGTACTTGTTTTGCCAAGACCAGCCGCACCGTTCATTTCTTTAACAGTAACATGATCGCCAGACACACCAATGACAACTGCAACGTGACCATAATTAGCATCAGCACCTGCACTACCAGGAGCAAAGACCGCAATCGTCAAGTTGGCAACCGGCTGATCATCAACTTGGAGCCCTTCACGGCTAGCATTTGCCGCCCAATCTTTCGCATTGCCCCACCAATCGCCCATACGAGCTTTGAAAACATCTTTGACATACCAAGTACAGTTTCCGGCAGCGTAAGTATTGCCAGTGCTGTAAGGTCCTTGCTTGACATCAATCGGTACTGCAACATTACCGTCAAAATCAACATAATCTTTGAGCAAATCATACCATTTTTGAGCATTTGTTTCTATCGTATCTATTTGTGTTTGAGGATCTGTTAGTGCCACACCCTCATAATAGAGTGACCAGTCTAGACTTGCCTGAACCGGGTCAGTGGCGTTACCAACAATATCTTTGACGTTAGTAAATGCTCCGTTTAATTCAGTAGAAACTAAGTTCATTTGAACATCAAGTGACAGTGTTCTTGATTCAGCATTGGACCAACGGTTACCATTAATCATATTGGACCAACCAGACCATTGGAAAACCCCAGCAACGCCACCGGAATCATTGACAGCTTCCGGATTGAACCCTGATTCACGTTCAGCAACAGCTAAGGCACCAGATGCGCCTTCAAGTGTAAAGCCTTCTTGTGCCATTAAATGGTTAGCAATATCAATGGCATTTTGCGCACGTTCTACAGATAGATTAGTTTCGCTTGCTAATGTCTCTGCTGAAATGCTTAAAACACCACCGTTGATTGTTTTTGCAGGTTTAATAATTAATTCCTGACCTGCAAAAATGTAATCAGTACTTGAAAGTTTTGAGTGTTTAACAATATCCTCAATTGAGACATCTTGTGCTTGAGCAATATCCCACAACGTATCGCCAGGTTTAACAGTATAAGTGACGGCTGGTATGACAATAGGTTCAGGGCGTTTAGCGGCAACAGCAGGTTTAATCACCAGTTCTTGACCGATATAGATGAACTCGGTATTGGTTAACTTAGAATATTTGATAATGTCCTCAACAGTGACACCATGTGTTTGGGCGATTTGTGATAAAGTATCGCCAGGTTGAACGGTATAAGTTACCGCAGGCTGAGTTTTAGCTGGTGCAGATGGTGTCTTAACAACAGTTGGTGCCGATGTAACTTGCACAGGTTGGCGAGTTTCGATGGTTTGACCAGTTGAAATTTGAGCAGGATCTGAAATCCCATTAAGCGCAGTTAGCGCCTCAACACTAGTATTAAATTTTTGAGCGATAGTCCAAAGGTTATCGCCAGATTTGATGGTATATGTATCTGCTGAGACTGCATTTGAAAACGCGAAAACGCCCGCAACTGTACTGGCACTAAGTGCTAACTTTACTGCAGTTTTATTATATTGATCGATGATTGGTTGGTCGTGCTTACCCATATTTATATTTATGTCCCTTCTTTTATTTATATGTACTAATTTGCTATGTATCTAACATTATAACATATATTGTCTAAAATATGAAGCGATATATAAAAGTTTGATTAAGAATCAATTAAACCAAAGAAATCAACTTGAATTTTCTGAAAATTATGGTAAAATGAGTAAGATAATTGTCTAGTACAACGATATATGATGAAATAATCATTGTGTAGCAACGTTGGAAATGTGACATAAATTAAATATAAAATATAAAAATGGAGAAAAGCAATGCAAATTATTGTAAATGGCTTGATTCTCGGGAGTGTCTATGCGTTGATTGCGCTTGGTTACACCATGGTTTACGGGATTATCAAGCTGATTAACTTTGCGCACGGAGATGTCTATATGATGGGCGCTTTTATGGGCTACTATTTCATTAACAGCTTACATTTGAACTTTTTCATCGCTTTAATTTTATCGATGATTGGTTGTGCCCTTTTGGGAATGGCAATTGAATTTCTGGCGTATCGTCCTTTGCGCAAATCGACCAAAGTAGCGGCTCTGATTACGGCGATAGGTGTATCATTTTTACTTGAAAATGTCATGATTTATTTTGTTGGGTCTGCCTCTCGTCAATTTCCAAATGCCATTAAAGTCACTAAATACGCCTTTGCGGGTATTACCATCACTAACGTTCAGTTGATGATTTTGGTGACGGCTGTGATTTTGATGGTGCTCTTACAGCTTGTCGTCAAGAAAACGAAGATGGGGAAAGCTATGCGTGCGGTCTCTGTTGAGGCTGATGCGGCTCGTCTCATGGGAATAAATGTCGATCGGACAATCAGCTTTACCTTTGCCCTAGGCTCAGCACTTGCGGGTGCGGCAGGTGTCTTAATTGGTCTTTACTATGGCTCTATCGACCCACTCATGGGTATGGCGCCAGGTCTTAAAGCCTTTGTTGCTGCTGTTCTCGGGGGGATTGGCATTATTCCTGGGGCTGCACTTGGTGGGATTGTAATTGGTCTACTCGAAACAGTGGCGCAATCCTTACCTGGTAAACTTTCGTGGGTTGCAGGTTACAAGGATGCTGTTGTTTACGCTGTCTTAATTATCATTCTTTTAATTCGTCCTGCCGGCATTCTCGGCAAAAACGTGAAAGAGAAGGTGTAAGCTGATGAAAAAAAATCTAAAAACAAACCTCATCTGGCTAGCGATTATCGCCGGTGTTTATGCGGTTCTTCTCGCTCTAATTAGCTCAGGCATCATCAATGCTTTCGTTGCACAAATTATTACTCAAATCGGTATCAATCTGATGGTTGCCGTTGGGCTCAACCTCGTCATCGGTTTCACAGGACAATTCTCATTTGGATCGGCCGGGTTTATGGCGATTGGCGCCTATGCATCGGCTATCGTCACAGCTCATATGGCATCAACGTGGGGCTCAATCTTCTTGTCAATGCTGATTGGTGCAATTATTGCCGGTGTTGTTGCGGTCGTCGTTGGCTACCCAACTCTTCGTTTAAAAGGTGACTATCTGGCTATTGCGACACTGGGGGTCTCTGAAATCATTCGGATTCTGATTATGAATGGTGGTGATTTAACCAATGGTGCGGCAGGTCTGTCTGGTATTGTCCTCTTTACCGACTGGGGAATGACTTTCATCTTTGCTGTCGTGATCATCATTTTGATTCTGAACTTTATCAATTCGCCTTCAGGTCGTGCGACGCTTTCAGTGCGTGAAGATGAAATCGCCTCTGAATCCATGGGTGTCAATGTCACACGTGTCAAAGTGATTGCTTTCACCATTGGTGCTATGGTGACAGCCATTGCAGGGAGTTTGTACGCAGGCTTTATTGGAACGGTTACACCGAAAGACTTTACTTGGATGAAGTCAGTTGATGCCTTGATTATCGTTGTACTTGGTGGTTTAGGATCTATCACAGGGACGATTATCGCAGCCATTATTTTAGGCTTGCTTAATATGTTCCTTCAAGATTTCGGCGCTATCCGAATGATTATTTACTCACTTGTCTTGATCTTAGTGATGATTTTCCGTCCAGGTGGTTTGCTTGGCACATGGGAATTTAAAATCTCACGGTTCTTCAATAAAAAAGAAAAAAAGGAGGCTAAATAATGGCACTTCTTGAAGTTAAAAATCTAACTAAAAATTTCGGTGGTTTGACGGCTGTCGGTGATGTTAATATCGAACTTGGCGCTTCAGAGCTTGTAGGCTTGATTGGCCCAAATGGCGCAGGTAAAACGACACTTTTTAATCTTCTGACAGGCGTATATGAGCCATCAGAAGGGACTGTGAGTTTAGATGGTGAAATTCTAAATGGCATGCCGACTTATAAAATCGCTGCTGCTGGCTTATCACGGACTTTCCAAAATATCCGCTTGTTTAAAGATTTGAGCGTTTTGGATAATGTGTTGATTGCCATGGGCACACGTAAAAAATCTAAGCTCATTGCCTCATTCTTGCGTTTACCTGACTATTATAAGCAAGAAGCAGAAATGAAGAAAGAAGCCTTAGAATTATTGGCAATCTTTGACTTGGACGTAAAGCATGACAGTCTGGCGAAAAATTTACCTTACGGTGAACAACGTCGGTTGGAAATTGTTCGGGCGCTTGCGACGCAACCTAAAATTTTATTTTTAGATGAGCCTGCAGCCGGCATGAATCCGCAAGAAACAGCGGAATTGACAGCCTTGATCAAACAAATTCAGCAACAGTTTAATATTACAATTCTTTTAATTGAGCATGATATGAGCTTGGTTATGAATGTGACAGAGCGTATTTATGTATTAGAATACGGTCGTCTCATTGCACACGGTACGCCGGAAGAAATCAAGAACAACAAACGCGTTATCGAGGCATACTTAGGAGGAGAGGCATAATGGCTATGTTAGAAGTTAAAAACCTTGACGTCCATTATGGTGTCATCCAAGGTGTTCGAGATGTCTCTTTTGAGGTTAATCAAGGCGAAGTTGTTTCTTTAATCGGTGCCAATGGTGCTGGGAAAACCTCTATTCTTCGAACAATTTCAGGACTTGTTAGACCTTCGAATGGGACAATTACCTTTGAAGGACAAGAGATTCAAAAAACACCCGCCCAAAAAATCGTGGCAAGTGGTTTATCTCAAGTCCCAGAAGGGCGTCATGTTTTCCCGGGTCTCTCTGTCCTAGAAAACTTGGAAATGGGTGCATTCTTGCGTAAAAATCGTGAAGAAAATGCACAAAATCTTAAACATGTCTTCCAACGTTTCCCGCGTCTGGAAGAACGTAAAACACAAGATGCGGCGACCCTTTCAGGTGGTGAGCAACAAATGCTTGCCATGGGGCGTGCTTTGATGAGCCAACCTAAGCTCTTGTTGTTGGATGAACCATCAATGGGTCTTGCTCCAATCTTCATTCAAGAAATTTTTGAGATTATCAAGGATATCCAAAAACAAGGGACAACAGTCTTATTGATTGAGCAAAATGCCAATATGGCACTTTCAATTGCGGATCGTGGCTATGTTTTGGAGACAGGTAAAGTCATCTTGTCTGGTACAGGTAAAGAATTACTTGCGTCAGATGAGGTTCGTAAGGCTTATCTGGGTGGTTAATGGTAGACAAAAGCCAAGGTTTTAAACTTTGGTCTTTTGTGTATTTCTAGTGAGGGATAAATAATATAAAAAACGGGTTCCCTCACCCTGAAAATCAAAAAGGGATAACAAGTTTAATCAAGTTACCTCAAAAACAGGACTCTAAGGTGTCTTGTTTACTGCAACGTTCTTTTTGGCTTCTTGGGCAAATATCAATGTTGGTGTTGTCTTTCAGCTAGTGCATCTCTTTAATTTTGAGCTGACTTTAACGGATGGCGATATTTCTTCCATTTAAATTAGGCTTTAGTAGCAGTGTCGGATATTGATCAATAAATAGACTGGTCAAAGCATAAGGTTCGAAGTTGTGAGGCACTTGATGAGAATAATCGTGGTAAAATAAAGCTAAAGATAGGTTATATCCAATTAAGCAAATAAGAAAAGGAGTAACAATTATGGCAGTAAAAGATTTTATGACAAAAAAAGTCATCTATGTCTCTCCAACGACTAAGGTAGCAAAAGCTGCTGACATTATGAAAGAACAAGGGATTCACCGTCTTCCCGTTATTGAAAATGATAAATTAGTGGGATTGGTGACAGCTGGCACGATTGAAAAGGCCAGTCCGTCTGTCGTAACCTCTCTTTCAGTCTACGAGATGAATTATTTGCTGAATAAAACGACAGTTGGCGAAGTGATGATTCGTGAAGTCTTGACGATTTCAAAATATGCCTCATTGGAGGATGCCGTCTATCGCATGCGTCAAAATAATATCGGTGTCTTGCCAGTTGTCGATCAGGATCAAATCAGTGGTGTGATCACAGACAAAGATGTCTTTGGTGCTTTCTTGAAAATTGCAGGTTATGGTGAAGCAGGTGTCCGTGTTCGTTTGCTCATGCCTGATGTAATGGGGTCATTGGCAAAAATAGCAGACCTTTTAGCTGAGAAGTCATTGGATGTCAGAAGTATCGTCCAAATTAATACTGAAAACAAAAAGACTGCCATTGAGATGCAATTAATGGGTGAGCTTAGCCCAGAGGAGATTGAGCGAGCACTTGTTGCAGCAGGCTTTGAAGTTGATGAAATTCACGAAACTGAAAATAAGCTAGTCAGATAAAGCACTGCGCAATTTTAAATAAATATGATAAAATAGACGAATAAGTCTATTTTTTATAGCCTAAAACCACTTCATATATTTGTTTAACTATATAAAACATACGCAACTTTAGAGCTATTTTTTGTTAATTAGCCAACGGCTAAGCGGTACTCCAGCGACTAAGATTTTTTTAAAAAATCAAGTCTACTGTATATAGCGTGGTACGTAATGCGCTGAAGTGCAAAGTGCCAATGCCAAAACCCACCGGTCCAACGTTGTAAATCACTTTTCCGTAAGCCGTTAAAGCGCCAAGATAGTTAAAAGTAATGCTTTCAATTAACCAATAGAGGCAACATTAGATGCCATCAGAAAGTATATGTTTGAGTTAGTTAAATGAGTATAAATACGTAAAAGGAAGAATTATGTTTTACATTTACCTTAGAAATTTCGTCGCGTTCCTCTTGTGGATGCTTAATGGTAATGCGCATTACCATAATAAAGATAAAATTTTAGATCCATCTGAAAATTATATCCTCGTCGCGCCTCACAGAACATGGTGGGATCCAGTTTATATGGCATTTGCGACAAAACCCAAAGAATTCATCTTCATGGCAAAAAAAGAGCTCTTTAAAAATGCCTTTTTCGGCTATTGGATTGAGAAGTGTGGTGCCTTCCCGATTGACCGGGATCATCCAGGCCCCAGTACAATCAAATACCCCACAAAAGTACTCAAAACCTCTAACCGTTCATTGATTATGTTTCCTTCCGGCTCTCGTCATTCAACAGACGTCAAAGGCGGTGTTGCCGTCATTGCCAAAATGGCGAAAGTGCGCATTTTACCGGCTGTTTACCAAGGACCAAGAACATTCAAGGCTCTGGCTAAGCGCGAGCAAGTAGATATGAATTTCGGGAATGCCATTGATATCTCGGATATTAAGAAAATGGATGAAGCGGGTATCGCTGAAGTTGCACGTCGTATTGAATCAGAGTTTGACCGTTTGGATGCTGAATTAGAAGCGACAAAAGGGACACATCGTCGCATGATTTTTGGCTACCTCCCACGCTTGATTTTGCTGATTCCAGCCATTATCATTACACTGCTAACTGTACTTTTTACTATGGTGGCAGCACCTATTCATAAGAAGTTGAAAAAATCGGCTCTATAATAAATCGTGTGGGAA
>NZ_JXJT01000023.1 GCF_002441885.1 Pseudolactococcus chungangensis CAU 28 = DSM 22330 | reverse complement strand
TTAGACTTGACTTTTTATATAGTTTGTCTTACTTGATGAGACATTGTCTTGGTGACACTTTTGAACCTATAATTAAGAGTACTTACAATACAAATTATGATAAGTATGATTTTCTATCTAATACTAACCGCTAACAAATTGGGATGTCTTTAGAGCACCCAAACATGTTCTGTTAAAAGGTAAATAGCAATAAAATGCTATAATGTAACTAAGACATATTTACTAGGAGCTTAAGATATGCAAGCAAATTTGGCGCGACGTTTAAGACCACGAACGATAGATGAGATTATCGGCCAGCGCCATCTTGTAGGCGAAGGCAAAATCATCCGTCGGATGGTTGAAACAAAACTACTGAGTTCAATGATCCTCTATGGACCGCCCGGTATTGGGAAAACTTCAATTGCCTCAGCCATTGCAGGAACTGCAGATATGGCCTTTCGGACTTTTAATGCAACATCTGACAAAAAAACAAAATTGCAAGAAATTGCAGCTGAGGCCCAATTTTCTGGACAGCTCGTTCTTCTTTTAGATGAAATCCATCGTTTGGATAAACCGAAACAAGATTTTTTGTTGCCATTACTTGAAAATGGTGAGATTATTTTAATTGGTGCGACTACTGAAAATCCTTATTTCAGTGTGGTGCCTGCCATTCGGAGTCGGGTTCAAATTTTCGAGTTAAAACCTTTAACACCTGAAGATATTGGCATTGCAATTGATCGTGCTATCTCTGATTCTGACCGTGGTTTTGATTTTGAAGTCACCCTTGATGAGGATGCCAAACAATTTCTGATTCATGCTACAAATGGAGATGTTAGATCCACTTTAAATTCTCTAGAGCTTGCCGTTTTATCGAGTTCTGAACACCATGTTACCTTGGATGATATGGCTAACTCTTTACAAAAATCTGCGGCGACGTTTGATAAGGATGGTGATGCTCATTATGATCTCTTATCCGCACTTCAAAAATCAATTCGTGGTTCGGACGTTAATGCTAGCTTGCATTATGCGGCGCGTTTGATTGAGGGTGGCGACTTGCAGAGTCTCTCTAGGCGGCTCATGGTTATTGCTTATGAAGATATTGGTCTAGCTAATCCCGATGCTGGTGCTCGTACTGTAACAGCTGTTTCAGCGGCTGAACGCCTAGGGTTTCCAGAAGCACGGATTCCATTAGCTAATGTCGTAGTAGACTTAGCCTTATCTCCTAAATCTAATGCTGCCTATAAAGCTATGGATACGGCTATCGCAGATTTACACAAACATGGTGCATTACCGATTCCTCCTCATTTACAGGATGGGCACTATTCAGGCGCCAAAAAACTGGGACGAGCTGAAAACTATCAGTACCCCCATAATTTCCCAGGCCACTGGATTGAACAACAATACCTACCCGATAAGCTAAAGGATGTTCATTATTTTCAATCTGACGGTTTAGGAAAGTACGAGCGTGCCTTACAACTTCGTCTGGAAGAGATTAATCGCCACAAGAACAAATGAGTCTCTGAACACACCTATTAAATATCAACCATTTACAACTAGAGTTACAGATAAAGGAGGCAAATGACTGATCTAATTTTACAAACCAAGGACCGACTTCTAGCAGCAGAAATTGCCTATCAAAAAGCCTCTGATGCGCTTAACCTAGCAATGACTGAGCTAGAAACAGCTAAAAAAAATCGCTCTGAAGCCCAAAAAAATTTCGATTCCAAAACTTTAAATTATTCTCTCGCCATTCAAAATGCTGGCTATTTAGAAATACAACCCTATTTATCGGAAGCATCAATTATTGCAGCTAATCATAATCTGGATGTTGCCAAAAAAGAATATGATGCCGCACAAGGCATTAACCAAGAACAAGAAACGATCAGTCAGTCTGCTTTTTATACCGTCGTTCAAGCCCAAGCTGTCTACGATGCAGCAAAATTGGAATTTGATAGCGCTGATTATGATTACGCACGTATCTTGCGTGAGAGAAAATTACCTTTACTAGGAGAAAGCGACCCTCCTGAGCAACCTGAAACACCACCTGAAAATATTGATTTCTTGATGCAGTTTCTCAAGCAAACACCCTTACCTGATTATGAGGGAGCGGAAGATTTAATTGATGAGCAAGTGAAAAGTGATATTGATGACGACACTAGCCTACCATTTGAAAGACGACCTGCCATAGAAAAGCCAGATACTATCTCTATTCAGGAAGACGAGCAGCCTACAATAAAAAAGTCAAGTACAGGACATATCACTTGGGGTTTTAAAATCCCAAACACACCCGATAACAAAAATGAAACGGAGAAAACCGATGACTAGAGAAGAACTAGAACAACGCATCCGAACTGAATTAGATTTGCCCCATTTTAAAGCACAAATTGATGAACAGCGCGATTATAGTGAGGACGACTACCAAAAATTCAAAGATAGCTTAGTCAGTTATTATAAAAATTATGTCCAAGATATTGACACTGATTTTCAAGGAGGACTTGACTAATTCAATTAAAATATGCCTTAAAAGTTGTATTTTGCCAACTTTTAAGGCATATTTTTTAATTATTCTAGAAACTTAAGATGCGAAGATGATACGTCTTGTTGTTTCATCAATGCAGGTCTGCAACACGATACGTTCACCGCCACCAATGGAAGTGATTTCACCGTACATAGACTCACCTGTCTGAACGTTGTTACCGTTTGTATCAACAACTGCAATTTTATATATGGTATAGTTAAAGGCTTGACCATTTGCATCATAAGCAGATACAACACCACCATTACTCAGATTAATCACAGGATCAAAGGCACCCCAGTGATGACCGATAAAATGTGTATTGAGCCCATCTGTACCAGAATATGGTGTTGCACCACCCCAAGTTGATGCGATACCATTTGGATTGGCATCAATGATGGCTTGACCGCCCCCCATGCCGCCATTTTGAAAAGGAATCGTCGTCCCAATCATCGATAAAACGTTTACCGTCACTGGTACCGGTGCTGGTGTCGGCGCTGGATCTGGCGCACTAGGTGTAGGTGTAGCAACATCTGGTGACGGATCTGCAGCAACAGGAGGCGCCGGATCCGAAACGGGAGCTGGCTGAACCTCTGGTTCAACTAATTTTGGTGAGGTTTTAGCCACGTCCTCTACTTTAACAACTTGATTTTGTTCCGTATAACGTTGATTGAAACGCAAATCAATAGCGATTTGCCGAGATTCTTTATCTTTTTTAGTATCACCCTTTTCTCTTGCTAATACCTGCGTCGTAACAGAAACATTAGCCAGAAGTGCCAATGTGATTATTAATTTCAAACTTGTCTTAATTGTCATATCATCACCACGACCTTTCAATATTTTTGGATTACTCTTTTGCGACACCTTTGACTACTTTAAAAGTTTTATCTAAAAGTTCAAATTCCCCTGGGATATGTTCTGAGATGTATACTTTTTTATCTTTCGTAACAAAGACGGCATCAAATTCATCATGTTTATTCACAAATTTCATCCCCTTTTCCAGTCCCATGTTAAATAAGGCATTGCTATAAGCATCATCATGATATGGCGTGTCCCCTACCATAGTCACGCTCAACAAATCTGATTCTATTGGATAACCCGTCTTGGTATCAAATAAGTGAGAGTAAACTTTATCACCAACTTTAAGATAGCGACCGTAGTAGTTCGTGGTATTAAAGCTCGTATGCTGACTCGTCAGCACCCCTACTAAAGGACTGTCCTGTGTTTCACCTAGTGTTGGATTAGCAATCCCAACTTCCCAAGCACCATCTTTTCGATCTGGATTTTTACCTATCGTATAGGCATGTCCTCCTAGATTGACAACTGCAGTCGTCACCCCTCTAGCTTTAAGTGTCTTAAGTAGCTGTTCGCCAATAAACCCTTTTCCAATACCATCAGCCTCAATCACCATTCCTTTTTTCTTAAGAAAAACAGTCTGATTTTTAGTATCTAATACAATATCATCAATATTGACTTTATCTAGAGTTGCTTTGATTAACTCCTCTGAGGGAATTTGGGCATCTGAAAAACCAATATGCCAAAGATGCGTCATCACACCAACAGTTGGATTGTAGTAGCCATCAGAAGTCTTAGCATACTTATCCAGAGCTTTAACGAGTTCAAAGGTGATTTTCGATACTTTAACTGGTGCAATACCTGCTTGGGCATTGACTTTATCTAGTTCACTTTCACCTTGCTCATAAATTTCAAACTTTGCTGCCAATTCTTTGAGTTGTTTTCTGGCAACTTCAAAGTCTTCCTCACCATGCCCCTTATCATAAATTAAGATTTCAACATAGGTACCTGTTGCAAATTCTTCATTTTTATAGGGGGTTTTCATCAGTTCAGCTTTTTTTTCTGGTGCTTTTGCTTGTTTCGCTGACTGCTTACAACCAGAACTAGCAAGTAAAGCAGGAACTAGCAAAAAAATTGCACCTAACCGCCACCATAATTTTTTTCTCATTCAACTATCTCCTTTCAGTGTTAGCACACGCACATCTAGCCCCCTCTGATAAAACGCTTACAACTACTTACTACTATTTTAACGTATTCATTGTTATATCGCAAATAATACCTTATTTTTAATTAATCAAACATTCATTATTTTACGTTATTCATTCAAACATCATGGCATTGACACAGCATGAATACTAGGTTAGACTTAAATAAGATGTATCTACTCAACTCACTATAAATCCGATCTCACAAGGAGACATCATGCGAACATTTGCAAACAAAATAGCGGAAAAAGACTACTACGAACATCAGGCAAGCGAGAAGGAGTTTCTGGCTTGGTATGCCAAACAAGATAGACAAACTTATGAAACACCTAGCGTGACAGTTGATAGCGTCATCTTTGCTTATAATCCAGTAACCAATCGAGTCAACCTCTTGTTAATCCAACGTAAAGCACATCCTGATTTACATCATTGGGCATTACCTGGTGGTTTTCTAGATAAAACCGAGGATACAACGCAAGCTGCAATTCGTGAGGTCTATGAGGAAACCCATCTCCAGATTGCTCCTAAATTTGTGGACCAACTCACAACAATTGCAACGCCGGGACGTGACCCTAGAGGTTGGGTAGTCACTGTTGCGCATTTAGTATATCTGCCTCATTTTCCAGAGACCCAAGCTGGTGACGATGCTGAACGCGCGCAATGGTTTGATTTCACAATAGACCCTGAGACGCATCAGCTGCACATTATTGGTGTACTAGATCAGTTGCTCGCCTTTGATCATGCTAATATTCTCAAAAAGGCTAGTCAAATCATTCAGGAAAGTTTTGAAGTCAAACCTAAATGGCTAAATCTGCTGCCTCCAGTTTTTAGTTGGCAAGCAGTCGAAACAATCGCTGAACAGTTTAGCGGACGAAAAATAAGTGATCAAATCGCCCATTATCGTGAGCTGTATATGATTCCAGTCAATACTGAAAAACATGATGATACCGATCAACCACACGCATTTTTCAGATTAAAGAAACCTATCTAAACTCTTGATTTAGGCTATAAAATAAGTCAAAAAATACAGGTTCTGGCGGATAGGCCAAAACCTGTATTTTTTTATATTAAGTTGATAATTAATTAATTTTATCAGAAACGTAGTCGACAACTTGCCCCAAGGTCAAGATGTGTTCTGCATCTTCGTCAGAAATTTCGATACCAAATTCGTCTTCTAAAGCCAAAGTGAATTCCATCAAACTAATCGAATCTGCGCCTAAATCTTCGACAATATTCGTTTCTAGCGTGACATGATCTGCATCAAGCTCCAATGTCTCCACTAAGTTTTCTTTTATCTTAGCAAAAAGATCTTCTTTACTCATCGCCATTTATTTGTCCTCCTGATAATGTTGCACTAATTTCCCAACCACGTCAGTTTCTAACATTTTATGCGTTTGTTTAAGTGTCGCAAAAATCGCGTCAGCATTTGAAGAGCCATGACTCTTGATGACAGGTGCTTTTAAGCCAAACAAGACGGCGCCTCCTGCTTTTTCGTAATCTAGCGCATCTTTTAAACTGTATAAAGATTTTTTCATCAGCAACGCACCAAGTTTTGATGTCATACCACCATCTTTAATAGACGTTTTCAGTAATTTCATCAAGCTCGATGCTGTCCCCTCAATTGATTTGAGAACAGCATTACCAGTGAAACCATCCACAACGACGACGTCAGCCACACCGCTCATTAAATCACGCGCCTCGACATTACCGATAAAGTTCAGTTGCTCGTCAGCTGCAAGTAACTCATAAGTTTCCTTTTGTAATGGTGCACCCTTACTAGCTTCAGAGCCGTTGTTTAAAAGCCCAATACGCGGAGATGTCACACCTCTGACATTTGACGCATAAAATGACCCTAGAATTGCAAAGTTATAGAGATGGTGGGCGGTATTCTCTGCATTCGCACCGAGGTCCAACATATCGAATCCTTTACCATCCAAAGTTGGTAAGGTTGATAGCAAACCAGGTCGATCGACTTGCTTGATACGGCCAACTGTAAAGATACCACTCGCAAGTAAAGCACCTGTATTTCCTGCAGAAACAAGTGCATCTGCCTCACCGTTTCTAACTGCTGTCGCAGCTAAAACCATGCTTGCAGTTTTCTTACGACGAATCGCTTTAACTGGATCAGCTTCCCCAGAATCAATCTTCTCAGTCGTGTGGACAATGGTAATATTGGTATCATCGCTTAATAATGGTCGAATCTTCGTTTCATCACCAAATAAAATAAACTCAGTGTCTGGAAATTCTGCTCTCGCCAATAGACACCCTTCGACAACAGATTTGGGTGCAAAATCTCCACCCATTGCGTCAATCGCTAATTTCTTTTTCATTCTAACAATATAACACATTTTAGTTTTTTTTTCAATTTTCTAACAAATGTGGTATGTTTCACAAATTAAAAAAATGTAGGCTACTCATTTTAACTCCAAGTTTGTAATAAAATTTACAAGCGTAAACAAAGCAATTACTAATTTTTTTATATAAAATAGTATGGTAATTAAAAATATTTAGAAATTATGAGGTCTTACCATTGTCTAATACACTTATTATTAAAGGGCATCCCCTTACATCTGAAACATCATTCTCACTCAAAACGCTTGAGCAATTCCTATCTACTTACAAAGCAGAAAACCCATCTGATACAATTACTATTCTTGATGTTTTCGCTGACAACGTACCTGAAATTGATGTTGACATCGCTTCAGCTTTCAACGCAATGGCTGCCGGTATTGAATTTGGTAACCTCAGTGCTGAGCAACAGGCTAAAGTTGCTCGTTTTGGTGATTTGACAGAGCAATTCCTCGCTGCTGATAAAGTTGTGATTGCTAACCCACTTTGGAACCTTAGCATGCCAACACGTCTAAAAGCATGGATTGATACCATCAATGTCGCTGGTAAAACTTTCAAATATACTGCTGAAGGCCCTGTCGGTCTTGCTGGTGGTAAAAAAGTCCTTCATATTCAAGCCAATGGTGGTGCATATGACGGAAACGATGGGTCTTCTCAATATCTCAATAGCATCTTAAACTTCATTGGTATTGATGACATTACTTCTGTTTACATCGAAGGTCATGCCTACGAGCCTGAACGCGCTAATGAAATTTTGAATGATGCTTTGGCTAAAGTTACTAGCATTGCAAAAGAATTCTAATCACTAAAATATATAGATCAAAAGAATACGCCTCGTTTGTATTAACCAATACAAATTGAGGCGTATTTTTTTGATTTTATACCACAAATTATGAGGCATGCTGATGCTATTTTAAAATATAAGAGATGGACTTATACCAAACTTGCAATATAAGTTACCATTTCTAACGGATTACTGATTGGAAAAAAATGGCTATCATTTAATTTGTAACTTGTTCATGATCTGTAGCTAGTGTATAACTTTAGCTAGTGTATAACTTTTATCTTGTGTACCCCATCAAATATCGTAAACGCGATATTTCCAGAAGATAGGAGTCATACTTTTTAATATTTTGTTTAACAACTTCTTTTCCAATAAATCTTGTTGCACCAATCATTAATATATTCAATTCATCCTTTTTAAAATTTATCCTCTTTTATAATTGAATATTTTCCAAATAAGTCATCACAGCTTGGTCTTTATGATGACCAATGATTTCGTCTGCTACCTCTTTGATTGGCTCACGTGCATTAGACATAGCAACCGCCTTGCCTGCATAGCGCAACATTTCTAAATCATTCAGATTATCGCCAAATGCGACAATTTCCGATGGTGTGATGTCAAATTTTTCAGCGAGATGAGACAGACCCGTGGCTTTGCTGATACCTTCTGGCATAATATCAATTGATTCAAATCCTGTGGTGACTGCCCGAACCCCAGCCCCTTGTTGATTGACCCAAGCTGCACCTTCCAGCACCCGCTCAGCTGTAAAACTGACGGTAAGTTTGAGAATATCATCCACAACTTCCGAAAAATCAGAAACTGCTTGCACCTTTTCATAGTAAAAATTCGCTTTTTTCTTATAATAGTCACTTGTCGTCTCTAAAATGTAAGAGCCATTTGCTCCGCTTAATAAAACAGAATCATCCTGGATATAGTCAGACTTTCTGACGATATCTGAGATTTCTAAAACTTTATTAAAAGGCATTTTCTCTTCAAATAAAATATCATCACGATATTTGACGATACCGCCGTTTTCTGCCACAAAAATAATCCGGTCAGCAAAATCAGAAAACATCGCCTCTAAAGCCAAAAGTTGACGACCTGATGCTGCCACAAAATGAATATTAGTTTGTTCTAGTTTTGTTAACATCGCATCAAAGCGTGTTTTATCATAGGCTCCATTGCCATCTAAGAATGTGCCATCCATATCTGTTGCGATGAGTTTAATTGTCATGCTTTTATTATAACAAAAAAGCCGTATTCCTACGACTTTCAAAATAGTTTTTTAATCAGCCCAAAGTGCTTTAACTTTTGCTTGGACTTCATCATTTTCAAGGAACTCATCATAAGTTTCACCGATTCGGTCAATCACACCGTTCTTAGAGATAACGATGATATGATTAGCGATGGTTTGAATGAATTCGTGGTCATGACTGGCAAAGAGTAGACTGCCTTTGTAGTTGGTCAAACCTTCATTGAGTGATGAAATTGATTCCAAATCCAAATGATTGGTTGGGTCATCTAAGACAAGGACGTTTGATTTCAAGAGCATGAGTTTGCTGAGCATCACACGAACTTTTTCACCTCCGGAGAGGACGTTAACAGACTTGTTAACTTCTTCACCAGAGAACAACATCCGACCTAGGAAACCACGAAGGAAAGTATTGTCGTCTTCTTCTTTACTGGCAAACTGACGGAGCCAATCAAGGATTGTTTCGCCACCTGCAAAGTCGCGTGAATTGTCTTTTGGTAAGTAAGCTTGACTTGTTGTCACACCCCACTTAACCTCACCAGTGTACTCAATATCACCCATAATAGCACGAATCAATGTTGTTGTTTGGATATCATTTTGACCGATGAAGGCTGTTTTATCTCCTGGATTAAGGATAAAACTGATATTATCCAAAATGATTTCGCCATCAATTTTGACTGAAAGATTTTCAACTTTCAACAAGTCATTGCCGATTTCACGGTCAGGTTTGAAGTTGATAAAAGGATATTTACGAGAAGATGGGACAATCTCGTCCAATTCGATTTTATCCAACATTTTTTTACGAGATGTCGCTTGCTTAGATTTAGACGCATTCGCAGAGAAACGCGCGATAAAGTCTTGCAATTCTTTGATTTTTTCTTCTGATTTACGGTTGGCATCACCCTGCAATTTAAGGGCAAGTTCTGATGATTCTTTCCAGAAGTCATAGTTACCAACAAAGAGTTTGATTTTACCAAAGTCCAAATCGGCCATGTGCGTACATACTTTATTCAAGAAGTGACGGTCATGGGAGACAACGATGACTGTATTCTCGAAGTTAATCAAAAATTCTTCCAGCCAATTAATTGACTGGATATCCAGACCATTGGTCGGCTCGTCAAGGAGTAGAACGTCTGGTTTCCCAAACAAGGCTTGAGCTAAGAGAACTTTGACTTTTTCACCATTGGTTAATTCAGACATGTTTTGCATGTGTAGAGCGTCTGGGATTCCAAGGTTTTGCAACAATTGTGCAGCATCGGACTCTGCTTCCCAACCACCAAGCTCAGCAAATTCACCTTCAAGTTCAGCTGAACGCATACCATCTTCATCCGTAAAGTCTTCCTTCATGTAGATGGCATCTTTTTCAACTTTAACATCATAAAGGCGTTGATGCCCCATCAAAACAACGTCCAAAACAGGGATATCTTCATAGTCAAAGTGATTCTGACGTAGAATACTCATCCGCTCATCTGGTCCCATCGACGTGTGGCCTGTGCTTGGCTCAATATCGCCTGCTAAAATTTTCAGGAAAGTTGATTTTCCTGCACCATTGGCTCCGATTAAACCGTAACAGTTACCTGGTAAAAATTTAATATTCACTTCATCAAACAGTTTACGGTCTGAAAACTGCAAACTAATATCGCTTACTTGTAACATTTTTGTCCTCTTATCTTCAATTTACGTGTTATTCCCATTTTAGCATTTTTAGTAAGAAAATGATAGGCGCTGATTGGATTTTCGACAGAGATTGTCAGGAAAGTCCTGTGCAACGATCAAAATTGTCAACAAAATAAGCCTTGTCTCCCTGACACCTTGACATTCCCTTAGAATAATCGTAAAATAAAACCATTAGCAGAGGAAGTAACTTGGTCGATGCGCACGCGTATCCGAATTTTCAGGGACTTGTCGGTCATTGCGAGACAAGAATTCAACCAAGTGAATGGCCTGCGAAAGGAACTGATGTTCAATTTGATTCAAAACGATAAACATCACGGCCGTGCTCGATACCGCACAATCCCTTGTTTGAGGGAGCTAAGAGATGGAAATTTTTTTCCATAATTTAAGGTGGCACCGCGTGTTAACGTCCTTGACAAATGATTTTGTCGAGGATTTTTTTGTTTATCAGATTTTCATCTCTTCAACTATATGGTAATCGATTACGAACCTACAAGGAGAATTTATTTATATGAAACCTATTATCTTAACCGGAGATCGTCCAACAGGAAAACTTCACATCGGCCACTACGTTGGCTCATTAAAAAATCGCGTACTCTTGCAAAACGAAGACAAGTACCAACTCTTTGTCTTTCTAGCTGACCAACAAGCTCTGACTGACCATGCCAAAGAACCTGAAAAAATCATTCAGTCTGTAGGTGAAGTCGCGCTTGATTACCTAGCTGTTGGCCTTGATCCAGCGCAGTCAACAATTTTCATTCAGTCACAAATTCCTGAGCTCGCCGAGCTGTCAATGTACTTCATGAACCTCGTGTCATTAGCGCGTCTCGAACGCAACCCGACCGTTAAAACAGAGATCGCCCAAAAAGGATTTGGCGAGTCTATCCCAGCTGGCTTCCTCGTTTATCCCGTTTCTCAAGCAGCGGATATCACAGCTTTTAAAGCCAACCTCGTCCCTGTTGGAAATGACCAAAAACCAATGATCGAGCAAACACGCGAGATTGTCCGTAGCTTTAATCACGCCTACCAAACAGATGTCCTTGTTGAACCAGAAGGCCTCTACCCTGAAAATGAAAGCGCTGGTCGCTTACCAGGTCTTGATGGCAATGCCAAGATGTCTAAATCCCTCAACAACGGTATTTTCATTTCTGACGATGCCGATACTGTCCAGAAAAAAGTCATGAGTATGTATACTGATCCTGACCACGTCCGCGTCGAAGATCCAGGTAAAATCGAAGGGAATATGGTCTTCCACTATCTCGATGTTTTTGGCACACCCGAAGATGCAGCAACCATTGCTGAGATGAAAGCGCAGTATCAAGCCGGCGGGCTCGGTGATGTGAAAACCAAACGCTACCTACTCGAAGTCTTAGACCGTGAATTTGCACCGATTCGCGCCCGTCGCTTAGAATACGCCCAAGACATGGGGCAAGTCTATGAGATGCTCAAAAAAGGCTCTGAGAAAGCACAGGCTGTCGCAGTTCAGACTTTGGATGAAGTCAAATCCGCTATGGGGATTAATTATTTCAAATAATGGAAAAAATCATGGCATTTGCCAAAAATAGACACGCGCACTTGACAGATGGTCACGATTTCGATCACATCTTTCGTGTCTATAAATTGGCTGAACACATTTTAGCTGACTATCCGCAAGCTAATCGTGACTTAGTTTTAACGGCTGCCCTTCTCCATGATACCTATGATGACAAATTATTTGAGGATGTTATCGTAGCCAAGCAAGAGGTCGTTGATTTTCTCACAACGCTTGACTTACCTTACATTGACCAAGTGTTTGAGATTATAGATAATCTTTCCTTCTCATCTAATCTTGATGGTAGTGCGCAAGCACTTGACATCAATGGTCAAATCGTCCAAGATGCCGATCGCTTAGATGCCATTGGTGCTTTCGGGATTGTCCGAACCTTGCAATATGGCTTTGATCGCAAGCGTGAGCTTTACAATCCTGATAAGTTACCACAGACTTTTACCACTAAAGCAGCCTATCATGCCGCTGAAGGCACAACAATCAATCATTTTTATGAAAAACTCTTCCAGATTTCTGAAAGCCTGTATACTGAAAAAGCTAAGCAACTCGCAAGGGCGCGTGATCACATCATGCGAGAATTTGTCACCGCAATTGAAAAGGAGTGGGCAGATGTTTACGGGAATTAAAAAATGCTTTCACAGAAACCGTGATTACTTTAAGTCACGACGGGCTAGATTTCAAGCCAGCGTCTATCATCTGCGCCATCAGGATCCTGTCGAAACGCAGATTTTTGCCCACCGTGGCAGCAAGTCCAATCGACCTGAAAATACCCTAGCAGCTTTTGCTGAAGCCATCAGGGTAGGCGCTGATGGTATTGAGCTTGATGTCCATTTAACCAAGGATGATCAACTCGTTGTCATTCATGATGAATCCATTGACCGTACCACAAATGGTACTGGACTCGTTCGTAACCTAACATTTTCAGAAATCCGCAACTATTCTGCGGGGGCTTGGTTTGATAAAGACTATGTAACTGAAAAAATTCCTTTATTATCTGAAGTACTAGACTTACTGATTCAGATGCAGTTCACAGGCGTGCTTAATGTCGAAATCAAGACGGATAAATTTCAGTATATCGGCATTGAAAAAATGACCAGTGACTTACTCACCTCACGTCACTATCCTTTTTCTCATATCTACTGCTCCTTTAACCTCGAATCGCTCCAACATCTGTCTGAGCTTGAGCCAGGTGTAGATTTATGCCTCCTCATGTCAACCTTAGAACAGAAAATTAAGCTAGGTTTGCAGACGGATTATATCACCCACCTACACCCTCGGTTGGATTGGCTACAAAAAAATTCAAATCACTTAAAACAACTCACCAAACCCTTGCGACCTTGGACCTTAAATAATGATGTTGACATGTACTTTGCCTTTAATCATCATTTAGCAGGCTTTATGACTGACTATCCAGCCCTCGCAGTTGAGATCAAAAAACGCTATAATACAAAAAAATAAGCTATGATAAGCTTATTTTTTATTGTTATTTCATAATATCAGCCCAGCCATCCAAACCATCAATAAATTTCTTAGCCTTAATCTGGACACCAATATAATGGTCATAAAGTGCATCAATAAAGACTCGAATTTTCTTTTTCATGTCATCAGACAGATTAATACTCGGTAGCTTGTCTAAGTCCATTGCCATAAAAGAATGACACAAAAAAATCACATTAGGGTCCAAATGTGAACGCCTCATATCCGCATCAAAATGATTTCGACAGAGACAACCATTAAATTTATAAGAAAAATCCATTGGCAAGTCCTTACGATGACAAAAAACACACTGCCCAAAATCTAACTGCGCACCAAAACGCGACATAACCTGCAACTCAAAAATATAAGTCACCACCAGCATATCAATCTTTTCTTCAATCAAATCAAGCGACTTCATCAAAAAACCATAAAGCGGCGCATCATAATGATTATCCGGAAGAGCGACATCCGCCAAACCAACCAGATAACTCGCATAAGCCTGAGCAAAAATATCTGCATTGATAAACTGATAAGGCCTAGCCTCGCTAATATCAGAAATAAAACTCAAACCATCATCATTAATCGTCCCCAGCAACTCAAGTTGCGTAAAATTCTGAAGACTACTCGCAAACCTCGACTTCCCAGCATTTTTCACAAAAAACATCCGCTTGCCAAAACGCTCCGTAAAAATCTTAACTAATTTATCTTGCTCACGGTAATGCCGACTAAACAGCACTAAACCGCGCGTTTCAACGTTTTTCATATCCCTTAGAACCTCTCCACCTCATTATAACAAAAAATTGGGCATCTCTAAAAACTCAGACCCAATAAAAAAATTCCCCAAAATTGGGGAATTTCAATGTTTGCTGGAAATTAAGCAAGCACAGGTTCATTTGATAAAAGATGAGTAGATTATAACTCACGCTTTTCAGTCACGTATGCCGTCAAGCGTGCCATGGCTTCTGTAATCACCGTCATACTCGCTGCATAACTCAAACGAATGTAGCCTTCACCATATTTGCCAAAAGCTGACCCGGGAATAAAAGCCACTTGCTTTTCATTAGCAAAATCAATCAAGAAATCAAAAGAATTTTGTTCTAAATCTGCAGGAATTTTAGCAAAAATATAAAATGCCCCATCTGGTTTCGCAATCTCAAAGCCAAGCGGTGTCATCTGTGAGATGATATAATCTCGCCTAACCACATACTCTTTTTTCATCGCTGCTGCATCATCTTTACCATTGGTCAAAGCCTCAATCGCCGCAAACTGTGAAACCGTCGTTGCTGCCGTCACAAAATACTGATGCGTTTTAATGATCTGGCTGGTCAAAATCGCATCCGCGAAAATGAAACCAATCCGATATCCCGTCATGGCATGAGATTTAGACAGACCATTTAGCACAATCGTCTGCTCACGTGCAAATTCAGCAATTGACACGTGTTTTTCATCCGTATAATTCAACTCAGAATAGATTTCGTCCGAAATGACAAAAACAGGATACCTCTTAATCACCTCAGCTAAAGCCTTAATTTCCGAACGATTATAAGTCACACCCGTTGGATTTGACGGGTAGTTCAAAATCACAGCCTTCGTTTCAGGATTAGCGATTAGAGCTGCCTCTAGCATCTCTGGTGTCAAGACAAAGCCATTAGTCGTCGTATCAATCTCAACCATCTCCGCACCCGCAAGCTGAATCAAAGGCTCATAACCAGGATACAAAGGCGCAGGCGTCAACACCTTATCACCTGCTACTAAGATAGACATGAGACTAGCAGAAATCGCCTCCGTCGCACCAACCGTCACCAAAATTTCTGATTCTGGATCGAACTGTAAATCATATTTTTCAGCAACAAACTGACTCGCCGCCTCACGTAAAGCAAGCAAGCCTGACATCCCAGTATAATGACTCTCATGCGCGCGAACAGCAGCCACAGCTGCTGCTTCAACATGCTCAGGCGTATTAAAATCTGGTTCACCCAACGTTAATTTCAACATACCAGGAATCTTTGACACCTCCTGGTCAAAACGACGAATCGCCGAAATTTTGATTTTATCCAAATTCGAATTAAAAAGATTAGACACGTCCATTAACTTACCCCATTTTCATATGAAAAAAAGCACAACACTGCGACATGCCCTTCACATTTTTATTCAATTATACCCCTTTTTTATCATCTTCGCAATATTCTGTCAATAAAAACACGTGATGACTTTTTCAGACATGTCAGATTACCTCAACTTATTCAATGACTCTCAATCAAACATGCTCTTTTCTATTCCATGCAAAAGCAAACTTAGTTAAAATCAATAAACCCACAATCCATAACAACATAGCTAGTATACTATTATCTGTTATTCTGAATTGTTCTAATTTGATAAAATACTCTGTATTAGCACCAATAAACGACCAATCCACGATATATTTGACTAGTTTGGTATTTGAAAGATCTGCTAAAATAGGTAAAACATTCGCTACCATCACAGCGCCAAAACTAAATAAGGATGCGTGCATTTGGCTTTTAGCAAATAAACCAATAGATAAGTTGATGAGAATAAAAATGAGAGAGGTTGAAATGGCAATGATAAGATAAATTGGCCAACTTGGTATCGCTACACCAAAAAATGAGGGGAAATAAGCAAATGCCGAAACAGAAAATAAAAAAGGAAAAATGACGATAGATAAGATATATTCATACATTTTCACACCACTTAGTATCAATGTCCGTAAATTTTTCTTTTCCTTCTCTTCTCCTATCATCATTGAAACGAAAGCCCCCGCTGTCATACTATACACAAAGTTTAAAGCAGTGCTTAAAAAAAATATATTGCCATGAAATTTAGGGATAAGGGACAGGAGGGCAAAATCTCCAATAGGCGTCCCAACACACATATATAGTAAAGCATGATTACTCTTTAAGTATTGCCTCCTTAACCAAAATACACTTTTTAATCTGTTTGTTCTATTCATTTTTAAATTCCTTTCCTGTTAATTGTACAAAAATAGATTCTAAAGATGATTCCATGGTATGTATACTAACAACATATTGTCCGAGATAATTACCGACTTCCTCTTTAGAAACGGTTATTTCTTTACCATTTTGAAATCTAATCACAACTTTATTTTCGTCACTATATTTGTCAATGATAGATAGTGGCGCACCATATTCAATAATGTTGCCCTGATATAACAATGCAATATTATCACATAGTTTAGTTGCTTCATTCATATCGTGTGTTGTTAAAAATATCGTAACTCCCTTTTCTTTTAAGGCAAATAAAATATCATGAACTTTTTTTGATAACGTCGGGTCTAATCCAGAAGTCGGCTCATCTAAAAATAAAATTTTCGGCGTATGTAAAATGGCACGAATTAAGAATAATCTTTGTTTCATACCTGTTGATAAATTCTCAGCTTTCTTGTCTTTATCCTGGAATAAATCTAATGCTCTTAGCAAATCGTCAAGCATCTCAGTTGAAACATGATGAAATTTAGCAAAAAATTCTAGATTTTTATAGAGTGACATTTTTTCATAAAAGCCAACGGTATCACTCATGAACCCAATATTTAAAAGATCAGCAGCAGAAATATCCTTTGAATTTTTACCTAAAATAAAGGCCCGCCCACTATCCTGAACCAACTGCCCAGTTAAAATGTTAATGGTCGTTGTTTTTCCTGAACCTGACGGTCCAAGAAAACCAAATATTTCTCCCTCAGATACGGAAAAACTAATATCAGATAGCGCTTTTTTACCATTGAATGTTTTAGTTATGTGTTTCAATTCAATCATTTTACTAATTTTAAAACCTCGATTTTCTTTATAAAATTTTATCTATACATATTTCGTGAATGGGTATGCTGATTTGAAAATCATTTTTTAACGGAATTTCATTCTAATTCCCCTATCAGATGTATATTTTAACGTAAAAAAACAACCATTTAACAAAGTTGCATATATGCTTACTTATCCGCATATATGCAACTTTATTACAGTGTCTTTTTTCCATGATAAAATATATTCGTAAATTAGTTCGAACAATTTACAAGCTAATTACACAAGGAAAGGAGAAAGTATTATGCTTTTGGCTGGAGGAATTTTTGTTGGAAAACTCATTATCGCTGGTGTAATCTACTACGTTGGAACACGTTAATAAAAATAATGATTTCATATCACTACCCTAGAAAATAATGGGAGAGCATGACAAAAATTATGCTCTTTTTTACGTACTATAATAAATAGAAAGTGTACAACATATGAAAATATCATACACCTGCTTAACTAAAATTCAGTACGCAGATATACAACTTTTTTAAATTTGCACTTTTTAAAGATAAAATTAATCTATAAACTTACGGAGGTTTCACAATGAAAGTCAGAACATTCAACAAACTACTCAGAAATTTATTCGCATTCTGGATTTTACTTTCTCTCTAATGCAACTAAACGATTGCGGTAATAATCTGCCATATCTTTGGCACCAACCACCTCAGCAGCAGTCAAATATTCTTCTATCTTCTGATGATTTTTTGATGTCTTTTCGAGCAAATAATCGTGAAAATAAGTCACGATAGTAAAAATAATCAACATCGTTGGTTCTTTTTTTACAATGAATTTTTCAAGATCTTCCCTAAATAAAGCTGCATTCTCCATATTTTGACGATCTAAGACTGTTGTTTCATAACTATTTAGCAATGTTGCTAAGAATAATCTCTGATTATTTCCTTTGTTAAAATGATGCGCCCTATCAGTTATCATTTCCCAAAACCAACGAATATCTCCCTCGTCTAAAATCAAACAAGTGTAATATAGTAACTTCATCTCAAATTCCGACCAATAGTCAATTGCACTAAGATAGTCTCCCACTAACAGATATTCTTCTTCTGATACATACTTTTTACCTGTGATATCTTGCAAGACACTTTTTATCATAACATTTGATAAACGTTCAAATTTATCTTTGGGCTTTTTAATAATTAAAGTTTTCGATTTTTCAATCCCATCTTTTAATGAGAGTTGAATATTGTCTAGTGTGCGATAAAGCTCTTGCATCCTATCAAGTTTATAATCATTAAACGCATTGAAAAATTCATTTGGTGTCATAGATATTTGTGTAATGGCGTAATAAAGTTTTTCAACCGTCAAGATTGTCTCACCATTTTCAAATCGTGATAACTGAGATTTAGAAATATAATCACCACCAGCATCTTTTTGTGTGTAACCCCGAGTACGCCTTATCTCTTTAAAAAAAGCACCTACATCGAAGTTAATTTTTTCATCAATCAATTTTTTTATCACATACTACTCCTATCTATATGAAATGCAAAAAACATAACATTATCTCTTGTCATATTTGTTGACTTTATTATAACATTTTATTAAATTTTTTTAAATATATTTTTAATAAAAGTAAAAAAATAACCTCACAGTTATCTTAACTCATTCACTTACTAACAGAAGTAAAGACTATCGAAAACCTAATAAAATCGGATAAATAGCCTGTTTATTCGACGTATGGTCATCTCAACCACCATACCTATATTAGTGCTTTACTCACCCAAGATATAGACATTGAAGTTATTGTTAAACAAGTCGAACATAAAAACAGTACCCAAATCAAAGAGACTTACGGACACATTCTAAGATAGAAATCGAACGCTGGCAATGATGAAATCAAGAAAATTATGGGTAGTTTTGGCAAAAATTTGGCAAAAAAATAAAAAAAGGCTCTGTATCAGCGATACAAAGCCTTTTTGATTATGCCCCTGCATGAATAGTTATAGGTTTATATATCAGTATAAATGCTTTAAACCTGATTATAGCTAGGTTTAAATTTATAAGGACTGTTCGAATCCATGCTTATTTTTATGATATGGAACAGATAGATTCATACCATATTTTTGTTAAATACGTCTTTTGCCACAGAGATAGCATTTAACACTCTCGGAAAACCAACATATGGTAAGCAATGAATAAATGTTTCAACAATTTCATCTTGGCTAAGACCTACATTTAAAGCTCCCTGAATATGAATCCTAATCTGATTTAAGGTATCGCCTTGTGTTAATAAACTTGTAATCGTAATCATCTCTCTTTGTTGCATAGTCAATATTGGTCGTTCTTCTGCTTCATCAAAAGCTAATAAAGTCTTTTGATTTAAGATAGGTGCTATATCAGCTAGACTATCTGTTACCATTTGACTTGCCTCTTTACCAATTACTGCTTCACGAATTCTTAATCCATTCTCGTATTTATTCAAAATACTGCCTCCTTTTATATGATATAATCAGTATAAACTATCAAGTGTACTTGATATCAAGAGCTATTTATACTAAATTACGGAAAGTTCCCTTATCATGAAAACTTACAAAATATCAGAAATTTCTAAACTTACAGAACTGTCTATTCCAACTTTACGCTACTATGAAGAACTGGGGCTTTTAAAACCTAATAGAAATAGCACTAACTATCGAATTTTTACAGATGATGATTTACGTTGGATTGAGTTTATTAACCGAGCAAAAGCAACTGGTATGACTTTATCAAAAATTGTTGACTACTCTAGATTGAGAGAGAAAGGCGATAGCACTATCTTAGATAGAATAAATATTTTAGCAGAGCAAGAAACGACTTTACAGGTTGAATTAAAAAAAATACAGCAACATATTGATTTTTTACAAAATAAAAAACAATATTATACTAAATTGTTAGATAGTCCCAAAAAAACATCACTTTAAAACTGTTTATACATCACTAAATTAATTTAAACAAAAGAAAATCCCTATACCATACTGTATAAGGATTTTTTCCTATGCCCCCTGCAGGGCTTGAACCTGCGACCCATGGATTAAGAGTCCACTGCTCTACCAACTGAGCTAAGAAGGCAATCTTTAAGAGAAAAAGCATTTCTCACCAGTTCATTATACCCCAAATACACCTGAAAATGCAAGAATAAACTCATACAAGTCAAACACAGTTTTTCGAAGACTTTTTATCAAGAATTCATAGCATAAAAGACTTACAAACTCAAGGTTGTGAGCTGAAATCTAACAAAGACATCACACAAAATAATGGAAAAGTTTTTTGCGATTTTTTGGGCGTGAGGTCGAGGCAGCTAAAGCGAAGCAAAATTGAGGTTGTAAGTCGATAGCTAACGAAGACATCACACCCAAAAAACACAAAAAAAAAAACACTGATTGAATGCCGTATACGTAATACATAGAAACTCTGTGAGTGTTGGTATATCTATCTCTACAGGTTTTCTTTTTTTCGAAATCCTGAATTTATTACGAGATTTATTACGACTAGTATTTTTTTTGTTAGAAATTTGCGATTGATTCAAAGCGTTCTACTGCCCTTATTTGATTGTCAGTTTCAAGGTGGCTGTATATGTCCATAGTCATCTTTATACTAGCATGACCTAAACGTTCTTGTATCTCTTTATAGGGAACACCAGCATTAAGCAGTAGGCTAGCGTGTGAGTGCCTAAAGCCATGAAAGCCAACTTGTGGTAAGTTACAGGCTTTAAACCATTTTAATAAGACTGGCCGTATGATTTGGTAATCGAGTACTTTACCAGTTATACCAGGAAATACTAAATCATGCTTACCTTTACCTATGCTAAGGAAGTGTCTAGCTTGAAATATCCTCCAGTGTTTTAAAACTGCTATTGCTTTGCTATCGATCAACACTACTCTATTACTCTTATTAGTCTTAGGTGTTGACTGTATGATGGCCCTATGTGTTGTCTTGCTAACAGAAACAGCACCAGTTTCCAAGTCTATATCAGACCAAGACAAGGACACTGCTTCTCCAATACGTAAACCTGAAGCGACAAGTAATCTACAGAGGGCCAACATCAATTCAGTTGTATATCTTTCTTTTGGTAATGATTCAGCATAGACAAAGAATACTCTTAGTTGGTCCACAGTGAGGTGCTTTATCTTCTTCTCAGTGCTTTCAAGCCGTACTTTTGGTACAATTACATTAAGACAAGGATTGTCCTTTACCAGCCCAAGAGATAGCGCATGCTTGAATATACGTTCAACGATATTAAAGTATATTTTAAAGTCTTTCCCTTTTCCTCTTGGTCTATGATATGCACCATTTAGAGGTTGACTAGCGTTTAAAGCCCACTGATTAACTATTTGCTGAAGTAAAATAGAGTTGACTTTATCAATTCTATAAGCCCCTAAAGCTGGTAACACATAATTATTTAGCCTTGTTTGCATAATTTGCACTGTTCTAGGTTTTACACTTAGCTTATAATTTTCAAACCACATCATAGCCATATCCTCAAAGTTATCTATGCTAACCTTTCTAACGGTATTACCCTGTTTTTCAAACTCATTGATAGCTTGGTTAGCTTTTATATTGCACATCTTTTCAGATTTAGCAGTGACAACTTTTCTAGCTTGCTTACCCGTTAAACTATCAATACCAAGATATATATTAGTACGGTACACAATAGTGCCGTCTTTTTTTATGACTTTCTTTATATTCATGTTCTCTCCAGTTCTATTGCCAGGCAAGGTAATTGAGGTATGAGAAATGAATATGCGAACAGAAGTTAATCAGTCTATCTGTTAGAAGTATAGGTAAAATTATATCTAACTTAGTATTATTTAAGGTAACAAGGTAACAAAGTATTATAAAGCTATATATATCAATGGTCTAGCGTGTTACCGTTCTAAAAAAGTAGAGTAACGCAAGGGTAACATGGTAACAGTATATCCAACCCTCCTTTTTCTTCTTGGGCTAATTGATAGCGATCACTTAAAAAGTGGTACAAACGATAACAAAGCTGGTAAGTTCTGACTTAAAAATAAACTATTTTTTGCGACTTTCTTT
The DNA here is from genome assembly GCF_002441885.1 of Pseudolactococcus chungangensis CAU 28 = DSM 22330. GTDB lineage: Bacteria > Bacillota > Bacilli > Lactobacillales > Streptococcaceae > Pseudolactococcus > Pseudolactococcus chungangensis. The sequence continues at coordinate 11,618 of NZ_JXJT01000023.1, read as the reverse complement.
TTTAGCTTGTTTTTCAAGTCTATTGATAAGTTCTAAATAATCTTCCTCTACAGGGTCTAGTGTTTTGGCTTTATATCTTTTCAATTCTAGTTTAGCTTTTTCTTGAGCTGATTTTGTAGTAACTTTACCAGCTCCCTCAAGAACGTTACGACCGGTTGACTTTAAGATATTGTCGAGTTCAGTCAAATAATCAGTCATTCGCATTTCTTTTTCTTCGATAGCATTCAACTCAGCCAAATCAAAATAAGCAGAAACCAAATTATTCAATACCCTAAGTTCCTGTTCTGTTAAATAATTCTTAGCAATCATTGCTTCAGCTTGAGTAGGTTGTTTACCTTTAAAACTTGTTAGACCAGCAAATGGTTTGTCACTGTCTACCCGATAATAGATAACTTCTGAAGCTGTATGACCATGAGCCCCAAAATGTAGTTTATTTTGAACAATTTTAAAGAATAAAACACTAGCATCAGCTTTGGAATCATAGTCAATAGCAGTAGCATACAAGTCTAACACTTGTCTATACATCACTTTTTCGCTTGACCTAATATCACGTATCCTTGTAAGGAGCTCTTTCCAGTAGTTACCGCCACCTAAATTTTTAAGTCTGTCATCATTCATGACAAACCCTTTTTTTAAGTATTCTTTGATAAGCTCAGTAGCCCAAATACGAAATTGAGTAGCTGTTTTTGATTTTACACGATACCCAACTGATAAAATGAGATCAAGATTGTATGACGTAATTTCTCGTTTAACTGCACGGTTACCCTCTTCTCGAACTGTCAAGTATTTCTTTACAGTTGAATTTTCTTCTAACTCATCCTCCTCAAAAATATTTTTTATGTGTAAACTGATATTCTGTTTGGTAGTTTGGTAAAGCTCAGCTATTTGTGCTTGAGTTAACCAAATATTTTCATCTTCAAATATGGCTTCAATGTGGATATTTTCAGAATCATTATTATAGAATATTAAATCACTTTCCATGTTATTTTCCTTTCACGCGCCTATGCGCTTTTTTATTTTCTTAATTAAACCCACGCAGTACACAAAGGCTTGTTTTTATTGGCCTTTTTTATTTTCCTGATTAAACTTATATAACCCGACATGTTCATACTTTTAACATGGTAATGCTTAGAAATGCTGATATTAAAACCTATATAGAGAATTTAAACAGCCAACTCAAACCCACATACTTGGTTAAGAGTGTCACGCGCTTTTTGATAATCTGTATATGGCAGACCGTAACAGTCTAAGAAGTTATAAACGTTTATGGTATTAGGCACAATAACATCAAAATAGGTTACATAATCACGCGCACAGTCTACTAAACTATCAAAGTTATCACAATGATTTGTCTTTTTCAAAACGCTAAACGTATCATTATATGGACAGCCTGTTAAGTCACAGAATAAAGTCACATCATTATCATTGCCACCGCTTGCAGTGAATAAATCCCACAATAGGATAATGCTTTCCTTATTTGCCCTCTTTTCCATAGGACTATGCTTGTCATACTCGCACATTCTTGTATCGTCATTATAATAAGCATGGATGTACTCGTGCGCGTGATTGAATGGTGTAGCAGTATCTGGATTGTATCCACCTATTTTTAAAAAGCAGTCTACCCATGCGATTTGATTATCGTAATTATAAGGGCGGTAATCGATACCGAGCTTATCAATCTTCTGGATAATAAAATCGGTTAAGTCGTCAATATCCATGTATAGCCCTCATGCTTTGCCTTTCTTGTTATCCTTAGCCTTTTCTATTAACTCATCCCATCGGTCAGCAAAAACTAACTTAATCATAGCCTTATCTTTATCAGTAAGAGGACGACCACCAGCACTCAGTACACTATCAAAAATATAATCATCATCAGCATTTGCAATTTCCGCCAAATCAACAGGTTCGGTAACGGGTTTAACATCTTCCCGACCAAGCAAGTAGTCAACTGATACATGGAAATAGTCAGCAATTAGTGCGAGTTTGTCAGCGTTTGAAGTTTTTGCGTTTCTCATATTATATACATAATTTTGACTTAACCCCAAGTCCTCCGAAACTTTTTGAAGCGACTTACCTTGTCTATCAGCTAGAAATTTTATGCGTTCAAATGTTGTCATATTAAGCCTTTCAAAGCATGACTAAAAAATATTTATATTTTATAGTGAAAATAGTTGACATTATACACTTTAAAATATAAAATAGTTTTTAGTTAAGAGTTATTTATTTAAAACGACCGACAAGATATTAAAAGCTCCCCAGAGTGTTTATATAATTTGTTTGTTGTCGTTTTAACTATGCTTACATTTTACATTATATAGTGAAAATAGTCAACTATTAACAACAAAAAAAGTAAAAGGAGAACAAAAATGCCACTACTAACCCCAGAAATGAAGAAAGCTTTGCGAAGATTGCAAGCTGACGAACTCATGACAAAAAAAGACCTTGCTAAGTATTTAGGTGTGAGCGAAAGCACAGCCAAGACACTAACCAAGGATAAAGAGCCATTGAACGTTAAGAACAAAGTTTACAATGCGGTTGTCTCGGCTATTGCTGAAAGCTATTAGGTTATGAAACGCTTAGACAGGGCAATATCAAGCAGTAAACAGTTTAAACCTTACTATTACAAAATCATTCTTGATTTATTGGTACAACTCACAACAGAGGGCGCTTATAAGAGTTTAAAGAGCTTTAAGAATGAGCGCGTGATTTTAACGGCAGAACAAAAAGAAATATTAAAAACCTATACCGACAGCGTAATTTTACTGTTAGATATAGGCATAGCATTTCATGAGATTAAGCAATTTTTAACAACAAAAAAAGCCGACCAGTTCCCCAACTAACGACTTTTAAACTAGGTAAACAGAGCCTTTCAGGGCTTTGCTTTACTCTTATTCTATCAGAAATAGGAGCATTACACAAATGAACAATACAATTGATGTGCATTACCCAACACACGGTGTACAAGCTGGCGCACAGGTACAATTCAACCCAGCTACTCATATCTGGATGGTGTGGGATAAATACGATATTTTGCACCGCTTTGTAGATATTAAAGAGTACGCAAAGTTTATGAGCGGAGGTGTGGCATGAGTAAGAAGATTACAGATATAGAGCTTGAACTATCAAAAATAGATAGAAAAAATATCATTATAAAAAAATTATCAATGATAATCTATGAAATGGTTACAGAGTTAGAGGATAGCCAAGAGCTAGTGGCTTATTCGGGAAACTTTGACGACATGCAGACCTTACTTGATTGCATTTTAGATGAAAGTACGACGAATGAATGCAGTTTATCAAGTATTTTGAAACACCTTAAAAAAAGCGAGGTAGGCAAATGAATTCAAGATATACACTTAAAGACTTACGTAAAAATAGCGGTCTAACCATAGAGCGATTGTCAGAACAAACTAAAATAAGTGTTGACACATTGATTTTAATAGAGAGCGACAGCGGACAAGCTGAATGGTGTGATATTGCCACGCTTTCAAAATTGTATAGAATAAGCCCCGATTATATTTATATCGGCAAGCAGTCAGAATTTAATGATAAGTGTATTTCTGAATTATTGGATAGTGATTTATTTAATGCTATGCCCTTGTCAAAGCGTATTAACGTAGCCGAGCTTTTAGAAATTGAAAATCGTTTAAATTTGCCTAATTTAGCTTTATATAACACTATCTTTCAACTAGAGAGCGAGGTAAGTGCATGACAACAAAATATAAATTTAAACGCATTAAAAAAGTTTGTATAGTTAACGTTCTGTCATTAGAACCAATAGCAATATTTCACAAAGTGGATAGAATAGCGTTCATCAATCGTCACAAAAAAATATCCAAATATAAGATTAGTAGAGGAGGGCAAAATGATAGATCAATTTGACCCATTAACCACGCTTACTAGTCGTTTACTTGCTGAGAATATTATCAGGCGCGTGAATGAATACGAAGCCACACAAGATAAGTTAAAGGCTAGCACGCGCGTGCTACCTTACATATCTAAACAGCAGGTAATGGACGAGTTGGATATATCAGATAGTACTCTATTTAACTTTGAAAAACATGGTCTAAAGAGATATAAGCCTAGGTATAAGACATCATTAATCTATTACTTGATTGATGATATATGCCAATTTGTTGTACTGGATAACTAGATAGGAGCTAAATGGATAAATATAGAAAAGCTAAGATAGACCAAAAAGTAGAGAAAGAACGAGCTGAGGCATTTGCTGACGTTATGGATATGATAGCTAGAGAACGATCTGTAAAGCATTGTATGGGTAACGAAAAGTTAATATATACTAAGAGCTTGTGGCATGCTCAGAAAATGGTTGAAACACAACTTGACCAAGAATATAGTGATTTAATGACAAATACACCTATCGAGGAAATCACTATATTTAGAAATGGTGCGATTATCCTTTACGCCTACTGGGGGAATGCTAAGAAATTAGATCCAAAAATAAGCAAATTACTATCATATCCAGAAAGATATGAAACGTTCAATGATTACATAAAAGAGTTGGTTTGTTTAGCAGAACTTGAGCTAGTTATTAAGATACTTGGGAAACATGAGTATCAATGAGTAAAAACAATTAAAATTTATAAATAAAAATTTACCAGGCAAGGTAATTGAGGTATGAGAAATGAAACTTAAAAATTTACAGATATTAGATCAGAATATTGTAAAGGCCCTCTCTAATCATAGAGGGATAGATAGAGCAGTACATGGTAAAGTGTTGGCCAAGTCTCTTAATATTGACTTACGGACCTTACAAAGTAGGATAGAATATCTACAAAAGAAACGGTGTGCCATTGGTTCAGTAGATAATCTAGGCTATTTTATCCCTTTAAACGAGGAGGAGCGCAGAGCAGGTATAATCAAAAAGCAACGATCAGGTATTACAATTAATAATGCTGTCAATGGGTATACCTTAGCTGAACTTGACTGGATAGACCAGCTAATTAAGGAGTAAGTCGATGACACCAAAAGAACAAGCTTTATTTTGTATTGATCGTAATATCCATGTTGTAGCAGGTTACCCTCCTGGTAAAAGCGAGCGAGCTATTATTAAAGGAACAGCGAGCGGAACACTTGATCGTGGGTTAATAGAACAGTGGTTTAACTCAATACCCAATCGTAATATTATGATTAACCTTAAAAATAGTGGGCTAATTTGTATCGACCTGGACCAACACCAAAGCGGACAGAATGGTGTCAAAGCTTTTGACAAGATATGGAGCGATCATGCACAAGGCGAAGCATTAAACACCTATGTTGAAAAAACACCAACAGGCGCAGGCGTTCATATCTTTTTTAAAATCCCTATAGAAACCTTTGATAAACCAATTGTAAATGAGCTGGTAGATGGTGTAGAGATTAAAACACACTTTGTTCCTATATATCCAAGCAGTCGAACTGACGGCGATTACATGCCTTTCACTGATAAAATTAGCAATCAAATATTAACACTTGATGATGTTCGAGATTGTCCAGAGTGGTTGCTTAACCTGTTACATCAGGCACCGACATCACGCGCGTCTTATTCGTCATCTTTTTCAAGATCTGGCGGAATTAGTCGCACTTACGGTGCAGAGATATGGGAGCTATTCAATAGTGGTGCAACGGAGGGTAACCGAAACAATGACACTAATAAAGTATTACATTATTGGCGCAAGATTGGTATAGAACCAAATACATGTATGGACTTATTGCAACTATTCAATAATCGAACAAGTCCACCACTAGATGATAGTGAGCTCTCTACAATATGGAAAAGCGTATTTAAGATGAACTAGAAAGGACAACATGACATCAGAAGATTTAAGAGAATTGGTTTCACAAACACCACAAGAGCCAATTAGGGGCAAGAAACCCAAGCTAGATGATTTTACCGATTACTTGGAAGATGGGGCAAAGACTGTTCATACAGACGAATTTAAACAAGCTCTAGCAGATTGGGCTGACCAAGAAAGGGAATTAATAACAGATCCCGATTATATAAAAGAGCAGACGCAGACTTTAAAAGGTGTACGTGCTTTATTTGGGGAGTATCGAGAAGTTTATATGAGTGGGGCAAGGGAGGACGGTTCAAAACCTAAGAATTTACCACCACTTGAAACGGCTAAGATCATCTATAGTGTGCTAAAAGTAATCAAACTGGACAATCAAAACGGCCTACTTGGTATATATAACCCTGAGCTAGGTATATATGAAACAAATGAACCCTTTTTTCACCGTCTAATCTATTGGCTAGAGCCTACTTATAATTTAGCCAGGTCAAAAGAAGTCTTATTTAAGCTAGAGACCTTATCTAGTATTAAGCAACAGACAACTGAGCCACACTTAATACCAGTTAAAAACGGTATCTTTAACAAGAAAACTCAGAAATTAGAGCCATTTAACCCTAAATATATTTTTACATCAACTATTGCAACTAAATACAATGCACAGGCTAAGGTACCTAATATTAAGGGGTGGCATGTTGATGATTGGCTACTTGATTTAATGAGTGGAGATAAAGAACTGGTACAATTACTATGGCAAATTATATCAGCAAGTACCAATGGTAATTACTCATATCGTAAAGGCGCGTGGTTAGTTGGTAAAGGTAATGACGGTAAAGGAACATTTCAAAGCCTGATCATGAACTTAATCGGTCGTGAGAACGTGGCTAGTGTCAAAGTAGAACAATTCTCAGAAAGGTTTGCGCTATCTCAAGTAGTGGGTAAAACTTGTATTATTGGAGATGATAGCCAAGTAAGCTACCTAGATAACGCTGGTAATTACTTTAGTGTTGTGACAGGCGATCCAGTACCAGTTGAAGCTAAAGGGAAACAGCCAACACTAGCAGTGTTTAATAAGATGGTCATACAGTCTACCAACTTCTTACCTAAGTTTAGGAACAAGTCAAACGGTACTTATAGACGTATGCTTATAGTACCATTTAACAAGTCTTATACAACCGAGACAGATAACTGGAAAATCAAGGACGATTATATCAAGCGTCCCGAGGTATTGGAGTACGTCCTAAAAAAAGCCTTGTCATTAAACTTTGAGCGCTTTACAGAACCAAAAGCCACCCAAGAGCTGTTAGAAGAGTTCAAAATAACGAATGATACAGTTTTATCGTTCGTTTCTACCGACTTTCAAGAATTTGTCAGTGACTTTCTACCCACTACCTTTATAACAGCATACTATCAAGCATGGTGTGAAGTTGAGGGAGTAAAGCCGTTTAGTAAGCGTGAGTTTGAGTTAAAACTGCCCGACCATATCAAAGAGGAGTGGGAAAAGACTCGACAGAGGTCAAATAATGCAGGTTTTAACAGGGCTATAGATTTACACCGTGCCGAGGAAATGCCTAAGTTTAGAGCCTTGTTTTATTGGGATGACGAAAAACATAAACAACCAGTTAAAGGCTACAAAAGGAAAAGAAAAAAATAATTCTGTTCCCGTAATCGTGTTTTGTTCCCTTTGCGTTCCCGTAAAAAAGAGAACTGGAACACCCTCAATCCCTTGTTATAAAAGAGTTCTAGCGTTTTTGTTCCTTTGTTCCTGAAAAAACCGCCCAACTCTCTGAGAAATTCTACAGCACACAGAAATTAGTAATATTTAGATATATAGGTAAAATTATTTCAGTATATAAAAAAGAAAGGGAACAAGGGAACAGAATAGCTATAAAACTATATATACCAATAAACAAATTTGTTCCCGTACTCAAAAATTAAGGGAACATTAAGGGAACAAGGGAACAAAATTCAATACAATAAGGAGTTAGAAAACGAGTGATAACGCGTGTTATCAGACTTTATAAGCATTTAACTTATATGGCATAGCAAAACTTAGCATAAAAAAGAAAAATGGAGATTTAAAAATGACTAACACAAAAAAAGAAACAATGAACGTAGAAACTGAAACACATTTAAAACTGGCTGGTGCTTTGAATGTTATCGCAAAATTATTCAGTAATCTATATCCGCATTTGACAGCGGAAGAACGTTATGAATATTTTAATAAGTCGCTTGGCGAACTATGCGATAGTTTAGGTGTTGACCTTGATATGTTTGAACATTATCAACAGGGCGACATCACACTTGAAAATTATGAAGATTTGCGAAAGCTTGACGAGGAAGAAAGCAGTCGCTTTATTTCTGATGAAGTTGAACAAGACGAACCCAACAGCGTTGTGACAGTGGCTGACGAACTAGAAGAACTATACGCACTCAATGACAGCATGTTTACTAGCGACCCTAACCATGTACCAACATACACAGACGGTACAGTCATTAGACAGCAAGACTTAGCAGACATGAACATGAACGGCTTGCAACGTATCGCTGAGATGATTGGTATTGAGTTAGGTGAATAGTAAAAAAGGCTTAGTCTTTAATGACTAGGCTTTCACTCTTTTGCTTTTATAGGGGTACGAAAGGTTACATAAGTGACACCCTAAAAAGGGTGCGATAATACTATCTCTACCGTCCCTAAAAAGGGGTACGAAAACCTGACAAAACTTAACTTAATTCTCCCTATAGAAAAGGACCATAGGTGCACTAAAATTACAAAACAAAACATAATTTGCACCTTAAAATTTGGACGAAAACCTGAATTTATTTTAAGTATAGTAAGGTGCGTAGGTACGATAACATTTACAAAACAAACACAGATTGTGAGGTGGTGAGATGATTTGGCAAGGAAAAGACTAACAGAGATTAAGATTGATTGTATTGACCCGTTTATTTACTAGGTATTTAGCCCTTATGATTGATTAGAATGCTATATCTTTGAACGTGGATTTTATATTATTTAGTGGGTGCACCCACAACAGAAAAGGTGCACCTTAAAAAAAGTAGGTGCATTATGAGTAAAACAAAAATAACAGATAAAGAGTATAGGCGGTTTGAGGAGATATTTTATAGAGTGTGGCATTATCACACGTTCGGCCATAATAAGCACGTTAAGATAACGAGTAAAGACTTAGAGCGCGTGACTAATACGTTGCAAGAACTCAAACAGACACGACAGCGTGAGTGTAACATTATTGTCCGTCACTATATCCACCATGTCTATTACACAACGATAGCGAGAGAACAAGGCGTATCAGAGGGCTATATCAGGAAGTTGGCCAAAAATGGCGCTTATTATTTCTTACAGATATATGATGAGCAGTAGGGGCATAACAACCTATATATGCTATTTAATGGCATTCAGCTGATTTCTCATGGGATAATTTTTGGGGAGACGTACGGTTACATAATTTATATTTTGAACTATTTGTAATAATCAAAATTTATAAATATTAAATCTAATTAATTCAAAGATATTTTGAAATTTACAATGGATATTGGTATTTTTTACGAATAATATCTTTATATATTGAAGAATACCTTAAAAAATTGTATAATACGAATAGTTGCATATTACAATTAGGAGAAAATATGGAATTAAAAGAATTAAAAATAAACTCAATAAGTATAGCAAACTTCAAAAATGTAAAAAAAGGTGACGTAAACTTTGAATGCAAAGAAATCCCTTTAAACATTATAGGTATCTACGGACAAAATGGTTCTGGTAAAACAACAATTATTGAAGTAATAGATATTATATCAAAGTTTATTAACTCTGATAGTCTTGACGATAATTTATTTGATATGCTTGAGAAGGATAATATTGCCGAGGCAAAAATTATCTTTACTATAAATAGAGAATTTGTCATTACATATACAGTTAAATTAGTTAAAAAAATAGAATTAATAAAGGGAGATTTGGGTATGCAATCTTCAAAAACCTTTATAGAAATTTTATCTGAAAGCCTCGAAACTAAAAATACTAAAAAAAATATTCAATCTAAAAAAGTGACTATAATATCTTACGAGAAGGAAACAGAACTTTTCTTCCCTAGGTATCGTTTTCCAAATACTAAAATTAATAAAAATAAATTTAAAACGGCCATTGATAATAGTAAAGAACAAAGCAAGTCAATCATTTTTAGTAACCAAATAGCAGAATTCATAAATGAAAGTAATAATATGGATGAAGGTTTGAAAGCTATTTATAATTTAATTAACGATCGTTTTAAAGATAATATTTTTGTATATTCGAATCGTATAAGCGGTTTAATAAATACAAACATGAATATACCAATACCTCTATTCTTCTACTATAAATCATCTGATAATAGTGAATCCTTTGGAGTTTTTCCGTTGCCAACAGCAAGTTCGGCAAAACTATCTTCACAAGAATTGAATGTTGCGAAACATGTATTAGAACAAATAAATGTTGTAATTCCTAAGATTATCCCTAATTTAAATATCAAAATAGAAGAACTCTCAAAACAATTAAATGATAAAGGAGAAGAATTACATATAGTAGAGGTTGTTTCTGAGAGAGAAGGTAGAGTCATACCCTTTAGAAGTGAATCTGATGGTATAAAGAAAATAATCTCTATTCTAAGCGCGTTAATTAATGCATACAGTTCGCCTAAAGCAATAATAGTAGTAGATGAACTTGATAGCGGAATTTATGAATTTTTATTAGGTGAGCTATTAGAAGTATTTTCTAGAGGGGCTAAAGGACAAATTATTTTTACTTCTCATAATTTAAGACCATTGGAGATTTTAAATAAGGAAAATATTATTTTTACCACAGTTAATTCTAAAAATAGATATATTAAGAAAACTGATATAAAGCCTTCAAATAATTTGAGAGATGTTTATTTAAGAAATATCCAAGTCTTTGAAGGGGATGATTCTCTATATAGACCTACAAATAGTTTTGAAATAAAAAAAGCTTTTAGAGAAGCGAAAAGGGTCGGTTCTAACGATATCTCTCAGTTTAAAGGGGGGGAATAATGACTGAAAAGAAATATATACTTTTTATTGTGGAAGGAGACTCAGACTATATGTTTTATGGTGAGTATTTTAATGATTTAGTATCAGAAAATAATTTTAACTTAGATATTAAAGTTACTGATGGAGACATCCTCACTAAAAAAGTAGATGATCCGATACAGTTGGTAAAGAACTCCTTTAATTATGCACTCCAGAAATCTAAGCTAAAGAAAACTGACTTTGTGCAAATTTTTCAAATATGTGATATTGATGGAAGTTATTTTTCTGAAGAACAATTTATAATTAGTTCTCAAAAAGAATACTATGATAAATCATATCAATACTCTCCTTACGGATCACCAAATATAAATGTACCTGATCAAAAAAGTAAGGAATCTATCATAGCGACTTGGAGCACAAAGAAACATAATCAAGATATATTATCTACTACAGAATCAATAGATATGGGTAATGAAGTCATAATACCTTATAAATTGTTTTATGTATCCTTATTTTTAGAACATTTATTAAAGAATGATCCATTAATTGATCCCTGCGACAAAAGAGATTGTATTGACGATTACATAGACTATCATAAATTAGAGAATTTTATTGATTTACTAGATTCAAAAAAAAATAGTGATGAATTTGATGAGTCATGGGAAATATTAAAAACAAATGGTGGAATTTATAATCCGTCTTCAAATTTAAATATATTAGTAAATATTTTAAAAAATAATCTATTATCAAATTAATATTACGCGAATTGTAAAATTAAGTTAGAAAAAT
>NZ_JXJT01000022.1 GCF_002441885.1 Pseudolactococcus chungangensis CAU 28 = DSM 22330 | reverse complement strand
TTAATTGGTAGTTATTAGAGGTGCCCTAAAGGATAGGTGTTACTTCTACCTATCCTTTAGTTTATTTCTTTGTTTCCTTATAAAATGGCAGTAATTCATCAAAACTTTTTAATAGATCATCAATTAACCGTTCTAATGAGTGGTCAGTCTCAATTGGAATATCCTGTTTAACCAAGACCTTACGAACCTCATCTGATTTGACCTGTTTTAGTAAACTCTTTCGATTTTCTTCTGTTGCATCCATTTTGAAACTTATACCATTTTTTTGTACAAAATAATACATGGCTCCAAAAGGAAGAAGATTCAAAACTTTATTTTGTTTCTCTAAACTGTTTTCAGACCTTCTTCTTTCTACAAAACTAACCTCAACGGAAATTCTGAAATTATCAGATTCCCCATAAAGACGAATAGCCAATGCCGAATCATCCAAACCATCGGAAGGCAATCGGAAGTAACACCAAAAATGTGGACGACATAGCTGAGATTGATTCATCCATTGACTAACACGCTCTGCTTTAAATGGCTTTACCCTGTCTTCAAAAGATTTACTGATTAAACTGAATTCATCCCGGGCCTGTCGAGCTAGGTTCCTTAAATCCATCATATACCGGCGATAATTACCAGCCTATTCAGGCTTAATATATTTTTCTCCTTGATAGGGTAGATATTCCTTTAATTTGTCAAACGACATTTTTCACCTCATAAATCAATTAAGCCATCTCCGTTAAGAATAATTATTCTTCTACCTGAACGTTTTATCAATCTATTATCCTCAAGAAATCTAAATTTTCTAGAAAGAGTTTCAGGGGTAGTTCCTATATATCGCGCGATATCAATCATCTTCATAGGTAAACTGAACTGATAATCATTCGCTACTTTTGACAAATCCAAGAGGTAGTTCGACAAACGTTCCTCAACACGCTCCATAGATAAAATCTGGGCCTGCTTCTCTACTTGAATCATCTTTTGCATACTTAATTCAAATAATTTAAGAGCTATTTGTGGATTCCTAAGCATTACTTGATCAAAAGCTTGTTTGCTCAAGCTACAAATTTCAGTTGTTTCGAGAGCTTCACCAAAAAGTGTCTCATTTTTTATACCAAACAACTGATTTTCACCCTCATAGCTACCCGGTTCAACAACTCGTAAAAGTTGTTCCTTACCATTCGGAGACAGTTGATAGACTTTCATACTTCCACGAGCTACAATATTTAGTTTTTCATCTCCTGGTTTGAAAATAATCTCATTTTTTTTAAATTGTTGGTGTCTCGCCAATTGATTGATTTCAATCTGCTCATCTTCTGACAGATAATTAAATAATGGTACAAGTGTTACGCAAAGATGTTGAACCATGGATAACCTCTTTCTAATTGACGAAACCTACTCTTGAGATAATTCGACAAATTGTTTTAAGAGCTGATAGGTTTTAGTAAATGTCTCACAAACATCATCTGGAATCGCAAAATCTTTTGTAACACCCCTCAGTTCCGAAAATTCATTTGATAGGTCCATATTATTACCCTGAATTTTATGCTGAATTGTTTCATAAAGTTTGCGAACTTCAAAAACTTCTGGATGATTTTTCCCATGAGCTTTTGTGATAGCATTAGTATATAAATCAAGCATCTCATCATTTGCTTCAAAAAATTGTTTTAACATTACAACTTCCCCCCCTATTATTTTTCTGATGCTTTTAGAACATCATAGCCAATTGCTCGTACTGCATTCGTAATTTCTTCAATATTTGTCAGACTTGTATCAAAATTTGCTTTTGCCTTGCTAGCGTTGAAGAGAACCTTAACACTGTCCTTATCAACACCTGCCACACTTTTAATGGCTCCCTCAATTTTTTGCATACATGTAGGACAAGCCAGTGTTTCAAGCTGTAGTATAGCTTTTTTCATCATCTTTACTTCCTTTCCTTATTATATCTTTAGTATAGTACGATATTTAGAATAAAAAATTGATTTCTATCAAGAATCTCTATTTTCTTTTATATTTTAAAAGCCTCATAGCATTCAAAATAACTAGGAGAATGCTACCTTCATGAACAAACATGCCAATAGCCATATTCATCCACGAACTTGAGAGAACGCTGATAAGAAGAACTACTACGACTAGCAATGAAATGAAGATATTTTCAATCATATTACGTCGTGTAGCTTTAGCCAATCCGATCGCATGAGGGATTCTGTGAAAATCCGAATTCATCAAAACAACATTTGAAGTTTCAATGGCAACATCTGTACCGTTTCCCATGGCAATTCCAATATCTGCCAAGACCAATGATGGGCTATCATTAATACCATCTCCGACAAATGCTACAATTTCTCCACTTGCCTGACGTTTTCTCACAAATTCTGCCTTGTCTTCTGGTAGTAGATGACCATAAGCCTCGGTTAAGCCTAACTGATTAGTAACTAAATCAACTGTGCCTTGATTATCTCCAGACAATAGAATGAGATTTTTTACTCCCATATTCTTAAGCGTCTCTAAATCCTCCTTGACTCCTTGTCTAATCTGGTCGCGAATCCCTACAACAAGAGCTATTTGTCCATCAATAGCAGTTAGGACAATTGAATTCCCTTCTGCTTCCATCCCTGCTATGTCGCTCTTCATCTGGTTAGTGAAAGGAATATTATATTGATTCATCAAATAAGAGTTCCCTACGAGAACTTGGTGATTTTGAATACGAGCAACAACTCCCCCACCTTGAACGACCTCTGTTGAGTCAATTACCTCTACTACAGAACCTGAGTAATGGTTCACAATTGCTTTCGCGAGCGGATGATCTGATTCTCTCTCAACACTAGCCAGTAAGCTCTCAGCAAGACTCCTATCACTGCTATAGTAGATTGTCTGTGAAACCTGAGGGTTACCATAAGTTAATGTTCCTGTTTTATCAAATAGCATTGTATCAACTTTACTAAAGTTTGTAATGACATCACTACCCTTAAATAAAATACCATGTCGTGCGCCATTTCCAATCCCTGACACATTTGAAACTGGTACCCCAATAACCAATGCACCAGGACATCCAAGAACCAAAATAGTAACGGCTAACTTAATATTGCGACTAATAAGCCAAACGAGAATAGCAAGCACCAAAACTGCAGGTGTATAGTATTTTGAAAATTGATCAATAAATCTTTCAGCTTTTGATTTGGAGTCTTGTGCTTCTTCGACTAATTCAATAATTTTCCCAAAAGTTGTGTCTTCCCCAATTTTATCAGTACGAAGTTGTATGGTCCCATTTTCGAGAATAGTACCAGCAAAAACTTTATCTCCTAGACCTTTAGAGACTGGAATAGGCTCACCTGTTATACTAGATTCATTTGTGGTACCAGCGCCAAATATAACTTCACCATCAACTGGGATCTTACCACCTGTTTTTACTATAAGAATGTCACCTTCTTCAACTTCTTCAACCGACACCTCTTCAAAGTCACCATTGTGTGCTTTCCGAAATGTAGTCTCTGGCACCAACTCGACAAGATTCTTAATCGCAGAACGTGTCTTGGCTAATGTTCTTTGTTCTAAGTATGCACCAAACAAGAAGAGAAAAGCTACAATAGCTGATTCTACAAACTCATTAATAACAAATGCCCCTAAAATAGCAAGGGTCACCAAAAGATCGATGCTAATGACCTTAACTCTAAGAGCTTGATATGCTTGAACTAAAATTGGAAAACCACCAACTAATGAAGCTGCAAACAATAGATAAGCCGAGCCCTGCTCACTACTCAAAAACCATTTGACTGCAAAAGCAAGTATAATAAGAACACCAGTGATGACTGTCAACCAATTTCGATAACCTGATAACCATTTTTGCATGATTTCTACCTCCCTTATTGTCTCTAGTATAAATGAGTATAAAAATATAAGAATTGATTTATATCAAGTTTTAAAAATACTAGAATGTCTAGATTGTTTCAAATACATCTAACTATGTTCAATTGATTTAATGATATCAATCATAGACTTATATTTTTATAATTCTATTCGGTTACGATAGTATCAGTTCTAAAAATTTTGACTATAAAAAAACCTACTATTCCTGGTAGATTGTTTAAAAACGATCTTCTGTATATTTCCGAATCTTTATTTAAGAATTGCTTTAACACGTTCCTGCAAAGCAGGAATAACCTGATCTAGAAACCAAGGATTTTTGGACTGCCAAATATTATTACGTGGCGAAGGGTGCACAAGGGGGAAAAATTCAGGTAGATATCTATCGAAATTCTTTACAGTATTGGTTAATTTTTCCGTCGATCTCTGTTTTAAGTAATATCGTTGAGCATAGGCACCAATCAAAAGTATTAATTGTTTATTTGGCATGAGATCTAATGTTTTCTTATGCCATTTTTCTGCAAATCCTTTTCTTGGAGGTAAGTCCCCCGTTTTACCTTTTCCAGGAAAATAATAATCCATTGGGACCACTGCAAAATATCCAGAATCATAAAAACATTCTCTATCAATACCTAACCATTCACGAAGCTTATCGCCGCTTAAATCATTGAAAAATATACCTAACTCTTGAGCACGAATCCCCGGTGCTTGTGCTATGATTATAATTTGAGCAGTCTCTGGAGCAGAAAAAAGTGGTTTTATCCCTTTTTCTGTATATGAAATATTATCTTCATCGTACATTATTTCTTTTAAAAGTTTTGAATAGCTCATTCAAATCGTCCTTTCTCTTCATTACTATATTGTAGCATCTTTGTATGAGGGAAAACTTGATGCTTCTCAATTTTGTTAGCAAATTTCAATTTAAATTTTAAAAAATCATTTGACAAGTAAGTGATTATCCACTATAATAAAAAAGTAAGTGATTAATCACTTACTTAGAAAGAGGCTCTTATGGAAAAATTATTAGATTTACAAGCAATCTCTAAAAACTTTGGGCAGCAGCTTGTTCTCGACAAGATCAATTTTGACTTGATAGCTGGTCAAATTATCGGTTTAATCGGCCCATCCGGTGCTGGAAAATCAACCATGATTAAAACCATGCTTGGGATGGAAAAGGCGGATCAGGGAGAGGCGCTTGTGCTAGGGCATCATATGCCCAACCGCTATGTCTTGGGAGAAATTGGTTATATGGCACAATCGGATGCCCTCTATGAGTCACTGACGGGTTTCGAGAATCTGCAATTTTTTGCCCGGATGAAGGGACTGTCTCGCGCTGAGATTCCTGAAGCCATTAAACATGTCTCACAAGTTGTCGAACTAACGGAGCACCTCAATAAGTTCGTTTCAGGCTACTCTGGCGGTATGAAACGTCGATTGTCTTTAGCCATTGCACTTTTAGGGAATCCTAGACTCCTCATTCTTGATGAACCAACTGTTGGTATTGACCCTGCTCTGCGCCGTCAGGTTTGGAAAGAACTGCATCAATTGAAGTCTGAAGGGGTTGGCATATTGATTACCACCCATGTCATGGATGAGGCGGAGCTGACAGATAAGGTTGGACTGTTGCTTGATGGCAAAATGATCGCCTTTAACAGCCCCATTGCCCTTAAGTCATCATATGGTGTCAATACAGTTGAGGAAGTTTTCTTGAAAGCAGAGGGAGAATTAGAATGAAGATTTTGGCCATTTCAAAAAAAGTATTCATGGAACTATTACGTGATAAACGAACCCTGATCCTATTATTTATGGCGCCTGTTTTTATCATGTGGCTCATGAATGCTGCTTTTTCCGCTAATACTGAAACAAATGTCAGCATCGCTGCCGTCGATGTTTCTGATAGTATTGTCAAATCCCTAGATGACGTGGAACATATCAAGGCCAAGGATTATAAAACAGAAAGTAAGGCAAATGAAGCCTTAAAAGATGAAAAAGTCGACGCCGTGCTTATCTTCAAGGACGAAAATATCTACCAGGTAACTTATACCAATACCGATCCTGGCAAAACAAACTTGTCCCGTCAGGTCATAACGAGCACCCTCAAGCAAGCGCAAATTCAGGACCAAATCGAAAATCTCAAGAAGGCACAAGAAGCCAGTGCTCAAGCTGTTAAAAAGGCACAAAGCCAGTCTGGCAATTTACAAGCCGGCGATTCTAATGAAGCAAATATCGACCAAGCCGAAACAGTAGAAATTGAAGGTTCTCAAGCTGATGATATTAACCTCTCTGAACAATATATTTATGGAGATGAGGACACCACTTTCTTTACCAAAATGACTCCTATTCTGATGGGCTTCTTTGTATTCTTCTTTGTTTTTCTAATCTCAGGAATGGCTCTTTTGAAAGAACGTACCACGGGAACACTGGATCGCCTCCTAGCCACACCAGTCAAGCGATCTGATATCGTCTATGGCTACATGCTGGCTTATAGTCTTATTGCAGCACTTCAGACAGTTGTTATTGTCTTATCAACCATCTGGCTCTTAGATTTAGAAGTTCTTGGCAATATAGGAGATGTCATCATTGTCAATATTCTTTTTGCGCTCGTCGCTCTGGCATTTGGTCTCCTGCTGTCCACTTTGGCCAAGTCCGAATTTCAAATGATGCAATTTATCCCGCTCATTATCACTCCGCAACTTTTCATTTCAGGTATCATTCCTTTAGATTCTATGGCAGACTGGGTGCAATCTATTGGGAAAGTTCTTCCACTTTATTATGCTGGGCACGCCTTATCAAAAATTGTTCTGAACGGTACCAGCATTATCCATCTTGGAAATGACCTGCTTGTCCTTTCCTTCTTCCTTGGCATTTTAACAATTTTGAATATCGTTGGACTAAAACGCTACCGCAAGGTATAATAGAGAAGAAAAGAACGAGGTAACGATGGACAACAATACAATTTTACATAGCTATCAGGATTGGCTGAAAGTACAAAAAATGCCTGCTGGAAAAAAGAAGACCCTTTCTGCTGCTGTTGAACTGTTTTCGCGGCAAGGTTACAATGGGACTTCGACTGCCCAAATTGCAGAAAAAGCCAGTATTAGTCAGGCCACCATTTTTAAATATTTCAAAACCAAAGAGGAGCTTTTATCAGAAATTATTGAGCCCCTCATTCCTGAGTTGAAAAAAGAATTTCTGCCAAAATTGAAGACCTATAGCAAGATTGAAGATGCTATTCACTTTATTGTTCAGAATCGCTTTCGTTTCTTAGCTCAAAATGCAGATATAATAAAAATAATACTTCAGGAAATCTTAGTTAATTCAGGACTACGTCAGAGTCTAATGGCTGCTATTCAAGATACTATTATTGATGATTTAAAAATGCAGCTAAGCCGGTTACAAAATGATAACCCCAATATTGTTACTTATCAGGAAGATTGTGAGGTTATCCGAACAGGCTTAGGACTCCTATTTGCATACTTTTTTCAACGATTTGTTCTTGAAATCTCAACACAGTCGGAGGAGAAAGATTTGAAGTGCATTGAAGAACAGCTTATTAAACTGATAACAACAAAAGTTTAATGAGATTATATCTATTATTTTTCAAAAACACCAAAGGATTAAATACTTTGGTGTTTTTCTCATTATGTGACTTTTAGTCCGTCTCGCTCCGTAGGTGCGAGACAAATAAACTACTCGCTATGCGGGTGCGCAATCTGCGGTTATACCAAAAAAACTCCAAACGCGCTACAATAAAGGTGTTCAAGCCTATTGTAAAGCGAAAGGAGAAAAGTATGGCTCAAAAAGCGCATAGTTTATCACACACAAAGTGGGTGTGTTCTACCACATTGTGTTCACTCCTAAGTATAGACGAAAAGTAATCTATAATCAATATCGCAGCAGTTTAGGTGAGATATTTCACCGATTATGTCGCTACAAAGGAGTTGAGTTTATCGAAGGGCATTTGATGCCTGATCATGTTCATATGTTGGTCAGTATTCCGCCTAGAATTAGCATTTCAAGTTTCATGGGGTATTTAAAAGGTAAGAGTGCTCTTATGATGTTTGACAAACACGCCAACCTCAAATATCAATTTGGGAATCGCCATTTCTGGGCAGAAGGCTACTATGTCAGTACAGTTGGGCTTAATGAAGCCACGATAAAGAAATATATACAGGAACAGGAAAAGCAAGATATTTCACTTGATAAATTGAGTGTGAAAGAATATGAAGATCCCTTTAGGGATAATGGTAAGTAATACAATCGCCTCTTTAAGAGGCTAGTGACGAGTCAAGAGCAGCGAGGCTTGAACAAAGTGAAAGCTAGCGTCTTTAGGCGCTGGCTGGTTATCTGGGCTTATAGCCCTGGTTCAAACCACCGTTTGACGGGTGATTATGATTATTATTGGAGTTATATGTACTCAAATACTTTTTCTGCTCTGCTTATGAGCTTATATATTTTATACCTGTTCAGAATTATACTATCATGATTCATCCTTTTATCAGAAACTTAAAATTGGACGAATTCTACTACCAATTCAAGTTTAAAAGATAGTAAAGGGCACCTCTAAAAACTTATGAAAAGAGGTATAATAGATTAAAAATAAGCTAACAAGGTATTGAAGATGAATTTATTTGGAGATAGCGACTATCTTGAAAAATTAAGTTTAAAAGGAGACCCTCTTGAGCGGCTAGAAAAAGCAATGATTCCGTGTAAAAAATGCACGAAATCATTGCTTATTTTTTTAAAAAGCGATATACTAGATATAAGAAACAACGAACTGAATAAAGAATACAAAAAAAAGAGCCACGACCAACTTATTTTCCGCCAAGAAAATAAGTTGCGAGCCTTAATTGATTACCAGCAATCAATTAAAGAAGTCGAGCCCCAAAATTTGGTAAAGTATTTAATTACTTTATTAAGCAGATACTTAAATATCTGTAAACCCATTATATCGGGTTTTTGAGGGGATTTCAAGTCTTTAAGAAGATACCAGGCAATCAATTAAGAAAACGGCCCAAAACGGACACACAACTCGATTTGTTTAGCTACGATACAGGCTGAAAATAAAACCCGCACTATGCCATTACATTTATATTAATAAGCAATTATCTTTAGTTGTTTTTTAGAGGAGGGAAGAAATGAAGAAGAAAAAATCGGTCTGGTTTATGATGGCTGCTATTTTGATGGGCTTTATCCCTCAAATCTTGATTGCTTGTTCAAGTATCGCACATGCGATAGAAATCCAGCCGGATAAAATTGTAGATCAAGCGGGTTTAAAAGTCATTTCCTCTGTTTCATCAGATGGAAATTCTTTAAACTGGGAACTTCAATATGAAAAAAATGTAGCAAGTGATGGCAATGATCAAGCACTGAAATTTAAAGTGACGGCTGATGGAGAAGCAATAGCTTTTAATGAAAATGCCAGTTTTGCTGCTAATGATGACCAATGGTTTGCGGAAAAAGATTTTTCAAAACAATCGCAGGGTTCTCTTTCATTCACAACGGTGCTAAATGTCTCCAAGGTAGCTCTTGAAATTCAAGCCGATGCAACGAAAACGGATGGAACACAAGCTGTCACTATTAACAAGAATATTTTGACTAGTGCAGTAGAAGGTCCGCATGCGTTGAAATTACCAGCAGTGGCTACAGAAGAAACGACAGAAGTAAGTACTACTTCTCCGCCAACAGCGGAAGAAATCACCAGTAGCCAAGAGACCGAAACGACTGCACAAACGGAAGAAGCCAGTGAAGCAACGTCGTCTGAGATAAATTCCTCTCGGGTAGTAGTGGGCTCTAGCAACCTTAAATATCTTAGTGGAATAAGTGCATTTTCTTCCATTAATTACAGCAATATTGCGCCAGAATATACGAAAGATGCTACAAAAGGAACTTTTCCGACTAATAGCTGGCAACCAGCTGGGCAAACAAATGTGATCAACCACCAAGGTAACAAGGAACGCAACTTTGCCACTTGGGATGGTGTAACTAGCTGGAATGGCGATCCATCAGACACAACACATTCTTATATCCAGTATGGTGAAAAACAAACAGATTTTGCCATTCGGAAGTATGCCAAAGAAACGAGTGAACCAGGGCTTTACGATGTATATTTGAATGTAAAAGGTAATACGCAACAAGATATAAAACCAGTTGATATTGTTTTGGTAGTGGATATGTCAGGAAGTATGGAATCGAGTCAAAGTAACGGCTGGAATGATCGTGCTGGTGCAGCCAGAAATGGTGTGAAAAATTTCTTGCAAACCATTAAAGACGCAGGCATTGGGGATTACGTCAAGGTTGGTTTAGTCGGATTTTCTAGTCCAGGATATGTAACAGGGGCTAACGGTTATCTTACTGTACCGATAGGTAAAGTTTCGGATACTAGTCATATAAATGCAATCAATGATACTTTAAAACCAAAATTTACAGGAGGCACTTACACTCAAATCGGGATCGAGCAAGGTCAGCAGATGCTTGCGGGAATCTCCAATGAAAACAAAATGATGATCGTATTGACCGATGGGGTTCCTACTTTTTCTAAGAAGGTAACCGCTGCGCAAACGATTGATGGGACTACCTATGCTACTGAATTTGGTAATAGATTGGATGAACCAGGCAATACCTCTAAACTCGATAGTAGTTATGCGGTTGGTTCTAGGGGAAATAGAACAAATATTGATAGTACTTGGCCGGCCACATTAGGAGCAGCTAAAATCGCCAAAGATGCGGGCTTAACTATCCACACGCTGGGAATTCAGCTGAGTAAGGATGGAGATTTTTTAACTGAACAACAAGTTCGCGATAGAGCAAGTCTTATCGCTACACAGGGTAAATACAAAGATGCTGAAACAACAGACGATGTTTCTGATTATTTGAATGAACAAGCTAAAAATGTAGTGAAATCTTTCAACACCATAGTCAATGGTTCGATCAATGATTCTTTGGGTGATCAGTTCTCTTATGAAGGCACTCCAACTGTGAAGAGCATCAGTACAGGGAATAGTGCTGTAACGGATTTACCGACCGTAAACCAGTCGAATGGTAAAGTGACCACTACTGAGTTGAACCTAGGCAAAGATCAAGAAATTCAGATCCATTATCAAGTGCGTATCAATACAGAAGATAAAGATTTCACGCCGGAAAAATGGTATCCGATGAATGGTCAAACAACTTTGACACCAAACGGAGACAATCCGGATAATAAAGTAGACTTTGGCGTTCCTTCCGCAAAGGCACCGGGGGTGAAACTTGATCTGAAAAAGATTTGGGAAGAATACGATAAGGATACGAGTAAACGTCCCGATTCTCTTGATTTCACCTTGAACCGAAAAGATACCACAGAGAGCAATTCTTGGAAGCAAGGTTTTATTCGTCTTTCTAAAAGCGATGTTGCTACAGATACTAATGTCTGGGAAAAGACCAATATTGAAAAAGTAGCCGAAACACAAGGAGCTACTGAATCGCTTTGGTTGCCACAATTCAACAACAAAGGGAAAGATTTTGCTTATAGCTTTGAAGAAGCAACGGTCAATGGCTATGAATCTTCAAGTAATGCTGCTACAACCATTTGGACCAATAAAAAAATCTACACACCATTTGCTTTAGAGATCACTAAAATTTCTGATCAAGGAAAGACACCTCTTAAAGGAGCAGTCTTTAAACTAAGTGGAGGTAGTTTGCCAAATGCAGGCGTTGAACTTAAGGACAACGGGGATGGAACCTATACGTTGTCTGATGATAAGTACAAGCTGCAATTAAATACTGAGTATACATTGACAGAAGTTACACCACCAGCTGGACATACGGCTACTACAACTAGTTGGAAAGTCAACGTTAGTGCAGAAGGTAAAGTAACCATCAACGATGCTGTAACGGGTATTGAAATCAAAGACAACACTATCAAGTACACCATTGAAAATGAGTTTACCAAACGTCCTTTATTGGTTGAAAAATATAATAAAGATAGTGGTAAAACATTAGACGGTGCGAAGTTCACGTTGAAGCAATATGACGATAAGTGGACGAATGATGGTAAAGTTGTCGGTGATGATTTGATCGGAAATGATGCCAAATCTTTTGCTAGCCTGGCACCAGGCTATTACAGCTTGGAAGAAACGAAGGTACCGACAGGCTATAAGAAAGACGATACAGTCTTTAAGTTCCAAATCGATAGCGCTGGGAAACTACTGGATGCAAATGGCAAAGAAATCACCGCTAACTCAAAACCAACGACAGATGGTTTCTATTTAACGAGTGATAATAAGATTGTTTTAATCAAATACAATGAACTGCGTGATTTTGACTTTTCAATTCTTAAAAAGAACTCGCAAAGCAACAAACCATTAGCAGATACTGAATTCAGCTTAGCCACAAAAGAGGATTCCAATACGATTTTGGCTACTCTGAAGACCAATGATGAAGGAACGGGTCAGTTTTTAGATGCTTCGGGTAATCATTACGGTGTTCGTCCAGGAACTTACGTTATCAAAGAAACGAAAGCACCAGAAGGGTTTGTCCTTTTAGAAGGGACTTTCGAGGTCACTATAAATGCGGACGGAACTGTCGGCGACGTGACTTATGATGGTAAGGATCTTGATAAAGATGCTATCAAAGTAAATCTAAAAGATGAGGACAATAACGTCATCGAATTGACGGTTGCTAATACACCCAAAGGACAACTGCCAGCAACCGGCGGATCAGGTATACAGACTTTCATCATAGTAGCCTTAGCTCTTGTCACAGCAGCAGGTGCTCTTACGATCTGCTACTTCTACCGTAATCGAAAGGAGTTGAACTAATATGAAGAATAAATCATTGTTCATCAAAATCACCATACTTCTTTCAACTTTGCTGGTAGGGATCTTTACGGGGCAACAAGCCTTTGCGGATGACAGGACGATCGATATTGTGATCCACAAACAATTGTGGGACCAAGCACCTGATGCAGCTATTCAAAATACGGGAGCGGCCGATCAAGATATCAAAGATCCAATCGAAGGGGTCGGCTTTACGATTTATGACATTACAGAGGATTATTATAAATTGGTCAAAGGCTCTGACGAAACAACAACTATTCAAATGATTCAAGAAAATGTTGCTGATTATCAAAAAATTATCAGAGGACAAGGCCTGACTGATGAAAAAGGCACAATCAAATTTTCCCAACTACCTAAAAGCAGTGGCGGTAAAAATGCGGTTTACCTGATTGTTGAAACGGCATTGCCTGATCCTGAAAAGGTAGAAGTCGAAAAAGCGGCCGAACCCTTAGTAGTGGCTTTACCAGTGTATGAAATGAGCACAGACGGTAAAACCTATACGGACAAAGAATTAGCTACCGTTCACCTTTATCCTAAAAATGTGGGAACAATCGTTGAAAAGCCAGTGACACCAACTAAACATAAAAAACCAAGTAAACCGAAGAAACGCTTGCCACAAACAGGTGAAGCAAAATCCTTCTTAGGTATATTGGGGATTCTTTTGATCGGTACGGCGATCATTTTATGGCGGAAACATTCCTTACGAAACAAATAATCAAAGGTATAAAAGACTAAGGTCTATTGGAATATTGTACAAAAATCAAGGAGGAATTAGAAAATGAAGAAATTGTGGAAAACACTTTTTGCAGCACTACTTGTGTTGCCTTTGTTCACCGGCGTGCTCAGTGCGAAAGCAGTAACTGCTGCTAAAGCAACAACGACAAATGTAACGATCAACAAACGAATCTGGAAAGATGGCGAAGCTCCAGCACAAGGTTCCATACAAAATACTGGGGAAGAAATGGACTTTGGTGGAGATCCACTTGAAGGAGCCGGCTTTACAGCCTATGATGTAACAGATGCTTATCTTGCTCTGATTGCAGATGGTAAGTCACAAGCAGAAGCAACAAAAGAAATTGCTGATAATGCGTCAGATTACACAACTGTAGCAAAAGCAGAACAAAAAACGGATGCCAATGGTCAAACAACTTTTGAAGGACTTGCTTTAAAAGACGGCGACAAAGATAAAGTCTATATGTTTGTTGAAACAAGCACGCCAGGCAATGTTTCCGTAACGACAAAAGCCGCTCCAATCGTTTTAGCAATGCCAATCTATACGTTTAAAGATGGCAAATATTCAGATACAATCAATACCAACGTTCAAGTCTATCCAAAGAACGAAACCAAGACTGATAAAAAAGAAGTTGCCAATTTAGATAAGTTCACTGAAGTTAAGGATGCTGATGGAAATGTTTTATATCATAACCTTACAACTGGCGATGAAATCGAATATAAATTAACTTTAAATATTCCTGCGGACATTCTGGAAGATGGCGTCACTTACTCTGTAACTGATACGCCAACTGCTGGACTTGCTTATGTAAAAGATTCTTTTGCAGCAACTAGTTTAGTAGCTGGAACTGACTATGAATTAGCTGAAGATTCTGCAACTGGCGGATTTACTGTTACTTTGAAACAAAGTGAAAATGTAGGAAAATTAGCTGGTAGTCAATTGATTGCTACTTACAAAATGAAATTAACTGCTGAAGTAAATCCTGACGATTTAGTAAACAATAGTGCCCAAGTAACAATTGGTAACAACCCTCAAGATAAAATTACACCTCCAACACAATTTGGTACAGGTGGTTATAAATTCGTCAAAAAAGATTCACAATCTGGTGCAACCTTATCTGGTGCGGAATTTGTCGTAAAACAAGACTCTAACTTTGCAATATTTGAAGATGCTAAAAACACTAAAGGTGAATATATCTTTAAAGAATGGACGACTGATGAAGCAAAAGCAACGAAAATCGTTTCTGACGACAAAGGTGAGTTGAAAGTAATTGGTTTGAAAAATGGTGAATATCAATTAGAAGAAAAAGCGACTTCAAGTGATAAATATGTGTTACTTGATGAAGATGTCGATTTCACTGTTGAACACGGTCAATATGGCAGTCAAGAACTAAAGTCTGTTCTTAACACGCCTAAAGGTCTGCTTCCATCAACAGGTGGTAACGGGATCTATGCCTTCTTACTTATCGGTGCTGCTCTTATGATCGGTGCTTACGCTTGGTTCAAGAAATCTAAAACACAAGCTGAAGTCTAAGATATAGTTTTAAAATAGCAAAAGGCAGCTTCATTTCTTGAAGTTGCCTTTTCTTTCTTTTAAAATAGGGAGAAGGAGGTGCAAGCATGGATCAGCGCCAAAAAAATGAACGGATCAATTTGATTTTAAAACTGCTAATGGCGATTTTATTTACGACCGGTGCCATTATTTTCAGCTATCCCTTTTTGGCCAATGCGGTGAATTCCTATTATGACCAAAAGATGATGGAAAAAAACTTGGCTGAGATGGCCGCAATAAATACCAAAGAACAAGCAAAAAGGCACCAAGAAATGGCCGAAAAAAATAAAGAGCTAGCTGAAAGTAAGAACATGACCAATATTCCTGGCATGGGACTGGTAGAAGACCCGTTTGAAAATGCGGTCGATGATGCCAAAGATCCGGGTAAAGCCTATTATGAAGAGCATACCGTGGGTGCTATCTATATTCCAAAAATTTCGGTCAGCTTACCTTTATTTGATGAAACCAATGCTGCTCTTTTGGAAAAAGGCGCGACGATTTTACAAGGAACGTCTTATCCGATCGGTGGGAATAGTACCCATTCGGTGATCTCAGGCCACAGTGGCTTGACGGAACGTAAACTTTTTACAGATTTAGAAAAGTTGGTGATTGGCGATGATTTTTATTTGACCATTGCTGGGGAAAAATTGGCTTATGCGGTCGATGACATCCAGATCGTTTTACCGTCGGATATCGACAAAGTGGTCATCCAACCGGGGCGGGACTTGGTGACCTTATTGACTTGTACACCTTATGGCATCAATACCCATCGTTTATTAGTCACTGGACACCGTGTGCCTTATGTGGAGGAAATGGCGGAGGAAGTGACCAGTACCAAAAAAGCGGTCGAACGGCGTTTTCGCTTTTATTTACTACTGATCCCGCTTTTCTTTGCCATGATTTTCTATTGGATGTATCGCAAGTTCGTCTATTATCAAAGTGGCAAACACAGTTATGACTTTTGTTTTTACTTATTGGAAAATGGTCAACCCAAAGCAGGCGTGACTTTTACCTTAGTCCGTAAAAAACGCTGGGCAACAGATGTCACTAGCCAACCAGTTGCTGTAAGCCAGGTGGATGGATGGGTGTCTTTCCCTGAGATCAGAGGGGGTCGTTATTATGCCAAGGCGATCGATGGGTCGACAAAACCAGTTAAGGGCAAGGTCCGCCGTTTAAAAGATCGGCAGTTTGTTTTAAGCCGCGTCACGAAGAAAAAGCACGGTAAGAAAGTTACTTATTATCTGGAGAATGGAGCGAAAAAATGAAGAAAAATCGGCAAGTGATCTCGCAAATTGCGATCATCCTCATTTTTATGGTCGGCATCTTGACCATGCTCTATCCCTTTTATGTCGATGCGTTGAATAATGTGATCGATCAAGTGCGCGTCGATCGCTATTTGAAGGAAAGCCAGAAAGAATTTGAAGCCGAACGCAAGCGACTGGCGGAAGAAAATAGTAAATTGATCGAAAGTGGGTTAGCTCCGGGTGCTGATCCGTTTGCGAATCCGAATGGCGGTACGGTTTCAGCTGCTTATTACAAAAAGCATTTGATTGGGACCCTCAATCTTCCTGATTTGGCCATTGAGTTACCGCTGTTTGATACGACCAATGATGATTTATTGGAACAAGGTGCGACGGTCCTAGATGGCACGTCCTTTCCTGTTGGTGGCGCAAGTACCCATGCGGTGATCTCGGCTCATCGTGGCTTGCCAGAACGGGAACTCTTCACCAATCTGCCGGAGCTTAAAAACGGTGATATTTTTCTGCTAAATGTCTTAGGGGAAACCTTGGCTTATGAAGTGTTTGACAGCCAAGTCGTGACGCCAGATCAGACTTCGGTTTTAAAGATCGAACCAGGCCAAGACTTGGTGACGCTCATGACCTGTACCCCTTATATGATCAATAGTCACCGTTTGTTAGTCACAGGAAAACGCGTGCCATATACACCGGCTGCTGAGAAAAAACAAGTCAAAGGCGATCGTTTTCGTAAGTTGAAACAAATCGCTATCTTGGCGGTGACGGCCCTGTTGATCTTAGCCGCTATTTATCAATTGTATCATGTGATCGCCCGTTACCGACTGCGGAAAGTGCGTTTTGATTTCACAGTTTGCTTAGAAGGCGTGGCAGAACATACGCCAATCGCACTCTATGATAAAAAAGGGAAAAAAGCCCTGCGGCGTAATGGAAAAGCCTATCAAGAACTAACAGATCAAACCGGACAAGTCACTTTTACCGATCTACCAGGGGATTGCTATCGTTTGAAATTGGGCAAGAGTTGGTTGGTGCAGTTTGGTTTGAAGAAAAAAAAGAGGCCATCCAAGATTTGGAAGATAAATAAGAAAAAAGTTATGTTAAAAGAAGAAAGAATGCTAGAAGTCAAATAAAAATGCTCATGTTATCAAATGATTTAAATCCATAAGATACACGTTTCATTGTTTAATATGGGTATTCTTAGCTTCAATTTTGTCATTGGTATGGGGATAAATCAATGCACTTCGTATACCTTCGTTATATTTGAGTAAATTTTGTAGTTTTTTCTAAATTCTTCGTCTAAACTTTCTGTAAGAAGTGGGAATTTAAGTGCACGGAAACTACACCAAGTTTTTTTATATTTCGTCTGTTTTTAGTTAAGAAACGCCAATTTACTTTCAGTTTCTGTACTTCATTTTTGAGCCCTTTTAATTGCAGCTTTTTCATCATTCTTACACGAAAGGCTTGAAACGGATGTTCCAGTGACCTCGTTTAGAGCGTACATTTATTCAAGAAAGTTTAAATAAGATATCAAAATGGCCGAAAACAGACACACAACTCGATTTATTTTTTAGGGTGAAGGAGAGAGTAGCACGAAAACTTTTAGTTGGCTTAGACTGAACGAAGTTACGGAAAGGCTACTAAAACGTCGAGGGCAGTGAGAGCGAAGTGAACACTTGATCTTTTGAATTTTTAATAGAATCTTAGACTATTATCCTAGTGAACTTTTTTCTAATACTTGACTTTCTTTGTATGATTAGAAATCCATATTTACCTTTAACGGAAAGAACTTTTTTATATTATTTTAGTTTTAACTACACCCGTTCATGGATATGCTATTATTCAAGAAATTGATAAGTTAAGTGATGGATCAGTTAAGGTAGCAGCAGGAACTATGTATGGAGCGATTGAAAATTTACTTAAGCTTAATTTGATAGAAGAAATTCCAAGTAGACCTCATCGTCGCAAAGAGGTCTTTGTTTTTCGTTCTTGTTTTTTGTTTGATTAACTAGAAGATATTAAAAGACTGCGTTTTGATTTATTTTTTTAGGGTAAAGGAGAGAGTAGCCCGAGAATTTTTAGTTAGCTTGGACTGAACGAAGTGAGGGAAAGGCTACTAAAACGTCGATGGGCAGTGGGAGCGAAGCACACACTTACCTTTTGAACTTTTATTTTATATAGGACATTAAAGTATATCCTGTTGTCTCATTTTATTTTCCATAATGTAATAGGTTTATAGAAAGACAATAGACTTATGCAACAGAAAAAGGAGAACTACGAAGAAAGAAATAAAAGATATTCGCTATAATATCAGAATGGTCCTACAAATTTTTTTTAAAAGCAGATCTTAAGGAAGCCTGTAATACACTTTTTAAATACAAAATAAAGTCCATCAGTTTTTTTCTTGCTGATAGACTTTATTCTTTATTCAACTAAGCAATGGTGTGAACTTTTAGTATTAGTTAGCTCAATTCACGTATTTTTAAGGTAAAATTCACACCATTCAGTTGAAACTAATTGAAATCAATTGAAATTACTAAAATTGAAAATTCAGGAGAACCATGATTTTCAAGCTCTTTGAAATTTATATAAGTGAGTGTTTTTGAAAGCAGGTCTTAAAAAAGCCCGTAAAGCTTCACAATTTAGTAAACGTTAATATTTATCGATATTTACAATTTGGACATCTCGCAATTTTGCGGGGTGTTTTTTTGAAAAATTATACCAGTATTTTTTAGGATGACTTTAGATAAGTATTGGGTCTGTCTGTCTTTTGACTACATCAGGCGCTATACAATAGAAATGAGACCGTATGACCTATCGTACATTTTTAGAATTGGTTGAAATTAGAACAAAGTTAGCCAGTTTATTCCCCTTTATCATGGGTGTTTTATTTGCGATGACTTATTTTGGTGAGGTGCATTGGTTGAATACCTTTATCTTTTTCATCGGGATGACGATTTTTGATATGGTAACAACGATGATTAACAATTATATGGACTTTAGAAAAGCTAAATCTAAAACCTATCAAATGGAAGAAAATATCATCGGACAGTTAAACATCTCACTCAAGCTTGTGCGTCATCTCATTTTTATCATGCTCTTGATGACGATGGGAGTTGGCATCTATTTAACAAGTCAAAATGGCTGGGTATTCATGTTGATAGGTGGGATTTGCTGTTTGATTGGCGTTTTCTATACCTGGGGGGTCATCCCCCTCTCAAGGATGCCTTTAGGTGAGATATTTAGTGGCTTGTCAATGGGACTCGGTATTTTTAGCTTAACGATTTTGACCAATGCTACGCATCACCCACCTATCTACCTACAGCTTGATTTTAGCAGAGGGCTATTTCAGCTTGAGGGCAACATTTACGCGCTTGCAGCGATCGTTTTAGCGTCATTGCCCCTGATCAGCTCAATTTCTAATATCATGCTAGCTAACAATTTAAGAGATTTAACGATGGATATCGAAAATCACCGTTATACCCTAATCTACTATATCGGACGTCCAACGGGTGTCAGCCTCTTTAAATTTCTTGCTTTGCTTGGTTATGGGACCATTATCATTGGCTTACTGGCAGGTGTCTATCATTGGCCGATTTTAGTAACCTTTGCTTCGCTTCCGATTATTTTGAAAAATACGCAAGCATTTGAACAGACATTGCCTCATCCCAAATGTTTTCAATATGCGATTAAAAATTTAGTGATTTTCAATACGCTGTATGCGCTGGGATTAGCCCTTAGTCTTATTATTAAAGGTGTGAATTTCTAGTATTCGTGCGCTCAAGTCAGTTTTTGCTAAAAAAAGTTGACATCTTTAACTTGCTTTGGTTTAATAAATAGGAAAATTGTATCTTGTGGTGAGAATGACAAGGTAAATAGAATATGGGGTAACGATGTTTACATCTCGAAAAAAAATGACTGCTGTTGAACTAGAATTTCTGAATATGCTGTATGATTACTGTCTTAATCCTCATTTAACAGAACGTGAAAGAAAGATAGGGCTTATGGCTAAACAGGATTTGGAAAAAGGAAGATATTCTGTAGCTGTCCTTAACCAAGTTGTTTCAAGCATGCAGCAAGAGGCGATAATGCATCATTTAACAGCTGATGCGACTATTTTTTATAAAAAATTAAATCCAATCATGGATAAACTAGTCCCTATTGGGACAAATCGAGGTTCTATGATGCTTAATCGTAGTTATTTAGACTAAAACTTTAAATGAAAAGACTGCTAATTGATAAATTGGCAGTCTTTTTTATTAATCACGATAAAAGTCAGGTAATACAAGCTGATGATGATTTTCGAATTGTAGTGCGAGTTGGAGCATCAAAATTTCGGAGTTTTTTCTGCCCCAAAGTTGAATGCCTTGTGGTAGATTGGTTTCAGTTTCCAGGTAAACTGGAAGTGAGAGTGCAGGTTGTCCGGTTAGGTTGCTGATGAAAGTATAGGGTGAAAAAGTTAGGAAGGTTTCAAAAGCTTGCTCGATGATGTCAATCTGTTCTGAAAAGTCATATCGGCTAATATCTGCCATTTTTTCTAATAGCTCAGGGGTGATGAAAGTTTCCCCAATTTTAGGTGCTGTTTTTGCTGTTGTAGGTGTCAATAAAAAATCATAGTGTTTAAAAACCTTGTCATTGAAAGTCGCGCAAGCAGCATCCCATGCGTTCAAGGCTTGAACATAAGAGGCGGCATCTGCTTTTCTGCCAGTCTCTAGGAGGGCATAGGTTAAGGGTTCGACGTCATCAAGCCTGATTTTTCTGCCTTGTGCTGTCTCCCAGGGTTTGAGCATGGTGTAGGTTTCAGCTGCGTTCATCTGGTAGTAGGTTTGAATCAGGGGGCGAGCATCTAGCGGGAAGGCGATTTCAGTGAGCTGATGACCTTGTGCTTTCAGGAAGTCGACGGTTTTTTGGAGGGCCGTCTTCGCAGTCTCGGAGATGTCAATGCCGGCGATTGGCGTGGCTGTCGAAAATGCGATATTTAGTGGCTTGTCGCTTGCTGTCAAATGATGCAGGGTGTTTTGGTCTAGCAAGGGTGCTTGATAAGGATCAGTTTCTTGTTGTCGCTGCATTTCTGCTAAAAAGCTGGCTGTATCACGAACGGAGATTGTCAAAGCGCCTGAGGTGGCTGCGCCTTGCCAACTTCGGTAGTTTTGGGGTCCTTGCGGCATGAGGCCTCGTGTCATTTTTAAGCCAATGAGACCGGAAAATGAGGCGGGGATTCGGATAGAACCGCCACCGTCTGATGCTCCTGCCATGGGGAAAATGCCTGATGCTACAGCAGTGGCTGCGCCACCAGAAGAACCGCCAGAGTAGTAGGCGCTGTTCCAAACGTTGCGTGTGTTGCCATAAAGTGCGGCGTCTGAGATATTTTTAAAGCCAAATTCAGGTGCATTTGTCTGACCAAATGGGGTTAAGCCAGCTGCTAGAACGGCTTTGACGTAATTGTCGTCTGAGTGGGCTATGTTGTCTTTGAAAAGTTTAGAGCAAGCAGTTGCAGGGAGATTTGCGTGGTCTTGCCCCAACATTTTTAGTGGGAAAGGGAGACCTGCAAAGTAACCATTTTGGGTTTTGGAGAGATCGTTTTTGGCCTGATTTATATCATAAGCGACTAATGCATTGTATTGTGGGTTGAGCTTTTCGATTTTTTTCTCGGCTACTAATAATAATTCAATTGGGGTGGTTTCGCCTTTACGGATTTGTTCTGACCAATAAGTCGCATCTTTAATTTTCGTCATCTTTCATTTCTTTCTCTTTGGGTGTAAAATCACCACCTAAGTATTTTTCTGAAAGTTTGCTCATGGTACCGTCTTTTTTGAGTTTAATTAAGATGGTATCAACTTTTTTCTGTAAGGCTTTATCTTTTGTATCTTTACCAAAAATAAAGTAATTAAAACCAGTATGTTTATCTGTTTCTCCTAAATCAATAGGGGTTACTTTGAGTTGATAACCATTTTGCTGAACGATTTGAGTCAATGAAATTTGGTCATAAATGACAAAATCACTTTTACCAGATGCTACATCAGCAACATAGGATGTCAAAGGATAGCTAGTATCCATATAGTTTAGGGTCATGGATTGGTCAGGATGTGCTTTGTTCCATGTTTCGAGCATAGTTGCGACTTGAACACCGGGTAATACTTCGGTTGTTTTACCTGCTAGGTCATACAAGGTTTTGACTTTTAAGTCAGGTTTAACTGCAACGGATGTTGCTGATTTTGAAAGTGGTAGTGAGTAATTATATTTTTCTGCGCGTTCAGGAGTCCAGGATAAAGCGTTGGCAGCCATTTGAAAACGGCCATTATCAACGCCAGATAAAACAGAGTTGAAATCAATCACTTGAAATTTTATTTTGTACTCAGGAAGTTGTTTAAAAACTGTGCGTGCTAATTCAACGTCAAAGCCTGTTAATTTATCGTCAACCATATAAGTGTTGGGCTTGGAATTAGCATTTGTTGCGATGATAATTTCCTTTTGTTCAGATTTAAGGCTTTCTTTTTTGCCGCAGGCGGTCAAAACCCCAAAAGAAGTAAGAGAAAATAAGGTTAGTCCTAAAAATATTTTTTTATTCATGTATTTGAGATGGAAAATCTGGAAGATGTTTACGTGAGTCGAGTCTTGCATTTACTCAAACCGAATTATACGGAGCTGTTACTCCTGCGATATGATGAGACATTGAGCCATGAGGAGATTGGGTTCCTCTTGGATATGAAGTTAAACACGGTCAATACGACACTATACCGTGCCAGAAAAGCGTTTAAGAAAATCTATTTGGAGGTAAAAGAAAATGACGACATTTGATTCGGACAAGTTTGAAGAAGTGGTGAAAAAAAGTAAGAAGAAAAATCGGAAGAAAAGTATTTTGACGATGGTGCTTTCTGTAGTTTTATCAATTATTATGGTTTTTGCTATATTACTTGGTATTTGCTTTATTAATGACCGACGTTTCTTTGAAAATGCTAAGTATCTTGAAGTTAGGACTCGGTTCATGACACCCAACGTGCAGACACGTAGTTTACCTCAATCAGATATTGAGTTATTTAACGGTAAAAATATAGCAGAAGTAGAAAAAAATGTTGATGGTTATCCAGTAGAGTGGGGAAATATATCAGGGACCTTTAATATTTTCAGTAAGTTAGGAAAGGTAGACATTTATAGTATGGGTGGGAAAACCTATCCTGAAGGTCGAAGAATGAACTTTTTCAATCCGAATATCATTTACAAATATATCACGGCTGATATTCAGGATAAAGCCATTAAAGAAAAAAATTATACAAAGAAAAAAGGAAAGAACGGGTCATCATGGACGAGATTTCCAGAAGATTTGTATGAAAAAATCACCTATCCCAATGATTTAGAAAATATTGTCAAAACAGAAAATCGTGTGGTTGAAGTCGGTATTCTTTTGACAAACCCTATACTTATGAAGAAGTCCAAAAGATGATGCCCGAAAATCTAGTACAGGCTTGGTATTGGGTGAGCGAAGGTGCGCAAGCGAGTAAGAAAACAGAACATATCCATTTGAATGATGCAGATGAGGATGTTTTTGCACGAACAGTGACCTTTGGTTATTCAGAAAATGGCGATATTAAATTTGGAGACCTACGTTTAGGTAACTATTGGGAAGGTGACAATGGTCTTAAGACTACTTTTGAAATGCTGAAAACAGATTACTCGCTCAAAATGGATAAGGAAGAGCGGAAAGTTTTAGACGGTATTTTGAAAAATAATCACTTGAAAAATAAAAAAGACATGTTGCTCAATGGCATTGTCTTAACAGGCAGAAGTGAAAACTTTAAACAGTTAGAAGGTAAATCTTGGATACGAGCTGCCTCAGCCGGTGCAAGTGCAGAGACTATCCCTTATATCAAACCAACCAAATAATAGCAATAGTCCCTTTAATTGATAGAAAATGTCCCACTTTATAAAATGAAACAGGAAAACTATTTTGAAAATCATCCTTTTCAAAATAGTTTTTTTATCTCTTGACCCTAACGTAAGGTTATAGTTTATAATAGAGCTATAGTCAGGAGGAACACATGAACATCAAAGAAGCAGCTAAACTCGCCGGTATCAGTGTGCGCAACTTGCACCATTATGATAAAATTGGTCTACTAGTGCCAACTCGAAATGCGTGGAATGACTATCGCGATTACTCAGACGAAGATTTGGATAAACTCTAGCAAATTTGTTTTTTCAAGGCTTGTGGCTTTCCTTTGACCGAAATCCAGCACCTACTTTACAGCTCGAATTTTGATAAAAATCAGGCATTTGAGTTGCAACGAAGCTATTTATTGTACGAAAAAGAACGCCTCACAATGCTTTTAGACACACTAGAGCGCTCGGTGCAAGACATGAAAGGAAGTTCAACCATGACACAAGCAGAAAAATTTAAAGGTTTTGATTTTACAAAAGAAAATCCCTACGAAAATGAAGCGAAAGAACGCTTTGGAACAAAGGCTATCGCGCAAACCAAGGAAAAAATCGACAGTCTATCTAATGACGGCAAGCAAAAAATATCTGATCAAATGAATCAGTTGTTTCACGACTTAGCAAAGCTAAAGGACGAAAAACCTACCGCCACCATTACGCAAGCAGCCATTGCCAACATGTACCATACATTTAACGATACATTGGGTTACCACTACACCTTAGAAGCCTTTGCAGGTCTTGGACAAATGTATGTACAAGACGAGCGTTTTACAGAAAACTTGAGACAGTATGGTGAGGGATTCCCAGAATTTTTAGCGGTAGCCATGACATATTACGCCCAAAAGGTTTAACGCTAGTCTTTGCAAATTCTCCCTAGATACGCTATACTTTGAATTAAGAAAGTGCATTCAAATAGAGAGAGAAAGATAAAATGGCAATCAATCTTTTCCAGACATTTCAGATGAGCTGACTTTTGCAGCTGAAAATGGAGCACATATCATTAGCAAAGAAAAAGAGCTATTTGTAGTAGATATGCCACGCCATGCTTTTGAAAAATCCTTGGCTATTTTAGCAGCTGATAATCAAGGAGAAGGTATTATTTGTGGGAAAAAAACAGCCTATATTTTAGAAACAGCACCCGAGGCAGTTTACGCCTACACTCATCAATATTACCATCGGTTGGCAAGAGTGCCTTAGCGCAGCTCGGGGAGTTGTGGGAGATTAAACCTGAGGAGATGGCAGCTTTCGGTGATGGTGGCAATGATTTTGAAATGTTGCAATTTGTCGGACAAGGCTTTGCGAGCGATGCCATACCAAGTATCAAAGCCATAGCAGACCATATCATCGGGAGTAATGAAGCAGAAAGTGTCCTTACGCAAATCAAGAAAATACTTGTTGCAGAGAAATAACCAAAATACTGATGACAAATTGTTTTATGATAAAATAGAGATAAGCTAAAAAAGAGGTGAAAATATGGCCCAACTAGAGATTAACAATGATGTCTTAACCGTCAAAATGACGAAAATCTGGACGCTAAAGCATGAACTATCAGTACCACTAGCGCATATCACATCTGTCAGTATTGATCCGAATTTTCAACTGACATGGAAACGCTCACTTGGCAAATGGTATGGCACAAATGCGCCACACTTGTATTTCGGAGGCTATTTCCATTTAGATGGGGATAAGGTATTTTATGATTTAAGGCAAGGTGCAACAGCTTTAATCATCGAAATGAAAGATGAACCTTATCAGAAACTCATCATTGGCGTTAATGATGCAGAGAAAGAGAAAAATGCCATCGAAAAAAGTTTGCCTTAACGGGTAGGGACGAAAATAGAAGAACCGCATCAAAGTCGTTTTTAAAACGACTTTGATGCGGTTCTTCTATTTTAGAGTTAGCTAGAGTCTCATGGTGTTTGACTTTGTCTAGTTTTCTTGAATAGATGATGATGTCGGTGAATCTGAAACGTAGGGCTGGAAAACCAATGATACCAACCGTCAGCCTGCCCCAGATGTTAGAAATCACGGGTGTTTGGGTCGTTTACTGTTGGCTAGTCTGAGGCATTTGGTTGACGAGAAAAAATCGGCTATTTTATGTGATTGCCTTGGCAGTTTGATAGAGTATTTCCATGCAAATGTTGACCCGTTGGATGAATGGCACAGAACTGAGCGTTTTAAATTTTGTTAAATACAATTTTTCGGAAGTGGTGGTCGCGATTGTTTATGTGGCCATCGGTGTTTTGAGACTTGACAAAGGCAGGCTAGATCATATTTTAGGTCCCTATCGTTGACAGACAAGAAAATAGACTAGTACAATCAGCTGACCGACTATTATTTCTCTGATGTTTGGTCGTCTCATAAGTATATTATTTGATCGCGATATTAAGCAAAAAGAGGTTGACAATGCGGACCCATCAAAGCAAAACGAGCGTGAGACGAAAGAGAATATCGGTTTGTGTTGATGTCGTAAATATCCTAATCAAACCATTTAACAATAAGATACCTAGACAAAAGATAGCCAGTAAACTACTGACGTGTAAGTGATGGTGGTTATCTTAATAGATGAAAATTGACTGATCAATCCATTTAAAATCACTGCTGCGATGATACAGAGACTACTAGAAAGTATAATGCATAGCTACCATCTAAAAGATCAAGTCGTTTGTTTGTGGTAGGACTTCTTTAGCATAGGGTGAATGTTGAAATAACTAAAAGAGCATAGGAGCAACAACGTGATAACAGTAGCAATAGAAATTGTTAATCTAAATAGTCTTGAAAGGACAACGATATCTGCCAAAAGCGTTAATAAGCTGCAAGAAAAAATTTTCTGAGAAAAATGGTCATGTCAAAACTTTTCGTTTAGTCATCCTGTTGCTGATAAACCTGCTCGCAAACCCAAGCGGTGCGTAAAGCAGATTCAATGGTAGATGGACAAGTCCCTTGGCCATTTAATTCATCTACAATTGTTTGTATTAAATTTTGATGTACATGTTCAATCGTGCCTACTGGAATGGCTGTTTCTTGTTCTGCTGTTTTAAGCTGAATAGGGTCGTTGGTAAAACAGCCAAAGTTGATTTCACCTTTTGAGCCTACGATTTGGATATTATCCGCGGCAGTATGTGTTGTGAAACACCAATTTCCTGTACCGATAATACGATTGCCAAAAGCAAAGGATAGCGCAACATTATCTTCTGGCTCATAATAGCCTGCTTGGTTCACGCTAAAGGCTGCAACTTTTTCAATTGCGCCAAAGAAAAAGTCCAGAATATCAAGTGTATGCACGGCCATATCCATGAAAATACCACCACCGGAAATCTCAGGCTGGACGTGCCAATGTGTCCCATTGATTTCAGCTTTAGCAGCAGGTCGATAATAGGCAACATTAACAAAGCGCACATCACCGATAGCACCTGATTCTAATAGCGATTTGACTTCAGTAAAGCGTGGTAAAGTCCGGCGATAGTAGGCGACAAAGGCTTTAACATTTGCTTTTTTAAAGGCATCTGAAATGTCTAATGCTTCGTCATAAGTCAACGCAATCGGCTTTTCGATATAGCAGACCTTGCCAGCTGCTGCACAACGGAGGGCATATTCCTTGTGAGAGCCAGGAGGTGTCGCAATATAGACAGCGTCCACCTTAGGGTCTGCTAGCAAATCATCAACAGAGGCAAACACCTTCTTGACATGATGGCGTTTGGCATAATCTTCTGCCTTAGCAAGTGTTCGATTAGTGACACCATATAAGACAGAATTTTTCGCTTTATAAAAGCCAGGTCCGCTTTTCTTCTCGGTCACATCACCCGTACCAATCATGGCCCAATGAATTATTTTCATATTAATCTTCCTTTCGGTGATTTCTCTTTGTAAGTGTTTTCATTTTTATTATATCATGACAACTAAAAAAGAAAGGACAAAAGTCATTTCTTTTTTAAAGTTTTGTAAGTTTCATAGCGTTTTCGCAAACTTTCCAAGGCGCTCTTTTCAGTCTGGTGTTTCGCATTTGGAAAGGCCTTGAGAATCCGTGCCCGTATCCTCTTTTGATGTGCCATGAGAGTCTCAATCTCTGTTGACAGCGTTTCAGTCAGCTCATCTTTATGAGTATCAAATTTCTCAGATGCGTCGACAGCGAAATTGCCGAGATTCTCGGCTAAGGTATCACTGCCACGGCGGATCATGCGTGAGAGTTCATGCACCTGCTGTAAATCGCGGT
The DNA here is from genome assembly GCF_002441885.1 of Pseudolactococcus chungangensis CAU 28 = DSM 22330. GTDB lineage: Bacteria > Bacillota > Bacilli > Lactobacillales > Streptococcaceae > Pseudolactococcus > Pseudolactococcus chungangensis. Next base: position 11,863 of record NZ_JXJT01000022.1, on the reverse strand, counting down.
TGAGGTGAGCGATGGCAACCACTGTGATGATGACATCAGTGAGCAAAATGAGGTAAAAAATGCTGATGAAAATGGTGACCGGCAGGGTTGGCAAGTGTTCCAAAATCTTCGCGATAATCGGCTGGATGATTTTAATCAGAAAGACCCCCGCAAGGCCCCACATCAAAGAAAATTTTAGACAAATAAAGCCACCAATATTAAAAGGTTCTTGAGAGTAATCCCACCACCTCATGTGGCACAATTTTTCTAAGACAAAGCCACCGACAAGCTCTAGCATACTTGCGATGATGACTGATGCCAAGAAAAGTAGGGGGAGATTGTCCGCAATCGGGTTTAAAAATAGAATAAAGAGTACTGCACCAAAACCATAAATGGGACAAACTGCACCGTTTAGAAAGCCTCGATTGACAAATTTTCCAGTATTGACTGAGGCATAAATGACTTCGAGGCACCAGCCAAGAAAGGCATAGGCAGGGAAGTAGGTTAAAAAAGTTAGCACGATATGTTCAGATAACATGACTACTCCTTTGCATTTTTATTTAGCTGAATCATTAGCTAATTTATAGGCATTATCTTTATCTTAGCATATTGTCTAGAAAATTGTGTGCTCAAAAAAGTTTATGGGGGTTCATATGACTGCGTATAAGGATAAAGTAAAAATTGGCAATCATCATCAACTACCAGTTTTCTGAGCATATTGGTGCATTAATTTTGGAATTTCAGCAGAGATTTGTGTTGGTAACACGACATAGCGTTCCCGCGCCAAGTCGTCAGCAATCGCTGAATGGGCATAGACGGCAGCTAAGACCGCTTGTTCAAGAGAGGCATGGAATTGACCAGTAAATCCGGCAATCATGCCCGCGAGTGTATCCCCCATGCCCCCCGTTGCCTGATAGGGGCCGCCAATGGTGAGTTGGAAAATTTGATCAGCAGTGTAAATTTCTGTCTGGAATTTTTTCAAGACAAGAATGGGGGTCGGAGTGAAGGTAGCAAGTGCTGCCAAATTTTTAGCCGGCGTCTGTTCAGCAATCTCAGTCTGACTCAAACGCTGCCATTCCATCTGGTGAGGTGTTAAAATAAGACGCGCATTTGGCAAGTCAAGCTGGTGTTCAGCCAGTAAAGTCAGGGCTGAACCATCCAGAATTAAAATTTGTTCAGGTTTGACCTTGCTTAATGTCGCAGTCAAAATCGACAATTGCTCTCCCAGACCGGAGCCGATGAGGATGACATCAGCTTTCGTTATGAAAGGTGCCAAATCTTGTGTATAGTCTGTCACCATTGCCTCGGGCAGGTGGCTGTGGAGGGCTGAAAAATTACTGGGGTGGGTCGCAACTGTGACGAGGCCAGCACCACTATTGACGGCAGCGAGGGCGTTCATGATGATGGCACCACCATACTGCTCAGTGCCACCAATAATCAGAATACGGCCATAATCGCCCTTATGCGTGGTATTAGCGCGTTTGGTAATCGTTTGCTTGAGAATTTCCTGTGTCAGTTTGTGCATCGTCATATTACTCACCATTCTCACGGAACCAGGCTTTATCGCTATCTTCGTTTTCGGTTAAAATCTTATGCATGGTCCGTTGTGCTTGGGGCACAAACATTTGAGGTACTGGCGAGACAGGTAGCCATTTGACTTCAAGGGTTTCATCACTATCTGCCTGAATGTGACCACCTACTAATTGTACCTCAAAGCCAATCGCGATATTTTCCTGCGCATCACCCCAAGCATTTTTATCTGTGATGTGCGTAGAAAGCCCTAAAACTCGAACGACTTCAACATCAAGACCCGTTTCTTCCTTAAATTCACGTACGACAGCTTGCATCGGTGATTCCCCGTAATCCAAAAAACCGCCAGGAAAACCCCAACCAGTATTGGGAGAATCTGCCCGACGTTCCAGCAAGATTTTTGTCCGGTCAGCGCTCCAAAGCACACCAAAAGCTGTCACGAAAATCATCCCTTGATGCCCTACCAGCGCTCGCATATCTGCAATGTAGTTTTTTTCTGTCATGTCTAATGTCCTTTAAGGTTTTGATAACATAAATCTTATCATAATTTTGGGCGATTTTGTTATAATAAAAGGATGAACTCAGAATCTTTACTCAACCCCAACGAAAGAATTGACCAGCTGGCGACGAATGACGTGAAAATCATCCAGTCTCGAGATGTTTTTTCCTATTCAGTTGATGCTGTACTCCTCAGTCGTTTCCCTAATCTCCCCAAACGGGGGCAAATTGTCGATTTGTGTTCGGGGAATGGCGCAGTTGGCCTTTTTGCAAGCAAGAGTACAAATGCAAGCATCGTTGAAATTGAAATCCAAGAACGCCTGGCAGACATGGCCATGAGAAGTGTGCAATTGAACGGGCTAGAGCAGCAAGTGCGCGTGATCCAGGATGATTTAGCTAAGACACTAGACCATCTCAATCCTTCCAGTACAGACTTGATTTTCTGCAATCCGCCATATTTTAAGCTAGATGAACACTCACGAATAAATGAAAGCGAGCATTATCTGTTAGCGCGGCATGAACTCGCTACCAATCTTGATGACATCTGTCGCATCAGTCAACAATTGCTCAAAACTAACGGTCATCTGGCCATGGTCCATCGACCAGATCGCTTTTTCGAAATTATCCAAACCATGACACAATACAATCTAGTCCCGAAACGAATCCAGTTTGTCTATCCAAAAGCAGACCGAGATGCTAACATTTTATTAATTGATGCTATTAAAGACGGAAAAGCTGGTGGCGAAAAATTCCTACCACCCTTGATTTTGCACAAGCCAGACGGCAGCTATACAGACGAGGTACATCACATCTACTATGGCTAACTATTATTTTTATGTGCTCCTGTGTGCCGACCAGTCGCTTTATGCGGGTTATACCAATGACTTAGAAAAACGAATCAAGACCCACAATGCCGGACAAGGCGCCAAATACACCAAAGCCAGACGGCCAGTCAAGCTCATTTATTCTGAAACTTTTCCAGATAAATCACGAGCCTTGAAACGGGAGTACTGGTTCAAGAAAACCTTGAGAACACGTCCTAAAAAAAATGCCTTTCTCCGTGAAAAAGGCATTGTGATAACAGATGGACAAGTGACTTCTCTATAAAATGTTATAATCAAAAACCAGCCCAAGTCATTTGTCACTTGGGCTGGTTTAAAATATTAGTAGATTAAGTCAAAGATTTCCATCGCAACAAGGTCGATGCTATCGAAATCAGAAGTTTCCTTGATTTTAGGATATTTCACGATGAAGACTTGGTTTTCACCATCAAAGCTGACAGTGATTTGAACTTCTTCGTCTTTTTCAAAGTTAAACGTGTCTTTTGGATCACCTGATGCGACAAGTTTTTCCAATCGGTTGAGAATAGCAGAGAGATGAGATTTCATTTTATACAGATTCCTTTATGATGTAAGATATTAAAACGATTCATTGAATCGTTTTAACTTTTATTATTTTAACTTTATTTTACCATATTTATTGAGAATTTTGGCGTGTTTAATCGCTTTTTTAGCAAAATAGGCGACTTTTTTAGGTGTTCTAACAACGGTTTTAACCGTTTTGGCTGGAGCTTGGCGAACGATTCGCGCTGTTCTTCGAGGAATAGATTCCCCTTTTTGAGCCAGATACTGATCATTTGAGATGATTTTATCCAGATAGAACTCGTAGACGCGTAAGGCAAAGTTTTCTGCTGAAATTTCATAGAGTTTTTGATCATAGTGGGTTTGATCAAAGTCAGGTGTTTCTGTAATCGCGTCTAAAATAGTCGCTGCAATAGCATCATCACCGGAAAAAAGACGACCAAAGATAGGTTCGGTGATCAGACTTTTGAGGTAGGCATTATCTGTCGCTAAGACTGGCGTACCAGATGCCAGCGACTCAATATAGGTTAAACCTTGTGTCTCACTAGTCGAGGCCGAGATGAAGAAGTCCGCTGCTTTATAGTAATAAGCTGTCTGACTATTATCAACAAGACCAGTGAAAATGACGATGTCATCAAGTGCTAAGCCCTTGACTAGCCTTTTAAGTTTATCTTCATAAGGACCACTTCCGACAATCACAAGTTTGACCTTGATTTGCTCTCGTACCGTTACTAAGCTCTTGATGATTGACTGGATGTTTTTTTCCTCAGCAATGCGGGATAATGAAAGTAACATCGTTTCATCAGGTAGAATGCCAAGGCTTGTCCGCAATTCAGCACAATCAGCCGCTGAAATTTCAGGGCGTAAAAACTTATCGAGTTCAATCCCAGTTGGAATCACACGCTTTTCAAGGTTGACGCCATATCGATTAACAGTATCTAAGACGATTGCGCTAGGCACAATAATGCCATCCACCCCGAATAGATAACTCTTGATGATGTATTTGACCATACCTGGCCGAAGAATTTTTCCTTTAGCAATATAGTGAACATAGTCTTCATACTTGGTGTGCAGGGTATGAATGACAGGAATTTTGAGCTGTCGTGCGACAAGTTTTCCTAATATGCCAACACCAAATTCGGTTTGTGTATGAATAATATCAAGATGATAAGTTTGGGCAACCTGATAGGCTGCCACGACACCTTTTAGCACAATCCGACGCTCAGCTAGTGAAATCAAAGGAATACTACTCAACCGAATGACATTGTTCTGGTCATTATCAGGGTCAGCATGCGGGTCTGTTGTCGTAAAAATAAAAACCTGATGCCCCAGCTTGGTGAGCTGATCGGATAAGGTTTCGATGGATGTGGCAACACCCGAAACCTGAGGTAAATAAGAGTCAGTAAAAAGACCAATTCTCATAAGAACTCCTTCAGAGATTGAAAACGACGCATGACTCACAGCCTGACCGGCATGGCTGGGAAGGGTTTGTCGTTAGCAGATGCCTCAAAGGCACATTAATTGTTTAAAACATATTGGTAGGCAGCGACGAGTTGCGTTGAGATGCTCTCAATTGAACGGCTCTCAGCAACACGATGTCCTGTCTCACGCTTGTCTATCTTGCCGTCTAACACATGCCTAAGGGCAGAGACAAATTCCTCATTCGTTGATACAAGAGTTGCTGCGCGATTATCAAGCCAGCCACCATAGACAGGAATATCGCGCGCGACAACATTCTGATCTGATGCGAGAGCCTCTAAGACGACGATTCCCTCAGTTTCCTCATGCGACGGGAAGAAAAAGACATCACTAGCAGTCATTGCTCCCTCATAAATATCGCCCTTGATATAGCCAGGGAACTCAACATTGGCAGGATGATTTTTCTTGACCAGACGTCTTACCCAACCGGGAACGGTCCAAAGGTTAGTCTCGCCAAACCAAATAAAGCGTACATCAGGCATCATTTCAGCTACCTTGACGAAATCATCAATGCCCTTGCGTTTGAAATAAAGCGCCGCACACATGACGATTTTTTGCTCAGGCAATACTTGAAAATGATTTTTAAAAGCCTGCTCTTTTTTGGGAGACTGGCAATATTTGCTCAGATCAATGCCGTTTGAGATGGCGATAACAGGGACATCCACACCATAAGAAGTGATGAGTTGTTTTGAATATTCTGTTGGTGTAATCACCAAGTCAGCATGTCGATATAAAAAAGTCAGGTATTTTTTGACAAACGGTGCCAATAAATTTGAACCGATAAATGAATTTCTGAAATCTTCCTTTGTCGAATGACCGTGGTAGACAACTTTTTTGCCCATTCGTTTCGCACGAAAAAGCAGCATGATACTTTTAATGCCGTAAGTATTAATATGTGCGATGTCAAAATCCTCGTGGGGATTTGTCGTATAGTCAATGCCAGCAATGTCTAATGCTCGCTTTTGATGGTAGATGGCGCGGCCAATGCCAGATTTTCGTAAAAACTTTTCGGCTTCTAAATAGAGTAAAATTTTCATAACTTATTTCTATTATATCAGAAAATCAACGGGAAACATCAGTCTTATGGCGTAAAATCAATAAAAAGCAAATATTGATGAAAAAAATATGTTTTTTTTCAAAAAAAGGGTTGACCGATTTTCAATTTTACGATATAATTATTTATGTTGCTGAGGAAATCAGTAACAATTAATCACCTAGGTCCGTTGGTCAAGGGGTTAAGACACCGCCTTTTCACGGCGGTATCACGGGTTCGAATCCCGTACGGACTATCCCAAACTTTCGTCAGCATGGACGGAAGTTTTTTTGTAACTTTTTATGAAAATATGTGTAGATCATTTTCATAAGGGGGAATTAGTATGTTTGGACAAAAAGAAAAATAACTTACTCATTGAAAAATTTGATTGCTTATTGTCGCAAGCAATCAGTGCTAAGGATATAGCACCTAAGATCAAAGAAATTCTGGTGAGACTGATACGCGTTTCCAAAAATCACAGATTTCATCAGAGCTTCGACCTTATGCGTTAAAAATGACTTTACCGCACTCAACGAGTGACTTGTACTTAGCTCTTAACAATCGGCATTTAACTTTAAAGGATATTGTGGCTGGTCAAGCACTATTAACTGGTTTTTGATGAAAATCTGAAGAATCAAAAAAATCACGTTTTTGGCGTGAATTTTGATTGCTTAATTATTTTCTTCTGTTTTAGCAGAATCTGCTGATTCAGTATCTTTAAAGTCCAATTTATCAGAGGATGCAGCGAGCTTAATGGTCGCTGTTTTTTCTTTACCATCGCGATAATAAGTGACTTTCATATCGTCGCCAATACTATATTTGTAAAGCGCGCTTTGAAGTTCTGTGCTTGTTGTCACTTTTGTATCCCCGATTTTTGTAATCACATCATATTTTTTAAGACCTGCAGAATCAGCTGGTAGACCTTTTTGGACTGCAGCAATCACGACCCCTGCTGTGACAGCGTCGGGGAGTTTGAGCTTATCAATATAGCGTGAGTTAATACTTGTGAGGTCAACCATTTGTACCCCAAGGGCTGGGCGTTTGATTTCACCGTCTTTTTCGAGTTTGTTGATAATTTCGACAACGTCGTTAGATGGAATCGCAAAGCCCATACCTTCGACAGAAATATCTTGAGAAGATGAACCAGTTGCAGAGATTTTGCTTGAGTTGATACCGATGACTTGGCCTTCAACATTAATCAAGGCACCGCCTGAATTACCAGGGTTAATCGCTGCATCTGTCTGGATAGCATTAACATTGACTGTTTCATTGTTATCATTTCGCATGATAACCTTGCGTGATAGGCTAGAGATGATGCCTTCAGTGGCAGAGTTGGCATATTCGCTACCCAGAGGAGAACCGATAGCAATCGCAGGTTCCCCGACGGTAAGTTTAGATGAGTCCCCAAATTCAGCGACTTTTGTGACTTCTTTTGATGAAATTTTAATGACTGCTAAGTCGCTATAAGCATCTTTTCCGACCAAGGTGCCTTTGACTTTATCACCATTTGAAAGCATAACTTCGAGTGAAGTTGCGCCTTCAACGACGTGGTTGTTAGTAACGACATAAGCATCATCACCATCTTTTTTATAGATGACGCCAGAGCCTTCACCTGCAGGTTGCTCAGTATTGCTTTCTTTGTTGTCAGATGAGCTGTCACCAAAAAGGTCATCTAATGAATTATTTGAGGATGCTTTTTGATAGTTAATAACAGAAACAACAGCATCTGAGACTTTGGAGACTGCTTTAGTTGTGCCACTTGATACTTTATAGGACACGTTGGACACTTTGCTTGTGCCCGCTTGATTGGTAGCGCTAGGTGTAACACCAGTAAAATGGTCGTAGGCGATATTCCCACCCAGTGAAACAGCTCCGCCGATAATGCCAGCAACTACTAATTTTGCAACAGTTTTCTTATTACTTTTCATATGTCACTTCCTTTACTTGATTTAGTCACCTTTAAGTTTAGTACTTACCACTTAATTATACCTTAAAATCAAGTATTTGTTAAATATTAAGTCGTTGGTATGACGTGGGTTTGGAAAGTTATACACATTTTTGTGGAAAAGCCAATAAATTTGTGAACAAGTGTGTAAAAAACCATGAGTTTTCCACAAAAATGTGGAAACTTTTATAAAAATGTGGATAAATCAAGTTTTCACAGCCTTACATTTCTTTTCTGTTGTGGAAAAAATGATTTTGATTTTTTGGTATAATAAAACCATGAGAATTAAAATCATTAGTGTCGGGAAATTAAAAGAAAAGTATCTTAAAGCCGGAATTGCAGAGTATGTCAAGCGTCTATCACGTTTTGGTCAGGTGGAAATTGTGGAGTTAGCAGATGAAAAAACGCCTGACAAAGCCTCGGAAAAGGAAAATGCGCAAATTTTGTCTAAAGAAGGCGACCGGATTCTGGCAAAACTCACAGACCGTGATTTTGTTTTTTCAATGGCGATTGAAGGGAAACTCATCTCATCAGAAGAGTTATCCACAAGTCTTGAGCAAGCTATGCAACAGGCCTCAACCCTTGTTTTTATCATCGGCGGCAGTCTTGGCTTGGACCCACGTGTTAAAAAACGCGCCAATGCCCTGATTAGCTTTGGGCGCATCACCTTACCTCATCAATTGATGCGGCTCGTCCTAACTGAACAAATCTACCGTGCCTTCATGATTCGAGAGGGGAGTCCTTACCATAAATGACAATCATTGAGACATTTCTAACCCACGAAAATCTGGAAAACGCGTCAGGCATGAAGCGATACATGAAGAATCACTTTGAATTTCTGGGGATTAAAACACCCGAACGCAGAGTATTGTCTAAGGATTTTTTGCGGGAAAAAGCCAAGGAAGGGTGTGTTGACTGGTCCCTTGTGGATAAGTTGTGGGCCCAAGACTATCGCGAATTTCAATATCTGGCTGGAGATTATCTAAAAAAAGTTCAAAAGTGGCTAACTTTAACTGATTTGGATAAACTTTATGCCTTGGCCATTCAAAAATCTTGGTGGGATTCGATTGATTTTCTGGATGAACACGTGGGCAGTATTGTGAGACGTTTTCCACAGGCTAAGGCGACCATGCTAGTCTGGTCACAAGATGCTAACTTTTGGATTCGCAGACTTGCGATTGATCATCAACTAGGCTTTAAACTTGAAACGGATGCTGACTTATTGGCGACAATCATCAAAAATAACTTAGGCTCAGACGAATTCTTCATTAATAAAGCGATTGGTTGGAGTTTGCGTGAGTATTCTAAAGTGGCACCAGACTGGGTGCGTGAGTTTATTGTCGAACATGATGCTGACCTTAGCAATTTATCGATTAGAGAAGGCTTGAAAGTTTTAAACCGTAGCCACGCTTAACCAGAGTCAAGGTGAGTTATCGGTTAAAATAAGTGTAAAGTTTGATAGGATAAACTAGATTGGAGTGACGATTTTTGAAAAAGAAAGATTATCGAATTTTTGAGCGCGTGCGTGTCGCAGTGCTAATTACATTTATTAGTGGATTTTTGGACGCTTATACTTTTGTGACACAGGGAAAACGGTTTGCTGGGTTGCAAACGGGAAATTTAATTTATCTAATGAAGAATTTGGCTGAAGGCAATCTTGCAGAGGTGGCTAATTACCTACTCCCGATTTTTGCTTTTATGCTAGGTGCTATATTTACATATTTTGCGCGGAAATTTGCTGTATCGCATCAGCATTTGCGTTGGCATGCTTTGTCTGCCTTGATTATTTTTATAGGGGTCTTAATCACAGCAGCTATGGCACAGTTTGTTGCCTCGAAATGGACGGTACTATCGCTTTCTTTCATTGCTGCGGTTCAGTTGGAATCTTTCAAACGAATGCGTGGGGCACCTTATACCAATACCATGATGACTGGTAATCTGAAAAATATGTCTGTCTTCATCGTACAGGGTTTGGTTGAGCGAAAACCAGAGATTTTAAAACGTGGCGGCTATACTTTTTTAATCATCACAGGATTTTGCTTAGGCGTTTTTATCTCGACTTTTTTAGCACATCAATTTGATGAAAATGCCCTCTATGCTCTTCTGCCTATTATCTTTGGTTTTAATCTGGTGTTGTATTTTGAGAAAGTCAATGGTTTTGATTGAAAAAAATAAGGTGATGCAACATAATGAAGTAACAACAACTGAAAAAAACAGGCATAACTTATCGAGTTGTGCCTATTTTTGAACGTTCAATCATGTTTCAAACATCAGTTAATGCAAATGTATTGACAAAGTCAGATAGCGTGATAAAATAGTAACAATATCTAAACACAAAGCAAGTATTTGCTTACTTATAAATAGGAAAGAAGGAACTATTTCAATGTCAAATTGGGACACTAAATTTTTGAAAAAAGGCTACACATTCGATGACGTATTGCTCATTCCTGCTGAAAGTCATGTACTACCAAACGAGGTAAACATGAGGACGCAGCTTGCCCCCAACTTGATTTTGAATATTCCCGTTATTTCAGCGGCCATGGATACAGTCACTGATAGTGCGATGGCAATCTCAATGGCACGTCAAGGTGGGATGGGCGTGATTCACAAAAATATGAGCGTTACTGAGCAAGCAGATGAAGTGCGTAAAGTCAAACGCTCAGAATCTGGTGTGATCACAGACCCATTTTTCTTGACACCGACTCATACAATTCAAGAAGCAGAAGATTTGATGTCAATGTATCGCATTTCTGGTGTTCCAATTGTTGAAACGCTTGAAAACCAGAAATTGGTCGGTATTTTGACCAACCGTGATTTACGTTTTGTCGAAGATTATAATCAAGAAATTCAAAATGTCATGACATCGAAAGATTTAGTGACAGCGCAAGTCGGGACAACTTTGAAAGAAGCTGAGTCTCTTCTTCAAAAGCATAAAATTGAAAAATTGCCACTTGTAGATGGTGAGGGTCGCTTGTCAGGCTTGATTACGATTAAAGACATTGAGCGTGTGATTGAGTTTCCAAATGCTGCTAAAGATGCGAAGGGTCGCTTGATCGTGGCTGGCGCTGTTGGTGTCAGTTCTGATACATTTGAACGTGCTGAGGCGTTGTTTGAAGCTGGTGCTGATGCGATTGTGATTGATACTGCCCATGGTCATTCAGCAGGTGTTTTGCGTAAAATAGCTGAAATTCGTGAACATTTTCCAAATCGTACTTTGATTGCTGGTAATATTGCGACTTCTGAGGGTGCACGTGCTCTCTATGAGGCAGGTGTTGATGTTGTCAAAGTTGGGATTGGCCCCGGGTCAATCTGTACGACACGTGTTGTGGCAGGTGTTGGTGTCCCACAAATCACAGCTATCTATGATGCAGCAGCTGTTGCGCGTGAGTATGGTAAAACAATCATCGCGGATGGTGGGATCAAATATTCAGGCGACATCGTTAAAGCCCTTGCAGCAGGTGGAAGTGCTGTCATGCTCGGCTCAATGCTAGCCGGAACAGACGAATCACCAGGTGAATTTGAAATCTACCAAGGTCGTAAATATAAAACTTATCGTGGAATGGGTAGCTTGTCAGCCATGAAAAAAGGCTCATCAGACCGCTACTTCCAAGGTGGTGTCAATGAGGCAAATAAACTTGTACCAGAGGGTATTGAGGGACGTGTTGCTTATAAAGGCTCTGCCACAGATATCGTTTTCCAAATGATTGGTGGCTTGAAAGCCGGTATGGGGTATACAGGGGCTGCGACAATTGATGCCTTGCATGAAAATGCACAATTTATCGAAATGTCAGGCGCTGGTTTGAAAGAAAGCCACCCACATGATATCCAAATTACGAAGGAAGCACCTAACTATTCAGTACATTAAGCTCGTATGATTTAACAATCTTCTAATTCTTTTGAGTTAGAAGATTTTTTTACCTCAAAAAAATAGCATTCTTAGTATTCAATCGTTGACAACGCTTACATTTTATGATAAAATAAAAATAAGCAGAGTAAGGGTAGTTATTATTAAGGGCACCTCTAATAACTACCAATTAA
>NZ_JXJT01000021.1 GCF_002441885.1 Pseudolactococcus chungangensis CAU 28 = DSM 22330 | reverse complement strand
ACGATTCCCCTCCTTTTCTGTCAAGTTTTTACCATTTTATTTTCAATCAATTATATTTTTACCACTTAATCATTATCTTGACTTATTTTATATTATTATTTTAACATAATTTACTTATTATTCAAACTAATATATCAATAATACCTAAAAAAAAGCACTACTATAAGCAATATAGCAGTACTTTTTCAGTGTTTTAAGTTTTATTTCAACAATTTAGCAGCTGCTTCGTCCACAATCACGATAACATCATCATGTTTTTGAAGGATTGACGCCGGCATACTTTCAGTAATTTCACCCTCAACCATTGCTTTAATGGCCTCAGATTTACCTTCACCCCAAGCCATGAGGACGATTGTTTTAGATTTCATGATGCTTGCAATTCCCATAGAGACTGCTTTTTTAGGCACATCAGCTTCACATTCGAAATACCGCGCGTTAGCTTTGATTGTGCTTTCTGTCAAGTCTACAACATGTGTTGTTATATCAAATGGTGTACCAGGTTCGTTGAAACCGATATGACCATTGTGACCGATACCCAAAATTTGGAAATCAATTGGATGTGCATCAATAATCGCATCATAGTGTTTTGTTTCAGCTTCTAAATCTGCTGCTTTGCCATCAGGTAAGAAGTTTTCTTTAAATGGTTTTTCATTGAATAAATGTTGGCTCATAAAGTAACGGTAAGATTGTTCATCAGAACCGTCAAGGCCAACATACTCATCAAGGTTAATAGAAGTTTTATCGGAAAAATCAATGTCGCTGTTGATGATTTGGTTGTAGAATTCAACGGGTGTTGAGCCTGTTGCCAAGCCAAATGTTTTTGCGCCAGCTGCGATTTGTGATTTCAAGATGTCAAGGCCGACTTTAGCCCCTTCGAGTTGATTTTTAACTTTAATGATTTTCATGGTCTCTCCTTTATGTCAAGCAATTCAATTATTGGTATAGACCAATTATAACGCTATTGGGTTAATTTGTCAAGCATTTACATCTTAAAAGTGATATAATTTATTTTATGAATATAGAAGATTTTAATTTTGACTTACCCGAAGAACTGATTGCCCAAACACCGCTTGAAAAACGCTCTGAAAGTCGCTTGCTCGTCATTGATAAGACGGCGCAAACGATGACAGATAAACACTTTTATGACATCATTGATGAACTAGAGACTGGTGATACACTGGTGCTCAATAATACACGTGTGCTACCCGCCCGCCTTCATGGCCAAAAAGCCGACACAGGCGGTCATATCGAACTCCTCCTCTTGAAAAATACAGTAGCCGATACTTGGGAAGTACTCGCCAAACCAGCTAAAAAACTGAAAAATGGGACTGTGATTTCATTTGGTGATGGTCGATTGACAGCGACAGTTATTGATGATAGCCTAGACCACGGTGGTCGCATCGTCACGTTTAACTACGATGGCATTTTCTTAGAAGTCCTCGAAAGTCTAGGTGAAATGCCGCTGCCACCTTATATCCATGAAAAACTCAAGGATCAAGGTCGCTACCAGACTGTTTATGCTAAAGAAAATGGTTCAGCAGCTGCACCAACTGCTGGCCTTCATTTCACGGATGACCTTTTGGCTCAGATTAAAGCAAAAGGTGTGAACATCGCTTGGGTGACCTTGCATGTTGGTCTCGGTACTTTCCGTCCTGTCAGTGTTGACAACATCGAAGAACATGATATGCATAGTGAGTTTTATGTCCTACCTGAAGAGACTGCTGATGTTATCAATACCACAAAAGCTGCGGGTAAACGTGTGATTGCCGTTGGGACGACATCAATTCGAACACTTGAATCCGTTGCCCAAAAATTTGGTGGCAAAGTCCAAGACGATAGCGACTGGACGAATATTTTCATTAAGCCAGGCTACAAATTCCAAGTCGTTGATGCTTTTTCAACCAACTTCCACTTGCCTAAGTCTACCTTAGTCATGCTTGTTTCTGCTTTTGCTGGTCGTGAATTTGTCTTAGACGCTTATCAACACGCCATTGATGAACATTACCGCTTCTTTAGCTTTGGTGACGCTATGTTTGTCAAATAAGGCAGTTTTGACACCTATGATAAAAATCCCCTATCTCAGTCTACTGTCGCAGTAATTGAGATAGAGGATTTTTTCTTGTCTTGATTTTAAAGTATTTCTGGCATGATATCTGCCTTGGCATTGGCCGACTTGGTCGGTAATTGGGCTAAGATAATGGCGCTAAAGACGAGGGCACAACCAATGAGTTCGCGGCTAGACAGGCGGTCTCCGAGGATGATAAAGCCTGCGAAGAGTGAAAAGACAGCCTCTAGGCTCATAATCATGGATGCCACGACGGGTTTAACGTGCTTTTGAGCGATGATTTGTAGGGTGTAGCCGATGCCTGCTGAAATCAGACCGGCATATAAAATTGAAACTCTGGCTGAGATGATTCCCGACAACTCAAGTGGCTCAAAAAATGGTAGCAAAGCAAGTGAGATGAGTGCTGCGACGAAAAACTGGGTCATGGCGAAGTAAATCGGCTCGACTTTTGGTAAATAATAGTCTATAAAAAGGATTTGGCAGGCAAAGCCGATGGCACAAAAGAAGATATAGAAATCTCCTGTTTGTACATTAAAGCTACCACCTGCCAGACAAAGCAGATACATCCCTAGAAGTGCAATGGCAACACTCACCCAAATGCGCAGGCTGACTTTTTTCTTGAAAGCTAATCCGATCAAAGGAATGATGATGATATAAAGTGTTGTGATAAAACCAGCCTTACCAACTGTCGTATATTGAATGCCGATTTGTTGGAGGAAACTGGCGATAAACAGAAAAACACCACGAAAACTACCCGCTAGTAAAGAGGTTTTGAGCTTGGCCTTGGTCATGTTTTTATCTGCAAAAAAATAAGCACAAGGTAAGACAGCTAATCCTCCTAAAAAATAGCGACTGGCACTAAAAGTCAGTGGTCCGACATCGGTCGTACCGACTTTTTGAGCAACAAAGGCAATGCCCCAAATAAAAGCTGTTAGCATCAGTAGTAGACAAGATTCGATTTGTTTTTTAGTCATGGCACCTCAAGTTTCACTTTCTAGTACATAGTCTCGTTTAATTTGAATGAAGGTCTGAATTAGTTGTAAAATCTGAAAAAGTCTTGCACGCGCCTCAAACTCTTCTCGGGTTTTGGGTAGGTCACTCGTTCGATAGATATCTAGTGTCTCTTTTACTTGTTGCATCAACGCTTTTGCGTCGTTATCTTTGGCATAACTTTTGCCAATCGCCTTAAAAAGTTGGTTCAAGCCTATCAACTGGTCTTTTTGAACAGTGACTTCAATTTGAAGTAATATCTCAGCAATTTCATGGAAAATTTCAACTTGTGTGGCACGCATGGCAAAGTAGTCATAACTCGCTCCTGCATCACCATCGCCAAATCGATTATCCATATGTGTCCTTGACAAAGCTAAACTTCCAGAAATATACTGCTCTAAATCTTCTACCTTATGTAAAAAATGCGCTTGCTCAGATTGTTTATTCATAATAAAACTCAAGCGCTTAAATAAATCTCGAAAATGATGCTCCACTCGCTTTTCTCGTTCTGATAATTCTTCCTGAAAATTTGGCATTCTGAGATTAACGATAAAAGCTAAGGATATAGCGATAAAATTAAGCAGAAATTCATTCAGCAAAAGCTGAGGTGTGATTTGGCTAGCTATCAAGAGATGTGTCACTAGGACGGCATTGGGTGCGATACCCTCTGACATCCCACAAGCAGCGGAATAAGGGATAAAAATCAATAGAAAAAGGCCAAATACCAAGACATGGTGTCCTAAAATTGAGAACAAGATAACAGATATCATCATGGCAACTAAAAAATTAAGCAAGCGATTTTTACCACTTTGATAAGTTGACTTTTTAGTATTACCAACACTTAATATCGCAATGACACCTGCTGCTGTGGCGTACTCCAAATGTAAGGCGTTTGCAATGATAATGGCCAAACTAGCCGCAATGACTGTCTTGACCGTCCGAGAACCTATCTTAAAATCTTTCGGTAAAATCTTCATAATTTATTATAGCATATCCCTTTTCACAAGTTGGTAGCATTGCACGCAGTGATAGGATTTCTGAATCTGGAAATCTCTAACGATTAAAAATGTAGTCTGAACAGGAGCTCAAACTACATTTCCTAAATTAATAAAAAGATACTTTTTCTTTCAACCCGAGGTTATAATCGTGTTCGTAATCATAGAGTGGGGTTGGATAGATGCCGTCGAAATAAGAGGTGCAGATTTGGTCACCTAGACCAATAGCTTCTTTCAAACCGTCTATTGACAAGAAATGGAGGCTATCTGAACCGATGATTTCATTGATTTCTGGTACGGTGTGATTAGCTGCGATTAGTTCCTGACGAGTTTGAATATCAATACCGTAGAAACATGGATAAGCAAGGGGCGGACTTGCAATGACGACATGGACTTCTGCTGCGCCTGCTTCTTTAAGGAGCTTAACGATTCGTTTTGAAGTTGTACCACGCACGATAGAGTCGTCTACCATGACAACGCGCTTGCCAGCAACAACACTGCGAACGCCTGAAAGTTTCATCCGAACGCCTTGCTCACGTAATTCCTGTGTGGGTTGAATGAAGGTGCGTTGGATGTATTGGTTTTTGACCAAGCCCATCTCGTAAGGTAATCCTGACTCCTCTGCAAAACCTGAGGCTGCAGAAAGCGATGAATTAGGCACACCAACCACAATATCTGCTTCAATATGTGGATTTTCTTTGGCTAAAAGACGCCCCATATTTTTTCTGGCTGTATGGATATTGACACCATTGATATTACTATCCGGACGCGCAAAATAGATAAACTCCATGCTACAAATTTTCATGTCAACATGGGTCGTATAGGTATCAATATGCACACCTTTATCATCAATAGTTACGACTTGTCCTGGCAAGACATCCTGAACAAAAGTGGCACCAACGACATCTAAAGCACAAGTTTCACTGGCAATGACGTAGGCACCATTCGTCAGCTGACCAATTGACAGTGGTCTGAACCCGTTAGGGTCAAGTGCTGCGATAATTTTATCATCTGTCATTAAAAGGTAGGCAAAGCCACCTTTAACCGTGTTAAGCGCAGATTTAACATTATCCATGAGGTTAGTCGAAAAACCACGACGAATTAAATGCATGAGAATTTCCGTATCTGAGTTACTGTGGAAAATCGCACCTTTAGATTCTAACTCACGTTTTAATGTTCGCGTATTAGTCAAATTACCATTATGACAAAGTCCGAGTTGAGCATCGTAAAAATTGAATAAAAATGGTTGCACATTATCAATTGACGCTGAACCTGCAGTTGCATAGCGGACATGACCGATTGCCGCATGGCCTGTCAATTTCTCAAGATGCTTTTCATCTCTAAAAACTTCTGATAAGAGGCCAAGGTCTCGATGTCCTTTGAGTTTTCCTTTATCATTTGAGATGATGCCTGCGCCTTCCTGGCCTCGATGTTGTAAAGCATGCAAGCCAAAATAAGTTAGCCTGGCAGCTTCAGGATGCCCCCAAACACCAAATAGACCACATTCTTCGTTAAGTGATTTTACTTCGTAAGTCATTTTGCACCATTCTTTAAATTTTTCTGTGGTTTCTATATGTCTGTTATACTGATTTGAGCATAATTGCTATAACGCGACTTTAGAAACATCTCATGACCTTTATTTTACACTTATTGTTAAGCAAAATACAGTAAAAATCTTCGATTTAAGAGACAATACAGTACGATTGTTCGGTTTTTACTTATTTTATGACTTGATACGTTTCCGAAAACAAGATGAAAAAATTAGGCAATCAAATTGACTGCCTAATTTACTGTTCACTTTTAATAACTCAGGATTTTTCTTTAATTATTTTCCGAAGCGTCAATTGTTTCATCGTCATGTAGTTTACCCGTTTCTTGGTAATGTTTGTACATGGCATCAATTTCAGCTTTAAATTCTTCTAACATGACAGCTTCGTCCACTGTCTTGATGATTTTACCTTTTTTAAAAAGCATGCCTTTACCTGCACCGCCCGCAAGACCAATATCAGCTTCACGCGCTTCACCAGGACCATTAACACCACAGCCAAGAATTGCTACGGTGATAGGTGCTTTAATATTGCCAATATATGCTTCAAGTTCTTGTGCGATTGGGATTAAATCAATTTCAATCCGACCACAAGTTGGACAAGAAACAAGTGTTGCCGCATTATCAATCAAACCAAATGATTTAATCACTTCACGACCAACCTTAATTTCCTCACGTGGGTCAGCTGATAAAGAAATCCGCATAGTATCACCAATACCAAGTGATAAAAGCGCACCCATACCAGCAGCTGATTTAACAGAACCAGAGAACAAAGGCCCTGCCTCTGTAATCCCTAAATGAAGAGGATAATCAAAGCGTTCAGCAGCTAATTTATAAGCTTCAAGTGCCAATTCAACATTAGATGCTTTCATCGAAATGATGATATCATGGAAATCTAATTCTTCTAAGATTTCAACGTGCTCAATTGCTGATTCCAACATCCCTTGGGCAGTTGGATAACCATATTTTTGCAAAAATTTCTTTTCAAGTGAGCCTGCATTTACCCCAATACGAATCGGGATATGATGTGCTTTACAAGCCTCTACGACTTTAGCCACACGGTCTTTACGACCAATATTCCCAGGATTAATCCGAATTTTATCAACACCTGACTCGATCGCCTGCAAAGCTAAACGATAGTCAAAGTGAATATCTGCCACTAAAGGAATATTAATCTGAGCTTTAATCTCTTTAATCGCAATCGCTGCTGCCATATCAGGCACAGCAACACGTACTAATTGACAGCCCGCTTCTTCAAGCTGATTGATTTGCTCAACCGTCGCTGCGACATCCTGTGTCTTAGTCGTACACATGGATTGCAAAATCACTTTGTTACGACCACCAATGATAACAGCATTTGGACCATCACCAACTTTGACAGCACGGGTATTTCTTCTATGTGTTAAAGTCAAAATCTGACCTACTTTCTTTCTTATACTGTTTCGCTTTAAAAATGCTAAATTTTAAAGCGAAACAGTATTAACTAAAAATGTTACCTTCTAAATTATATCAAAAAAACGTCGTAATAGTTTACGAACGCTTTAAGATTTTGTCACAATTTGGTATGGCTTAACGAAATACTCAGCACTACCAAAAGGATATTAAATGATTGCCAAGATAATAAAGTTAATGATAAACAAGAAGTTGACCACCCAGATGATTGGGCTAACTTCTTTGACTTTTCCTGTTACAACTTTTGTAATGGCGAAGAAAATGAAACCTGCGGCGATACCATATGAAATGCTGTAAGCAAGACCCATAAAGATTGACGCAAAGAAAGCAGGAATCGCTTCTTCCAAATCAGTCCAGTTGATGTCCTTAAATGAGCCAAGCATCATGACACCAACGATAATTAAAACTGGTGCTGTTGCTGCACTCGGCACGATTGAGATAAATGGTAGTAAAACTGATGACAAGATGAAACAAATTGCTGTGACAACTGATGTCAAACCAGTACGACCACCAGCACCAATGCCGGCTGCCGATTCAACATAAGTCGTTGTATTTGAGGTTCCAAAAATCGCACCAATAGAAGTTGCTGTTGCATCTGCAAACAAGGCTTTATCCATTTTAGATGAGAAACCAGAACCATTTTCAAGAGACGCTTCATCTTCTTCTGAGAAAATACCTGAACGTCGACCTGTTCCAATGAATGTCCCAATAGTATCAAAAGTGTCAGACAACGAGAAAGCCAAAATTGTCATCAAAACTTGTGGAATTTTAGCAGAATCAGAGAACAACGTTCCCATGCCTTTATGACTAAAAGCAGCACCAAAAGTATCACCTAATTCATTAAAAGCTGAACCAAGAGAGTTAGCTTTAAAGTCAATCGCGCTTAAATCAACCACACCAGCAAAAATTGCCAAAACAGTTGTTGCAACGATTGAAATTAAAATCGCACCTTTAACATTTTTAACAACCAAAATCGCTGTAATAGCAATACCAATTAAAGCGACAAGAACAGCTGGTTGGTTAAAGTTAACCAAAGCTGGGACAGCAGATGCTGCACCTTCAATTGTAGCCGTTCCTTTATCCGCACCTTTACCAACGACAGTATAAGTCCCTGGGTCAAGTGTGAATTTCAATAGACCAGCATTTTTAATTCCGATATAAGCAATAAATACCCCTATACCACCACCAATAGCGTGTTGGATGCTCTCAGGAATGGCTTTGATAATCATTTTACGAATTTTAGTCACTGTGATTAGAATATTGATAATCCCACAAATGAACACCATCGCAAGCGCTTCTTGCCAAGAATAACCAAGACCAAAAACCACTGTAAACGTAAAGAAAGCATTTAGCCCCATACCTGGCGCTTGTGCATAAGGAACATTAGCAAAAAGTCCCATAATCAAAGTCCCGATAACAGAGGCAATGATTGTCGCTAAGAAAACAGCTTGGTAGGGCATACCCGTTTTCGATAACATATCTGGATTGACAAATAAAATATAGCTCATCGCAAAGAACGTTGTCAATCCTGCCATAATCTCGCGACTGACCGTTGTGCCGCTCTCTTTAAGTTTAAAAAACTTATCCATAATATCCTTCTTCCATCAAAAATAAATTAGTAATATACTCAATTTGCTATAAAATAAGAACAAACTTTTGAACTATTTTTCATCACTTCTAGGCAAAAAGGCAAAGGCGTATAGGTATACGGCAAAACTTTTTAACAACGAAGTGATGAAAAATAACCAAAAGTATTCTGGTTTTATGGTGAATGGAGCATACTAACCTATTCTAATGTAAGCTATCAGGACTTTCAAGGTAAACGCACAGAATTAATTGACTTTACTGATTAAATGTTCGGATTTTTATAAGATAAGACTGTTTTGATTTCTAAATCAAATCATATAACATTTCATTCTGACATATATTCCTAAAAACTAGCGTTCGTTCCGAAAAATGTTATACTAGATAAAGAGCACTAAAATCAACACTAGGAAGGCTTGAGTTGATCCTCATGTTAACTCACGCAAAAATCAACACATGACAAACAAAAAATTAATTGCCATTGACCTTGATGGTACAACCTTGCAATCCGATGGTATCACAATCTCAGACTATACAAAAAATATCTTCCAATCCGTCAGAAAAGAGGGACATCAGATTGTTATCGCAACAGGTCGCCCCTATCGTATGGCGATTCAAATCTACAATGATTTAAGTCTTGAAACACCGATGATTAATTTCAATGGTGCCATGACCACCATTCCTGGTAAAAACTGGGAGCACGCCGTGTCTAAGCACATTAATAGATCTCTCGTCTTTGACCTCATTAAAAAGCAACAAGCCTTTAAACTTGATTTCCTAGCCGCAGAATTTCGCCGTAAATTCTTCATTAATTCGTTTGAACATGCTAGTCCTAGCCTTTTTGGTATTAACAACTTCGAACCTTATCATCAGATGCGGATGGAAAAGCTGGATGATGATCCTAATGCCATCCTACTCCAGACACGTTTTACAGATAAATTACAGTTAGCCAACCACATAGATGATTATTTTAGCAATCAAGTCAACGTCAGCGCCTGGGGTGGTCAAAATGGTATTTTAGAAGTCGTCCCTAAAGGTGTCAGCAAAGCATCAGCACTTAAGCATTTACTCAAACTTAATGATCAAGACACCTCAGACTTAATTGCTTTTGGTGATGAACATAATGACATTGAAATGCTTAAACTAGCAGGAACTGGATACGCCATGAAAAATGCTAGTAATATACTTCTTGCACATGCTGATAAGCAAATTGCTTACAGTAATGATGAAGATGGTGTCGCCAAAACTCTTGAAAATCTGCTACTATAAAAAAAGCTAAATCTGATTATGATTTAGCTTTTTTGTTGCCGACTAGAGCAAGGAGGACGAGAGAAATCATTGACAAAACAAGAAGAATTCCTGTTTCTTGACCAATTTGTCCTGTTAGTGAAATCACTTCTCTGAACCCTGTGACAGCATAAGTCATTGGCATCCAAGGATTAATTTTTTGGAAGAATGTACTTGTCAAGGCAAGTGGATAAGTGCCTGCACTGGCTGCTAGTTGTAACAAAAGCAAAATCAGCATGAGGAAGGCACCCGGTTTTCCTAACCAAGTATTAAAGAAGGTCACGATGAACATAAAGGTAAAGGCGACCAAAATCGTGAAACCAAACATGGCGAATTCGTGATTGGCAGATAGCCCTAGCACATGAACCGCAAGATAAACTAGGACACCTTCACCAACAGCAATTACGCCATTGACAGCCAATCGACCCAATAAGTAATCACGACGATTTTTAGCCTTTTCACCTGATAAACTACCTGAAATAATCATGTTGGTCGCAACTGCTCCGACAAACAAGGCAACAGACATCATGTATGGTGCCATACCAACACCATTTTTGGACGAGTTATCTTTATCTGTGTGGGTCACTTTAAGTGGCTCTGCAATCTTCTCAGCGTTGGTTTGTCCAGTTTGGTTCGCAGCGAGTTTTGTTCTTGCTTCACCCAGGCCAGTTGCTAATGTATTGGCACCATTTTGGAGCGTTCCGATGCCTGTCGTTAAGGTATTAGCACCTGTTGCTAACTGAGTGGCACCATTTGAAATTTGGCCTGCACCGTTTGCTAACTGTCCTGAACCTTCTCGTAATTTAGCTGAATTTTGGTTCAATTGGTTGGCACCGGTCGCAAGTTTAGCAGCACCAGCTGTGAGCTGAGCGTTGTTGCTGACTAAGGTTTGCGCACCTGTGTTTAATTGGGCTGTTGCTGCGCTAAATTGTGAGACACCTGATGTTAATTGGTCTGCGCCAGTTGTTAATTCATTTTTTAGCTGAGCGGTTCCTTGGCTAATTTGTTGCGCACCAGGTAAAAAGATACCGTCTACACTATCTTTAGCAGTCGCAAAACCAGTGACCAATTGCGCTAAGGCGCCTTTGGCAGTTGGCAATAATCCTTGACTACTATCTGCAAGCTGACTAACTGTTGCTGCATTTTTATTTTGCATGGTCGTCAATTGTTGTTGCAAATCAGCCAAATTGCCTTCAATATTTTGGATGCTTGAAACAGCATTTGGTACTGTTAAGCTGGTAAGTGTTGCTTTTTCTGCATCCGTCGCTTTTTGATAAGCATCCGTTGCAACTAGCTTAGCCATTTTTTCTTCTTGTTCGGCTTTCGCTTCATTTGACATCGTTTGTAAACTTGCTGCGATATTAGCCAAATCTTGCGCTATTTCTGGCGGAACAGATGCTGCTGTAACTGCTGTCTTATAATTTTGTAGATTTTGATTTAGAAGCTCTAATCCACCTTCTAGCTTTTCTATATCCGACACGTTTTTCAAGGTCAAACCATCAGAAAGCTGGCTTAAACCTTGGCTCAATTTTGCACTTCCCGCTACCAACTGATCGACTTCTTGAGTCTTAGTTGCTAATTCGGAAATACCAGCTGATAACTGACCAGATGCCGCATTCAATTTACTATTGCCTTCAGCAACTTGAGTGGCGCCATTGGTGTACTTGGTAACGGCTTGATATAAATCATTGGCACCATTAGAGAGCGTTGTCACACCAGCTGTATATTGGCCTAGGCCAACGTTCAAGGTCTCTGCACCGTCTTTAAAGGTTAAGCTTGATGATGAGAGTTTATCTAAGTTTGTCGCGATTTGGTTAGCACCCGATTTTAATTCACCACTACCATCGACTAACTGATCGCTACCATCTGCAGCCTTCGTTACACCATCTGACAAAGTTGTCAGATTTTCAAAAATCGTTTTCATGTAGGTTTTGGTGATGTTTTCGGAAACTTTTTCTTTTAGCTTTTCCATAGCAGATTCGCTCATTTTGCTTGCGATAAAGTTATGACCGACAGATGTTTGATAATGAATCACGGCATTGGTCGGATCGTTACTTACGAGACTACCTGCATTTTTTGAGAAATCACTAGGAATTGTGATTTGCATATAATACTTATCATCTTTGAGCCCTTTTTGTGCAGTTTTGTGACTCACAAAATGATAAGCCAAATCACGACTTTTCCCTAATTCATCGACTAGGTCGTCGCCCAAGTTAACTGTTTTACCGTTAATCGATGCTGACTTATCTTCATTGACTACAGCAACAGGTAAGTCGGATATTTTACCGTACGGATCCCACATCGAACTGAGGAATATCAGATTATAAAGTGCTGGTATTGTTGCTAATGCCACAATAATGACAATAAGAAACTTATTTTTTAGAATGACTTGCCATTCTTTTTTGATCATTACTATCTCCTTTAATGACGTTTTTTTGGACACCTTGTCTTTATTTATATTTTTTATTATAATACTTGTAGATGAGATATCAAGTATTTGATACAAGAAAATAGACACTCTGTTCATTATTGTTTTAAAAAATTTATAGAAAAGGCTTTCATCATGACTGATATTCGAATTACTAAAACCCGTCGATCCATTGAAATGGCAATGAGCGACTTACTCAAAGAAAAAACGTTTGACCAAATTACAACAACAGAATTAGTCAAACGTGCAGGAATTAGTCGCTCTA
Organism: Pseudolactococcus chungangensis CAU 28 = DSM 22330; assembly: GCF_002441885.1. GTDB lineage: Bacteria > Bacillota > Bacilli > Lactobacillales > Streptococcaceae > Pseudolactococcus > Pseudolactococcus chungangensis. The sequence continues at coordinate 27,781 of NZ_JXJT01000021.1, read as the reverse complement.
GCTTTTACACGCATTATCAAGATAAGTATGAGATGATTGATCAATATCAAAGTGTCTTTTTCACTAGAGTCGAAACGATTTTTGATCAAAACGGTACCGATGTACCCACTGCTATATTTGAAATATTTGATTTTCTGTATCAAGAATCTGTTCTGTCCGCTTTACTTTCTGAAAATGGTACTCGAGAAATTCATATTTTCCTCCGTCAAAAATTAAAAGCCTTACTAAAAACAGTCATTCCAACACATTTAGGGCAAAAAAAGCTGGATCAGATTAGGATAGATTATCAAACTACCTATTCTGCCCATGCTATTTTCGGAATGGTCCAATTATGGATTAAGCGTGGAAAAAAAGAAAGTCCGAAAGAAATTACGGACACCTTAATTGCGATTGTGGGGCATTTTTAAGCCACTTTTAAAATAAACCAGCCAAGCCAGCAAAGGGATTATCGTCATCGTTAATCTCTTTTTCATTCTGCTTACTTAACAGTTTCTCGGCTTCTTGTGTATCTTTCATGGCCTCGTAAACACGCGCAGTCATTCTAGCATCAGCCAAGGCATTGTGCGCATTTCTCTCAACGACATTGAAAAATTCAGCTATAGATTTTAACTGGAAGTTCTTCATCCCATGCAGTTTATTGTCGCGCATGCTATCAGCAATTTCATAGACGTCTAAGGCATAAGCGTCGGTCAAATCGAGACCATTCGCAAGTAGTATTGGCAGGTCGGATTTATTGGCATTATAGCCGATAACAGGTAAGTCCCCAATAAAAGTTTTCAAGTCTGATAAGACGGTTTCTGCCTTATCTGCTGTCAAAACCTTTTCTTGCGTAATGCCTGTCAACCCGACAACAAAAGAGTTAAGTGGCACATCCGAATAAACAAAAGCATCGAAATTTGCCGTTTCATTACCATTGTCAAAACGAACTGCCGATACTTGAATCAGATGCTCAGTATCATCTACTGTATTAAATTCCAAGTCAAATGCGACATACTTTTCTATACTTTCCATTTTCACCTCATGTTCTCAGTTATTTTTGATTCGACTGTCTGCGTAAACGCAACTTTTTTCCTCCATATTCTACCATATTTCAGGGGAAATCGGGGAAATCAAAAAAAAACACCTAAGTGTTTTTTAGAAAAGATGTTACTTAAAAATTTAAAAATGTTGCAATCAAGGCGAGAATCGCTAGACCACCTTGGGTCAAAATGATTTTTCTATTGCTAGTTACGCTACCATAGAGCGCAACAAGAATGATGTAAATCAAGATGAGCCGTGTTATTTCAACTGATGCTGATGATAGATAGACACTGTAAAGCAGTCCCAAACCAATTAAACCGTTGTAAACACCTTGGTTTTTCAAGAGAACATTAATTGTCTCGTTTTTCAAATCATTTTTGGCGATGTTGAAAATACGACTTGTTGCGTCTGAAGTTGTTGCGATTGTTTCAATATACATAATGTAAAAGAATTCAAGCGCAACCAAAGTAGCGAGTATAGTAGATAAAATAGTCATTTTAATTCCCTCTTTTAGATGATGTTCTTATTTAAATGTTGTAAATTTATCAGCAGCTAAGCGAACTGAATCATAACCAACTTCTGCTGCTTTCCCGATAGAAAGTACCATAACTGGTACAAAACGTTCAGGATCCAAACCAAATGCTGCTGCTAATTGATCTGCTTCAAATCCACCAATTGGATTAGTGTCATAACCATGTGCACGCGCGCTCAACATCAATTGCATAGCAGCCAAACTAGAGTCGATTTTAACAACGTCGTTCATTTGTTCACGTGTGAAGTTTTTGTAGTAAGGAATGATTGCACCAATTTGTTGGTCACGCACTTCTTGTGACATTTTACCTTCGGCAACAGCTTTGTCATAAATCTCTTCACCAAATTCATAACATAGCATATCACCAAAAATCAAAATCATAGCAGATGATGTATCATTTTGACGTGTGTTGAAACGGATGAGTGGTTTCAAATTAGCTTTTTCTTCATCGCTTTCAACGATAACAAAACGCCAAGGTTGCATATTCACTGAAGAAGGTGCAAGTGTAGCCTCCTCAATCATTTCCAACATTTCTTCATGTGAAATTTTAACCGTCTCATCATAAACACGGATTGATTTTCTGTTGTAGGCAATATCTGAGAAATCATTATTTTTTAAAGTTGTCATTATATAACATAGCTTCTTTCATTTAGTTATTTTATTTAAGAGGGTTAAGAGTTGGACTTCTTCTTCATCACTAAGTCCGAAGTACAGGTCCTTTTCCAAGGACTCATGGTGCTGCTCACAGTTAGCCAGTTCTTTTTGAGCAAAATCAGTAATCTGAACATAGACTTCACGATTGTTGAGATCATTTCTTTTTCGTGTGACATAGGATAAATCCTGTAGTCGTTTGAGATGACGAGTCACAGCCGCACGATCGATTCCCAACTCATGTTGTAATTGCGTTTGAGAACAAGGTCCCTGCGCATTGAGAAATAAGAGCATTTCATATCGTGTAATACTAAAACCAGTACTCTTTTCAAATTGGCTGACCAATTCCTGATTGGCTAACTTTAATTGATAGAGTAGCTTACTTTTATTGACAAGTGTCAAGATTCTCTCTCCCTTCTTCAACTATCATTGACCGGTCAACAGTTGATAAGTCAATATTACCATGTGCCTTATTTTTTGTAAAGACATTTAACTCGAAAAATTAAATTGTCACTAAAACAAATCCAATACCGAAAAAGATTGCCAGATAGACAACATTGATCAAGGTAAATTGGCGGACAAATTTTTTGACCGTGCCATCATGAGAAAATGCCTGATACTGTCTGAAGGCGAGCAGATTAGCCAAAGAGGCAATAAAAGTCCCTAGCCCCCCAACAGTAACACCGATATATAAAGCACCAACGCGAGTCGTAAATTTAGAGAGCAAAACCGCCGCTGGGACATTACTGATAACTTGACTCATGCCAACAGAAGTCACAAAGACTGAACTGTTATGTGCCATATAAGTCGACAGAACATCATGAATTGAGGGAATTCGACTGACCGCACCGACGATGATAAAGAAGTTGATAAAGGTCAAAATAATGCCGTAGTCCACTTCTGCTACAATCTCTCCCTTAATCCAGAAAGCACAGGCTAAACTAGCAACCAAAGCAAACCAAATTGAGATAACCGACAAGACACCAAATAGGACAACAAATGTTGTAACACCTAAAACAACTACTTGCTTGAACTTAACGTCAATATGAGGTGTCTTAACGGCCGCTATTTTAGCCTTTGAAAAACCAAATAAAATGATGAATAGCGTTGCCAAACTGATCAAGCCAATCGGTAGCGACAGCTTCAAAAAAGCCAAGATATCCAGATGAAAATAAGACACTAAATAAAGATTTTGAGGATTACCAAAAGGTGTCATAGCACTGCCAAGATTAGCGTAAACCGTCATTAGACTCACCACCCCAATCGTCGGCAGTTTGACCTGCTTTCTGATATTAAAAACGATAGGAATCAGCGTCAAAATCGCCACATCATTGGTAAACAGCATAGCACCTAAAAAAGAAAAGAGCAAAACTACCATGGCAATCGCTCTAACTGACTGACATTTTTCGATGATGATATTTGCGATATATCTGAGCAGGTGCAACTTCGCATAAACCGCAATTGTGACCATGAGACTGAACAAAGCAAGAAGCGTTTTCAAATCAATATCCCTTAGGTGAACAGTACCCAGGCTTAAAGCAAGAATTGCTAAAACCAAGGTCACTAAAAATGTTTTATCCCTACTAATTCTCTTTAAATTCGCTATCATGTCCTATCCTTATCCCTTAATCGTTGATTGAGCTATTTGTTATTTTATCATAAACTACAGTCGAAAATAGCTTTTATGATCTAATCCATCTACAATCACATCAAAAATTAACAATTGATAAAAAACAATACAAAAAAATACAACTGCTTTGAGTACAAAGCAATTGTATTAGTTTTTTGAATTTTATAATTCAACGATCTTACCAGTTTTCAGATAAACAATCCACTCACACAGATTTTTAGCGTAATCGCTAATCCGCTTCAGGTACATGATTGTCAACAAATAGTCTTTACCTGTTGTAATCGTTTCTTTATTTTCTTCCATAGCTGATAATGTCTTGTTTTGAATTTCACCATACATTTGGTCAACTGTGTCATCCCAATGGGCGATTTCGCGCGCGCGCTCAGCATCACCTTGAATGTAGGCGTTGAGTGCCGCATCCACGATTGATTTGACACGTTCACCCATGAGTGAAATATCTTCTTCAACGACATGGATACGTTCTTCACCTTTCAGGCTAATCGTTGCTTTGGCGATAGAAACTGCGTGGTCACCCATACGTTCTAAGTCTGAAGAGGCTTTCAAAACAGTGATAATTGTCCGCAAATCATGTGAGACTGGTTGTTGTAAAGCAATCATTTCTAATGACTTAGTTTCCAATTTTGTTTCTTGATCATTGATTTGTTGGTCAGCTTCAATCACTTCTTCTGCCAAATCACGATCATGACTGACGAAAGCACGGACAGAACGGTTGACTTGAGCAGACACTTGCGTGCCCATCGAATAAAACTGGTTGTGCAATTTATTAAGTTCTTCTTCAAATTGTGTTCTTAACATATCATTCCTTTCTTAGTAGGTCTTTAAGACGAGTTTTTAAATCAGCGTATGATGGTACACGCTTAACCAAATTTACCCGTCACATAGTCCGATGTTGACTGTTCTTTTGGATCCAAGAAAATTTTCTTAGTTTTATCGTACTCGATCAGTTCACCATTTAAGAAAAAGGCTGTCCGATCAGAAATTCGACTGGCTTGCTGCATTGAGTGTGTCACGATTAAAATCGTATATCTCTCTTTTAAGTCTAACAGCATTGTCTCAATTTTACCAGAGGAAATTGGGTCAAGTGCTGATGTCGGTTCATCTAGCAAGAGAATATCAGGATTGACAGCTAGAACCCGAGCAATACAAACACGTTGCTGCTGACCACCTGAGAGACCAAGCGCTGAACTATGTAGCTTATCCTTGACTTCATCCCAAACATTAGCAGCTTTCAATGACTCCTCAACTGCTTCATCTAAAATCGCCTTGTCTTTGATACCTTTAAGTCGCAAGCCATAAATCACATTTTCGTAGATAGAAAAAGGGAACGGGTTAGGCTGTTGGAAAACCATGCCGATTTCCTTACGCAGCTCAACCATATCTGTTTTTGGGCTGTAAATATCACTATCCTTATACATGATTTTTCCCGTCACTTTAGCTGAGGGAACTAAATCATTCATCCGATTAATTGAGCGTAAAAGTGTCGATTTCCCTGATCCTGATGGGCCAATCAAGGCAGTGATCTCACCCGGATAAAAATCCATGTTGATATCAAATAATGATTGCTTTTTGCCATAGAAAAGCGATAAATCTTTCACTTGTAAAATAGGTTCTGTCATAATGTTTCCTTAATCTTATTGGTCAGGCGCATTAATCGTCTCTTGACATTTTAAGGTCTTCAACCATGCGACCCAACATTTTAACCGAAATGTCCTGATACATAATCCCCAGTAGATTTTAGCTCAGGGCGCGTAAATATTTTTGCTGTTTTATCATATTCGATTAAATCACCTGAATAGAAAAATCCAGTATAATCACTTGCACGCGCTGCTTGTTGCATATTATGCGTCACGATAATGATTGTATAATTTTCTTTGAGTGTCATCATCGTTTCTTCTAGCTGCATCGTTGAAATCGGATCTAGCGCTGATGCTGGTTCATCCATCAATAAAATATCTGGTTTAACCGCAATCGCACGCGCAATACATAGACGCTGTTGCTGACCACCTGAAAGTGCTAAAGCAGACTTATCTAAGTCATCTTTCACCTGATCCCAAAGTGCCGCTTGCTTAAGAGATGTTTCAACAATCTCATCCAGTGTTTTTTTATCTTTAATACCTTGACGCTCAAGCGCAAAAGTAATATTACGATAAATTGATTTTGAAAAAGGATTGGGACGTTGGAAAACCATCCCGATATGCTTACGCATTTCATAAACATTGACGTTTTCTTTGTTCACATCAACACCTTGATAGTTAATCTCACCTGTTACTTTTGCAATCGCAATCGTATCATTCATCCGATTCAAACTGCGCAGGTAAGTTGATTTACCAGACCCAGAAGGTCCTATCAAAGCAGTGATTTTATTTTTTTCAAACTTCATATCGATCCCTTTAATGGATTCGTTACTGCCATAAAAAACGTGTAAATCTTTCGTTTCAAGGGCTATCTCACGACCATCAAGGCCAATGATATGACGTTCTTGCCAATCATAAGTTGCCATACTAGTGTTGTTCCTTTCTTAGATTTCACAACGAGAAATCTTGAAACTTGACCTCCGCTTACGCTCCTGCCAAGCAAGGTCATTCGCAAACATACGCATTCAAGTATAAAATCAAAACACAAGATTTTGTACTAATTTTAGACAAATCAAGGAAAACATTCGCAAGCGTATAGATGTACGTTAAGAACGTTTGACGATGAGTTGGCTAAAATTAGGCAAAAGCTTTCTGATTTTGTACTTGAAGGCGTATAACGTCCGCTCAAAGTCTTTCTTGCTATTTTATGATGCTGTCAATTTGCTATGATTTTTCTTGCCGATAAAGCGTGCTCCGAAATTAAACAAAAGAACAAAGATAATGAGGACAGCACTCGCACCTGCAGAGACTGCTGCACCATCTGGTACAGTGCCTTCGCCGTTGACTTTCCAGATATGAACAGCCAAAGTTTCTGCTTGACGGAAAATAGAAATAGGTGAGCTAACTGACATAGGGTTCCAGTTTGACCAGTCAAGGGCAGGAGCAGATTGACCTGCTGTATAGATTAGCGCTGCTGCTTCACCGAAGATACGGCCAGATGACAAGACAACGCCTGTCACGATACCTGGCAAGGCTTCTGGTACAATCACGTGTAAGACTGTTTCCCACCGCGATAAGCCAAGCGCTAAACCACCCTCACGTTGCGTATGATGCACCGCTTTTAGCGATTCTTCGACATTACGCGTCATCAAAGGGAGATTAAAAACGGTCAAGGCTAAAGCACCTGAGATAATCGAGAAACCATAACCAAACTGAACAACAAAAATCAAGAAACCAAACAAACCTACAACAACTGATGGTAATGAACTCAAAATTTCAATTGATGTTCTAACCAAATTAGTCACCCAAGATTTTTGATTGGCATATTCAGATAAATAAATTCCCGCACCGAGTGATAATGGAAATGAAATAATCATCGTAATCACAAGTAAGAAGATACTGTTAAAGAGCTGAATACCAATCCCACCGCCTACTTCATAGGCTTTTGAGGGACTCGTCAAGAAATGCCAAGAAATATGTGGCACCCCTCGAACGAGAATATAGAGCAATAAAGACGCCAGAATGACAACGATAATGCCAGAAATAATATAGAGGACACTTGTTGCCATTTTATCAACTTTTTTAGGATTCATTATAAGCTTCCTCTCTTCGCAATAGCGCGCATTCCGATGTTAAATAATAAAGACATGAGCAATAAAATCAATGCGAGTGACCATAAAACATTATTTTGAACTGTACCCATGATCGTATTTCCGATACCTTGCGTCAAGACAGAAGTCAGAGTTGACGCAGGAGATGTCAAACTTGTTGGCAAAATTGCGGCATTACCAACAACCATCTGAATGGCCAAGGCTTCACCAAAGGCTCTAGCCATGCCAAATACGACAGCGGTTAGAATACCAGGTGCTGCTGCACGAAGTAAGACACGCCAAATTGTTTGCCATCGTGTTGCGCCTAAACCGAGTGAAGCTTCTTTATAAAAGTTAGGCACAGCTTTCATAGCATCCACTGTCATGGAAGTAACGGTTGGTAAAATCATAACAAAAAGGACGAAGATACCCGATAAAAGACCAAAACCAGTTCCGCCAAAGACAGCACGAATAGCTGGTACAACGACTGTCAAACCGATAAAGCCATAAACAACAGACGGAATACCAACCAATAATTCAATAACTGGTTGCAATAATTTAGCACCACGATTTGGTGAGATTTCTGTCATAAAGACGGCAGCACCAATTGCAAAAGGTGTCGCCAAAATCGCTGACAAAACCGTCACGATAAGTGACCCAGTAATCATCGGTAGTGCACCAACTAAAGGTTTGCCATCAGGACCAAGCTCTGATGGATTCCAAGTCGTCCCAAATAAGAATTTGAATGGATTAATCTTGTCAACAAAAAAGGTTGAGAACCCTTTTTGTGCGACAAAGAAGAAAATCATAGCAACAACAAAGACAATCACAGCAATACAAAAGAAGGTAATTGTCTTGCCAAATTTCTCTAGTTGGGAATTTTTTGATTTAGAAAGTAACTTTTCTTGAATATTTTCTTTTTTCATTCGATTTAATTTCTATATTAAGGGCATCTCTAGAAAATACTCTTGTGTTTTTTGAGATAAATTTTTCGAGAGCGAGGCAAAGCGACAAGGCGTGCGTTTGCACGGTGCAGAGCTCTAACGAAGTTATCGGAAAATTTAGCCAAAAGTCACAAGTCCGATTTTTTAGAAATGTCCTTCAGTGTTGAGAGGATTCAGCATACAAGCCTCATTATATCCCCTCATTTAAGCGTTAGGCAATATTATTTTATTTTGTAGTGATATGACCATCAGCATCACGTTCCACGTGCATCTGATTGACAGAAATATACCCCATTTTTTGAACAAGACTGTCTTGAACTGTATCAGACAAGACAAAATCTAAAAATGTTTTTGTCAGACTATTAGGTTGGCCTTTGGTATACATATGCTCATACGCCCAAATCGGCCAGCTGTTATCGGCAACATTGGCCGTAGTTGGAGCGTACCCATCAAGTGAAATTTTTGTCACTGATGTATCTATATTTGAAAAAGCAAGGTAGCTGATCGCACCTGGAGTTTGCGCAACAATAGATTTAACCATACCAGATGAATCCTGCTCTTGAGAGTTTTTGGCTGGTTTGCCATCCATAATCCAGCGCTCAAATGTTGCACGTGTACCAGAACCTGTAGCTCTATTGATCAAGACAATTTTCTGATCTTTGCCGCCAACTTCTTTCCAGTTCCTAATTTCACCAGTAAAAATTTGACGTAGCTGATCTGTTGTTAAAGCCTTAATGCCTACTTTTTTATTGACAATCGGTGCAATCCCGACGACTGCAACCTTATGATCGACCAATTTTTTAGCATCAATCCCATCTTTTTCCTCAGCGAATAAGTCCGAATTACCAATTTGAACAGCCCCAGACTGAACTTGTGATAAGCCAGTTCCCGAACCACCACCCTGAACATTAATAAATTTTCCTGGATTTTCTTGGGCAAATGTTTCAGCGGCAGACTCAACTAAAGGCTGTAAGGCACTAGATCCTACAGCCGTAATTGATTCACCTTTATCTATCCACTTAGCACAACCTGATAATGTCGCAAGGACTACCAAGGCTGAGGCCAAAAGCACTATCTTTCTCCTCATAACTCCTCCAAATCGTTCAATACTTCTATTTTAACATTTATGTCGTGGATAAATGTAAATTTTGTGTAAAAACTTTGGAGGTTTTGCTATGTATTAGCAAATTTGAAAGGTCAAACTTGCATCGTTATACTCACTCAAGTATCAAATCAAAACGCTAGATTTCGAGATAGTTTTAGTTAAATCAAGGAAAGCATCCGAAAACGTATAGGTATACGATAAGGATGCTTGACGAAGAGTTGACTAAAACTAGCCAAAAGCTGTTTTGATTTTGTGCTTGAACGAGTATAATACCGTATTGATTTTGAACATTGAACGATTTGAAATGCTAATGAGTTGTCTTATTTGATTTTACCATCTTGATCGCGAGTGACTTTCATATCTTCGATAGAGAGGTAACCTAATTTTTCAAGGAGTGCTTTATTTTTTGTCACAGCAGTGATGAATTTTTCTTGACCATCTGTTGTGTTGCCTTTTTCTGTATACATATGCTCGTAAGACCAGATTTTCCAGTCATTTGTTGCCACATTTTTTTCAGTTGGTTTCACACCATCAAGTTCAAGTGCTTTAACGCTGTCTTTGATATTTGAGAAAGCAACATAGCTAATCGCACCTGGTGTTTGTGAAACCATTTGTACAACAGCACCTGATGAATCTTGTTCGCTTGCTTTAACAACTTGTGTGTTTTCAAGACCATATTTTTCAAAGTTAAAGCGTGTGCCTGAACCTTCAGCACGGTTGATCACTGTAATAGCTTGATCTTGCCCGCCGACTTCTTTCCAGTTCTTAACTTTGCCTGAGAAGATCGATTTAAGTTGATCAGTTGTCAAACCATCAAGTTTGATGTCTTTATTAACAATTGGCGCAAAACCTACAACAGCAACTTTATGGTCTTTAACTTTTTCTGCTAAGCTAGCATCTTTTTCTTCCGCGAAAAGGTCAGAATTCCCAATCTGAATCGCGCCACTTGAGACTTGTGATAAACCAAGACCTGAACCACCACCCTGAACAGTGATTTGTAGGTTAGTGTTCTCTTGTGTAAAGCTCTCAACATTAGCTTCTACCAAAGGTTGCAAGGCTGTTGAGCCTGCGACAGTGATTTTTTCTGACTTAGCTGTTGATGATGAAGAAGATGCTGTGCCTGAAGATTTTTGTCCGCAAGCTGCAAGTGCAAAAAGTGAAACAGCTGCTGCTGCGATCAAAACTGATTTTTTCATGATTTTTTCCCTTTACAAGACCTAATGACCACTAAAATCAAAATCGTTCATCGTCCAAACTTGGATAGGCTTAGGCGAACTAATTTTTTTTATGTTTGTCATTATTTTTTTTTTTTTGTAGGCACCATTGCCTTACAAAAATAATTATACCGCTGAATCACCAAATCTTGTGTAAAAGTTCTGCCGTTTTTTTGTAAAAATCATGTAAAAGAATGGTAAAAAAAGACGCTTAGGGCGTCCTTTACTATCAAGAAAAGTATTGCAAAACCATGTCTATGTTTTTAGTCTTAAAAACGTCATTATGTGTTGAAACAATGAGTTGTCCTCTTGCTGTATTATACAGATAACGAGCAGCTTGGCCAGCTGCATTTGAGCCTTCTGTCATACAAGCCGCTAGCATATAGTTTTTATCGGGATAGCTACCTAAATCACCAACAACATATAGACCTTCAATACTTGTTGTCGTGTCTGCTTTATTTTTAATGAAGTCGTGACCATGTTGGTCAACTGTTTCTAATTCAAAATTCTCAAATGTGATTGTGTTGGTTTCCCGTTTCATACCCAGATGAATCAAGACTTGCGAAACAGGAATAATCTGTCCATCGGATAAGGTAACGGCAGAGATAAAGTCTCCTTCCGATGCAAAATTGCTTACCTCAACTTGCGTTAAGACAGTAACATTTGTCGCAAAATGTTCGGTATTTGGAAAATTTGTTTTTTTCGTGACTAAAATTACCGATTTAGCGACTTGTTTGAGTAGAATGGCATAGCTAGACAGGGAGTCAGGATTGCCATAGAGAAGGACGGTTTGACCCGTATACGCCTTGAAGTTAATCACTTCACTTACAGGATAATGGAGATTTTCATAGGTATCAGGTATTTTCAGCTTTCTAGGCTGAATAATCCCTAAAGCTGATGCCAAAATAACCGTTTTTGATTGGTATTCTTGCCCACTTTGAGTCGTTAGGGTAAAGCCGGTTTCTTCTTTTTTGATGTGCTTTACTTGTTGATTATAAGTAATATCTGGTGAGAATTGCTGAGCAGCATCTAATAGATTGTTTGCAATATCACTCGCTAACTTGCCTTGAGCGCCCCCTAAATCCCAGATGATATTTTCCTGATATAAGGGAATTCTGCCCCCAAGTGTTGCGCGTGCTTCAAGTAACTTAACTTTTAAACCACGGATACCACACGAAAAACTACTATAAAGGCCAGATGGTCCACCACCTACAATCACAACATCATAATTTGTTTCTGTCATTGGTTACCTCGTCTATTTTTTGGCAAGTTCAGGGTAGATGACTTTGGCAAATTCTTCAAATCCTGCAAGCGATTGATAACTATAACCAAACAGATAGTTATAGTTCAGAATGTAAACTTTTTTATTTTTAATCGCTTTTAAGTTTGAAACTTTATCACTACTATAAAGACCTTTAACGGTTTTTTCAGCGTTATCTGTGTCATCCCATTTTGGAATGATGATCATATCTGGGTCAGATTCTATGATTTTTTCAATACTTACCGTACCTGTTGGCACATCATAGGCTTGTTTGAGCTTCAACATTTTGAACAAACTAACAGAGAATGTATCACCAGTTAATGAATAACCACTGATGTCAGCTGGGTCATTGGAATGGATATAAGCAAAGGTCTGTGTTTTCTTGACATCTTTTAGACTGTCTTTCAAAGCCGTTTCACGTGCTTTTAACTCACCTTTAAATTTATCTGCAGCAGGCTTCACGTTAAAAATTTTGCCGAGATTGTCTATATCGCCATAAATCGAATCAAATGTTCCGCCTTTGATGGATGTCTTCATAATATAAGTTGGGATGTTCATTTCATTTAAGGACTCAACCGTCCCAACACCCCACTCAGATTTTTCAAACAAGCCACCACGACCAAAAACCATATCTGGGTCAACTGATAAAGCTGTTTCCTGCGGAATATAGTTATCACCTAGACTTTTAAGCTTGTCAAATTCTGCTGCAACGCTCGCATCTTTCTCACCAAAAACTGCCCCTACACCTGCGATTGATTTTTCAAGTCCGAGATGGAGTAAAAGTTCAGCCATCGGGCGGGTATTGGCTAGTACTTTTTTAGGTACATGCGTAAATGTTTGCGTACTTTCAGGCCAAGTTGGGTCTGCTTTCGAATCACTTCCCACACTCTTTCGATAGTTTTTAATCGTCAGTGGATAAGTTGTCTTATCTGATTGACTTGCCGTTGATGTTGATTTTTCTGTCGTTTTTTGAGTACAGGCAGCTAATGTCAAAGCTGATAAGCCTAAAATAGTTGCCGTTATAATTTTTTTCATTTTCTTCCCTTTCTGCGCCTTCACTTTGTGAAGACTTGAAACTTGACTTCCACTTGTTATCTGTCCAAGCAAGGGGCACGTCCACTCGAAGTTCTCTATATTATATTGAATAATGAAACCCCAGTTGATGCGTAATCGGATTTTCATAAATTTGACACTTGACTTGATAAATCTCAGCGATTAATTCTTCCGTCAGGACTGCCTCAGGCGTCCCTTGCGCAATGACTTCACCATTTTTCAACGCATAGATGTAATCACAATATGATGCTGTCAGTTCCAAATCATGGAGCGCAACAAAGGTCGTGATATTAAGATTTTGAACCGCCGTCAAAATCTCCAACTGATAGCGAATATCCAGATGATTGGTCGGCTCATCCAAAATCATAACCTGAGGCTCTTGGGCAATGGTTCTGGCTAGAATCACCCGCTGCTTTTCTCCACCAGACAAGGAGATATAACTCCTGTCTTTGTAGTTCATCAGATTCGTTCTTAAAAGCGCCTCCTGTACGCGTTGATAATCATAGAAATTATCTGCTTCCATCATTTTCTTATGCGGTGTTCTACCTAACAAAACCATCTGCTCAACTGTCAAGTCAAAATTCAGTTCATTAAACTGGCCTACCACACCCAGATGTTTTGCTACCTTTTTATTAGGCGAATTCAAAACATCAATATCATCTATATAAATCGTTCCTTGTGTCGGTGCGATACTCTTGTAAATACTTCTTAACAATGTTGATTTGCCTGAACCATTGGCACCAATGAGACCGACCGTTTTTTTATCTGGTACCTCTAAGGAAACCTGACGCACAATTGACTGATGCGCCACTTCTATCTCAAGATTTTGAATAGATAATCTCATTTTTAGCCCCCAAAACTATACCCTTTTTTAATGATAATGTAGATAAATAGAGGTGCACCAATCATGGCTGTAATAATCCCAATCGGAAGTTCTACATTATGAATCAAAATCCGAGAAATTAAATCCGCCCAAACCATAAACAGAGCGCCACAAACGGCGGTTAACGGTAATGTCACCTTGTGATCACTGCCAAATAAGCCACGTACAATGTGTGGTACAATGAGACCGACAAAGCCTATCATACCTGAATTTGCGACGATGAGTCCTGTTATCAGCGAGGTCATAGCCATGTAGGCTCGGCGGTATTTACCGAGCGAAACGCCTAGTGTAATCGCTGCCTCATCTCCCAAAAGCATCACATTTAAGATTCTTGACTGCGTCAAAAAGAAAGCTAAAACAAGTAAAACTGGCACAATCACCATGCCTAATTTAGACCAAGTTGCTGATGCGAGACTCCCCATTAACCAAAACTGAATTGTTTTAATCCCTTCAGAATTACCTGCTAGATAAACGATTAAGTTCGAAATAGAACCAAATAGGCTACTAATGACTGAACCCGATAAAATCAACTTGACACTTGTCATTCGACCACCAATATTTGATAACATCAGAACGGATAAAGTCGCAATCATAGCACCGGCGAAAGCACCAATACCAACCCCAAACTGAGATAAAATTGAGCCCGACCCAAAGCCAATCAAAATAGCAAAGGTTGTGCCAAGAGATGATCCTGATGAAATCCCTAAGATATAAGGATCAGCCAACGGATTTTGAACGACTGCCTGCATCACTGTACCACATAAGGCCAAACCCAATCCGACAAAAATTGCCAATAGAATTCTCGGCATCCGGATAAACCAAATGATGTTGACAGAAGAGACTGGTAACTCCTTAATCTCACCAATTGTACCGTGACTTATCTTGTTGACTAAAATACGACCGACATCCCAAAATGAAATCTCAGCCTGACCATTGCTGACCGAAACGATAACAGATATGATAATCATCATCAGAAACAGTACAACCCATGCAATCATCGGTATTTTTCGTTTCTTGTTGATGGTAAACATTTCTTCCCCTTTATAGATTAGGACTTCAAGCTTACTCTAGCTTTTCAGTCTTATTATTTTTATAACTATTTCAGTATAGCCGACTTCCAACAAAACGTAAATATATTTTTACATTTTTTGTCAGATTATTTTGTCAATTTGGTAGATTTAACAAAAAAACAACTTACCTAAGCAAGCTGTTCTTTGGATTAGTATTATATTTTATACCATAAATGAAACTTATCGAGTTCCCCATTTTGTAGATTTTAATGTCAATAATGCGTAGAATCTAACAGGTAATAAAAGCAGCACGTGCATAAAGCCGTAGATAACAAAAAGTAAAAACCCGAAATCTTTAGTTCTGTAAATACCGTACAATGAACGAACAATAGCAATCAAAACCAAAACAATCAAATACTGATATAAATGTCCGACATCTTGATAAATAACTGTTTGAATCATCATAGCAATGAGAGACACAACCAACATAAAAGGCAAGACAAATTGCATGACCAAATCATAAAACATATAAAAATGATGCTGATGCGCAAACTTAATCGTCCAGAGCATCTCACGATAGAAACTCTTATTCCATCTCACTTGCTGTTTGATATACCCACCAATTGTTTCAGGGACAAACGTATAAACCTGACTATCACTTTGGAAAGCAACTTCATAGCCTGACTCAAGAACCAAATTCGTCAAATGACGGTCATCCCCATAAGTACAATTTTCGCCCAAGAAATACTGTGTAATGTACTTTTCTTTGACTTTCTCAATGATTTCTTTACGATAGGCTGAAAATGGTCCTGAACAACACATGACAACGTGAAAGCGGCTCTGAGCCGCCCGCTCTTGGTGAAAAGCAGACCAATAGCGATACGTAATCAGACGTGTTAAGATATTTTTATTTTTGTTTTCAACTCGAACATCGCCAGTGACAGCGCCAACTTTTTTATTTGCAAAACGCTGAATTAATTTTTCAACAGCATCCTCATCATGTAGTAAGGTATCTGAATCCACTGTGACAATAATGTCACCTTTGGCAATATCAAAGCCAAGTTTTTGACAATGACGCTTACCCCTATTTTTCTCAGGCAATAAAATTTTAACATTTTGATTGGATTGATAAGTATCATAGACTTTTTCAATCAATTCTTCACGATTTTTCGAGCCATCATCCACAACGATGACTTCTAAGTTAGCGATCTTTTGTGCCACAATAGAATCAATACAATTTTTCAAAATTTGAGGCACTTCGTTATAGGCAGGCACAATCACAGAAACACTAGCCTGATATTGACTATGAAAGTCCTTAAATGCTTTCTTGTTCTGTTTTCTATGATCACTATGACATAGCACAATCTGAAATACGATATGCGAAATGGCAAGCACACCATAAACCAATAAAAATATACTTAAAAATTTTAACATTTTCTCTCCATTAATCTAGTTGATCGACTTTATATTTCAGTCTCTCACAAATACATCGTGCGTATGCACTTTATGTGCCACATCACGCAAACTTTCATCCCAGCGATTGGCGACAATAATCTCAGCCACGTTTTTAAAGTCTTCTAAACTATGCACAAGTTGATGATTCTTAAAATGTGGCATACTCAAAGTTGGTTCGTAAATAACAATTTCAACACCCTTAGATTTCAGTCTCGCCATAACATCTTGAATGGCACTGTATCTAAAATTATCGCTCCCATGCTTCATCGTTAAACGAAAAATACCAACTGTTTTAGGATTTTTCGCCATAATCTTATCGGCAACAAAATCTTTTC
This sequence comes from Pseudolactococcus chungangensis CAU 28 = DSM 22330, assembly GCF_002441885.1. Taxonomy (GTDB): domain Bacteria; phylum Bacillota; class Bacilli; order Lactobacillales; family Streptococcaceae; genus Pseudolactococcus; species Pseudolactococcus chungangensis. Next base: position 11,003 of record NZ_JXJT01000021.1, on the reverse strand, counting down.
GAACATCATTTGACGCAACAATCGCTGAAATTAAGCGCTCAGGGACTTGCCGATAATTTTGTTTTAACTGCTTGGTATCCTTAGGTAAACAATAGCCACCATAACCAAAACTTGGGTTGTTATAGTGAGAACCGATACGCTCATCTAACCCCATTCCCTCAATGATTTGCCTAGATTCAAGACCATTTATCTGCGCAAATGTATCCAATTCATTAAAATAGGCGACACGAAGGGCTAGGTAAGTATTGGCAAATAACTTGATTGCTTCCGCCTCAGTCTCACCCGTGTATAAGACAGCCACTTCCTTATCCCAGACATTTCGCAAAAATAAGGCACCAATCTCTTTTGCTGCATCAGTCGTATCACCAATGATAATCCTAGACGGATAAAGATTATCATACAGCGCTGTTCCTTCCCTCAAAAACTCAGGACAAAAAATAATCGTTTGAACACTTGGAAATTGTTTTTTTAGGGTCGCAACATAGCCGATTGGAATCGTAGATTTGATAATGAATTTCGCATCAGCTTTGATTTGAATTGCTTTTTCAACTACCTCTTCAATAGACGACGTATCAAAATAATCTGTTGATTCATCGTAATCTGTTGGTGTTGCAATCACCAAATACTCTCCATGTAAAACCGCTTGCTCAAAATCACTCGTATAGCTCACATTAGAACGTTTCTCTTTAATAAATGTTTCAATGTAATCATCTACTAAAGGTGAGCAATCCTGTTCCAATAATCTAATCTTGTGACTATCAATGTCATAGCCCATCACCTCCTCATGCTGACCTAATAACAATGAATTCGCTAATCCTACATAACCTAACCCAAATACCGATATCCTCATTTTCCATTGATTCCTAATCTTTTTTCTTTAATCATCAGCCGTACAGCTTATGGTATTGAACTTTATTTCAATTATTTTCTTATTTTTTATTAAAAACAAAAAAATGCATGCCAATTCAAGCTGTTTTTGAGGTAAAAAAAATCGTCTACCTCATAAACGATGACAGATGTATCTTCTAACTAGCCAAATATGGCAATATAACAAAAGTATATTCTTGATTAATCTAATGTTTTTAACTTAAATTATTTTATTTTTCATATTAGCTATAGTTAAATTGTAACAGTATGAGCTTTAATTGCCTATATATTTTCAGGACAAAAAACTGTATTATCGGGACATATTTTTTTAGAGTATCAAAAAAACCGTTGAAGACTCAACGGTTAAAGGCTTTTAGCTGTTTAGCAATGTCACGATTTTGTTCTTTTCGCTTAATCGTTTCACGCTTGTCGTAATTTTTCTTACCTTTGGCAAGCCCCATGAGGACTTTAGCAAATCCATCTTTAACATAGACCCGCAAAGGCACAAAACTCATACCAGCTTGTGAAATTTCAGCTTCAATTTTAGCAATTTGTTTTTTATGCAATAAAAGTTTGCGACTACGTGTCGGGTCAACATTCCAAATATTCCCCTCATCGAAAGGCGAAATATGAACATTACTCAGCCAAACCTCACCATTTCTAACACGCGCAAAACCGTCTCTGATATTGATTCGAGCTTGTCTAACTGACTTGATTTCTGTACCAGTCAGTACAATGCCAGCCTCAAATGTTTCGGTAATCTCATAGTCATAATGTGCCTTTTTATTTTGAGCGACGACATTATCTTTCACTTTATCTTTTGCCATTTACAAACACCTCCTATTTTTTTCTAGCAGGTTTTCCGCCTTTTTTATGAAAGGGTTTCTTATCTTTATTTTTCTGCCAATCAGGGCGTTTATCACGTGAATCACGCCCGCCACGGCTATCTCTACTACGCTTTTCAATGGCTTCAACGACATCTAAATCGCTGTCGACATGTTCAAAGTCAATGTCGCCGGTGATTTTATCGGCTTTCACTAACTTGACTTTAACAGGGTGCCCCATACGGAATACCTTACCAGTACGCTCACCTTTGAGCGTCAGATCACGTTCATTAAAGTTGTAGAAATCATCGCCTAGCGTAGACATATGCACCAAGCCTTCAATGGTATTGGGCAATGACACGAAGAAACCAAAGCGGGTGACAGACGAAATTGTCACATCGTACTCAGTACCAACGTAACTCTCCATATACTCTGCTTTTTTCATGGCTTCAACTGCACGCTCAGCATCAATGGCGCGACGTTCGCGAGATGATGTGAGTTTGGCAATTTCAGGGATAATTTCTTCGAAATGCTCAATCGTTTCAGTCGTCGGATGGCTTTCAGCACGAATCAAGCGATGCACCAGTAAATCTGGGTAACGGCGAATCGGAGACGTGAAATGTGTATAGTACTCCGCAGCTAGACCGAAGTGACCGAGGTTATCTTCATCATAACGTGCCTGTTGCATTGAACGTAATAACATGGTTGAGAGCACCATTTCGCCTGGTTGACCTTTGATTCTCAACATGAAATCTTGCAGGTCTTTTGACTGCATTTTTTCAGGTGTCCCTTTCAAAGGAATACCAAATACTGAGGCAAAATCAATAAAACGCGTTAATTTATCGGCTTTTGGATGCTCATGCACACGATAGATAAATGGCAGTTCACGTGTCGCAAAACTACGTGCAACTGTTTCATTGGCAATCAACATGAAGGACTCAATCATCATCTCAGCTGTCCCTCGATTGCGAACTTGAATATCAATCGGTTTACCCAATTTATCAACGATGATTTTCGCTTCCTGCGTTTCAAAGTCAATTGAGCCACGACGGGCACGCATGGCAAGCAAAATCTCATGAAGTTTCGCCATTTGCTCAACTGATTCAGCAATTGCCGCAAATTTATCCAAAAAATCTTGATTACCAGCGAGCATTTCGTTAACATCAGAATAAGTCATACGTTCCGTTGTTTTAATCACAGACTGAGAAATTTGATAGTTGACAACATAGCCGTCTGGATTAATTTCCATGACACATGACTGCGTGAAACGATTGACACGTGGATTAAGGGAACAGATACCATTTGACAAACGCTCTGGTAGCATCGGTACGACACGGTCCGTCACATAAGTTGATGTCCCGCGGTTGAGTGCCTCACGGTCAAGAGCCGAACCTTCTGTCACATAGTAGCTGACATCAGCGATATGCACACCAAGCTCAATGTTACCGTTATCTAATGCTTTGATATGCACGGCATCGTCAAGGTCTTTAGCGTCTGCGCCGTCAATAGTGAAACTGATTTCATTACGGTAATCCACACGACCGATGATGTCTTTTTCGTCGATTTCATCAGGGACAGCGTTTGCCTCCGCCAACACATCCTCTGGGAATGGTGACGGAATACCCATTGATTCCAAGACTTCTAGGACGTCAATCCCTGTATCTGTTGATTTTCCGATGATTTCTACGACCAAACCTTGTAAAACATCTGGAAAGTCACGATCAGGATAATGTGTAATGTCAACTCTAACAATATCGCCTACTTCTGGATGCAAGCCTTTTTTAGAAATATTAGTTTTAAAGGGAATTTTCTTATTTTTATTGACAACGTAGCCAAGAAGTGAGCCACTATTTTTCTTTTCTTCTTCATCAAACTCGTAGAACTCACCGACCAAATTTGTCACAGCGCGTGATTTGATGGCAACGACTTTCCCCTCGGCTTCATTGCCTTTGAGCGGATTAGCTGGTGAGGTGATTTTGACTTCAACGATATCTTCGTTCATGGCAAATTTTGTGTTACCACGCTTAACAAACACATCTGGTTCATTTTCGCCAATTCTGACAAAACCAAAACCACGTGGATTGGCAGAGAAAGTCCCCTCGAGAACTTCTGCCTCTGGTTGTGGCAGGGCGATATTGCCCCCAGCAGTCACTTCGATTACCTTACTTTCTTCTAATTGGGCAATGGTTTTGAGCAAATGTTTATAATCGCTCGCATTGTCAACCAATCCGAGATTGGTCGCCAACATTTTTGGCGAGATTGATTTTGATGGCATATTTGCCAAAAAATCAGTTACTTTTTTACTTAATTTCATATATTCTTTCTATTTTTTGAGTAGGACTCAATATATTTCGTTGTGATAACACAAAAAGCTGAGAGTTTATCCCAGCTTTTTTTAGGGTACCTGACACTTTACGACTCAACCGTTTTGACAATGGTACAATAGATAAAGCAAGAATCGCCTCATCTGTCCTGTCTCGAAAACGGCCTTCAAGCACAAAGTTTAGAGATTCCCGTCATTATCTGGTAGATAAAACAACTAGTGCAAAACCAACAAGCAGCCAAAGTCCAATCATCACACCAGTAAAACGTTGCATCACGGCTTCAAAGCCTCGTGCTTTACGGCGCTCAAATAGTTCATCACCACCGCCTGTAAAGGCACTCGCAGCGCTGTCTTGTTTAGAGGGTTGAATCATAATTGACACAATCAAAACTGCTGACAATATAAGTAAGACTGCAATTAAAATATCGTAAATAACTTTTATCATCTTCTCCGACTTTCTACATCCAACATTTGATTATTTCTATCCCAATCAGGTCGGATGGCAGTCATCCTTTAAAATCCTGGTGCTAGAAATAGCCATCACATAGTCATTATAACATAAAAAACATATCTTTGCTTAAAATAAAAAAAGAACCTTTCGATTCTTTTATATTATTTAGTCATTTATATCAAGCATTATCCGTGATATATTTGTAAACACCTTGACCAGCTAGTGCACCTTCTCCGACTGCTGTTGTAATTTGACGGAGGTCTTTTTGGCGCACATCTCCGACTGCGAAGATACCTGGTACTTTAGTTTGCATGCCTTGATCAGTTATAATCCAGCCACTCTCATCCGTAATGCCCAGTTCTTTCACTGTATCCGTCATCGGATCAATGCCGATATAGACAAACAAGCCACCAAATTCTTTTTCACTGATTTCACCCGTTTTAAGATTTTTAATCCGAACGCCTGTAATCTTCATGTCATTGCCCAAAACTTCTTCTACGGCTGAATCCCAGATAAATGAAATTTTTTCATTTGAATAAGCCCGTTCTTGAATGATTTTTTGAGCGCGGAGTTCATCACGACGGTGTAAAATCGTCACAGAGCTACCAAAACGCGTGAGAAATAGCGCTTCTTCTACGGCCGAATCCCCACCTCCGACAACCAAAATATCTTGGTTACGGAAGAAAGCACCATCACAGACCGCACAGTAAGATACACCACGCGCGCCGTACTCTGCTTCACCAGGAACATTGAGATGGCGATGCTGAGCCCCTGTCGCAATAATGACAGTTCTAGCCTCGTAAACCTCATCTTCAGTGATGACTTGCTTGATGCCTTCAGAATTGGCAGTTACATTTTGGACGATACCGTAAGCATTTTCGACACCTAATTCTTCAAGCGGTTCAAACATTTTCATTGATAATTCAGGCCCCATAATTGTAGCAAAGCCTGGATAATTTTCTACTTCAGCTGTATTATTCATTTGGCCACCTGGTGCGCCACGTTCAAGTAGTAATACTTTGAGTTCACTACGTGCTGCATACATCGCTGCTGTCATCCCACCAGGACCGGCACCGATGACGATTGTATCATATAAAGTCATTTTTCCCCTCACTTTTTATTGATATTCCTTAAATAATTATTTCAGGAATATCAATGGTAATTACATTCTATATTTCTCACGTTGAATATGCAAGTATATCGTTTTATTAACCTATCAAAATATTGTACGACCTTAAAAATAATTGCCTCATGAAAAAAGACCGCTAAAGGTTAGAAGTAAACGCCAACTTTTAGAGATCATACGTATTCCAGATAAACGAACATTGTTGTAATCAATCATCTAGATTTCAAAATAATCAAGATTGCCAAAACAGCAAAACTCAAGATTGGAATCGTTAGAATATCAATCAATAAGATATCAAAAATTTTATTTTGACGGACACTTAAAGGCTTATCATAGTTTCGGGAAATGGTGCCTAACATATAGAGGCCGCTGAGAATTAACACAAGGACAGCTGAGATAAACAAAGATTTAAGATAAATGGCTAAAATAGCTTGCATTAAAGGAAACTCCCTATTTCGAGATTTTTAGTGTGACGCGCAAGAAATTCTTTCGTTCTTGGGTGTTTTGGCGCATAAAAGACGTCTTCTGGTGTGCCAGATTCGATGATTTTCCCCTGTTCTAAAAAAATCACCTTGCTCGCTACATGATAAACAAAATCCATCTCGTGACTCACGATAATCATGGTTTGACCTGATTTAGCGGCTTGAATGATTGACGCCTGCACTTCACTAACCAATTCTGGATCAAGAGCAGACGTTGGTTCATCTAAGAGTAACAACGCTGGTTTCATAGCTAGCGCTCTTGCAATCCCGACACGTTGCTTTTGACCACCTGATAAAAATTTCGGATAATAAGCCATCCGGTCTGAAAGACCAACCTTGATTAATTCTTGCGCGGCTTGTTCTGCTGCAGTTACTTTATCTATTTTTTTGACTTGTATTAAACCTTCCATGACATTTTCAAGTGCTGTACGACGCTCAAATAGATTGAACTGTTGAAAGACCATGGCCGTTTTACGGCGAAGGTTCAGAATATCATCTTTATTGATATTCGCAAAATCGAGATGCAAATCGTCAATATCAACATGGCCTGAATCTGGTACTTCTAGATAATTAATCGAGCGTAAAAAAGTCGATTTACCAGCCCCAGATGCGCCAATCAGTGCAATCACATCACCTGGTTCAATTTCTAATGACACATCATCCAAGACGACAGTGTCACCAAATTTTTTATATAGATTTGATAGTTTGATGGTCATACGACATCTCCTCCACCATTGCCCACTGAACTCTGTTCAAAAGGATTTCCTGTTGGCATTAAACGGCTTTTATTTTTTTGTTTCGGTGTAATCTGTAATCGTCGCTCTAATAGTCTAATCAAGTTTTCGAAGACGAGGTTAATGGCCCAGTAAACGAGTGCGACGGCAAGGTAGCTTTCGAAAACACGGAAACTTGAGCCACCGATGATTTTAGCTTCAGCGGTCATTTCAATGACACCTGCAACAAAGGCGAGTGATGTCCCTTTGAGTAAGCCCATGAGTGCGTTGCCAAGGGGCGCGATAGCAACTGTTGCTGCTTCTGGCAATGTCACGCGCTTAAAAACTTGAAAATTAGTCATACCGAGTGATTTTGCTGCCTCAATCTGACCAACATCGACAGACTCAATCGCTGCACGTATCGTCTCAGAATTATAAGCTGCTTCATTAAAAGCAAAGGTTAAAATGACAAAAAGCATCGGCGAAATATCATTGATATTATAAGCCGTGCCATAATTAAGGTTAATCGCTTTGAGTATCAAAGGAATACCAGTATAAGTCAATAAAAGTTGAACATAAATCGGCGTGCCACGTATAAAGCTGACGGCGAGTGCACGAATCTGGTCTAAAACGGGCAACTTATTCAGCTTGATTAAGGCTAAGAGTAAACCTAAAACTAAACCTATCGCCATGGCAATCAAGGTGATAATAAAGGACGTTGGCACCCGAGTGATGATAGGTTTGAAGGCACTAATAAAGGCATTCCAGTTAAAAATCTTGTCAAAAAACATGGTCCAGAACGCAGTAAACGTGTACTGTCCTTTGACCGTGACACTTACAATTACAATTGCTAACACCAAGACTGCCAAGATCCCGAAGGCTATTTTGCTTGCTTTTTTCATGGTATATCAAAACTTTCTATACTTTTTCGGGCTGATAACGATGACACCCTTTTATAATTCAGATTATTTATAGGCATCAGCTGATGGTACAAAATCACCACCAAAATATTTTTCTGATAACTCTTTGAGTGTACCATTTGCCTCTAGCTTTTTCAAGACCTTGTCAACCTTAGTTTTCAATTCCTTGCCTTGTGCATCCTTGGTAAATAAGAAATACTCAAAACCATCGTGAGCATCTGTTGATTCTGAGGCAATATTCACCACCTTCAAATCGTTCAACCCTTTGTCCTTGATAATTGTTTTAAGCGAAATCGCATCGTATAAGAGAAAATCGATCTTGCCAGAGTCAACATCTGCTAATCGACTAGCTGTTGGATAGCTACCATCGACATAGTTGAGTTTGACTTGTTTATCCGAATTTTCCTCATTATATTTGGATAAAATGGTGGTGTAATTTGCTGATGGCAGTACTTCTGTAGATTTCCCAGCTAGGTCACCCAAGGTTTTGACTTTAACACCAGACTTCACAGCAACAGCATTATTCGATTTAGACAAGGGGACTGAGAAGTAATACTTTTCAGCTCGTTCTTCTCGCCAACCAATATCATTAGCCGCAAACTGATAGCGACCTGAGTCGACACCTGCAATCACACTATCAAAATCAGTCACTTCTACTTTGAGTTTATATTCTGGCAATGCTTTAAATACCGCACGCGCCACTTCAATATCGTAACCTGTCGGTTTATCGTTCTCAGAATAAGTGAAAGGTTTCGTATCTGCATCCGTTGCAACTGTAATAGTCGTAACTTTATCTTTTTTTGATGTATCAGATATCGCAGTTGTTGACGATTTCTCGCAAGCTGCAAGGGCAACTGCTGCACTTAAAATTAAACCTGACACGATTATTTTTTTAAATTTTTTCATCAAAAAAATCCTCTTTTTTCTATTTAATAAGATATTTTTATTTTATCATACTTCATTTGTCAGCATCATCATGAAAGATTATGACCGCCATAAAAAAAATAAAACCCCGAGAGATTTTATTTCTTATACTCATATAAGTAAAAATAGAGAGCCCACTTTCCTTTCTAAATTTATTTAGACTAATAAGAAAACCATACCAATTCCGAAATTATAATGACTTTCTGTCTGATAGTTTGATTAAGGAACAGCCAGGTAATTTTATTAAGTAATCTTTCTATTTGCTATAGTCTTTCATCACTCCCTATTTTCTCTTAATAATAATTCAGAAACCAATCCATATTGTCCCATCATCTTCTCTATGCACTGGAAATTGTGCAGGGTCAAACATCTTTTTCTTTTCTGTTCGTCCATAAGATTGGGGTTTAACATCTGACGTTAAGTTATACTGAGCCAAAAATTCTTCTACTGTATCTGGTAATTTGACTTCTGAAATGTGTAGAGCGTCTGACGGATTGCCTTTTAAATTTGAAGAATTTATGCGATAATAATTGTCATGTTTTTCAATAGCTACACCACCACCTTTAGTACTATCAAACGATTTTTCATTTTTAGACATAAAATTGCTTAGTTTCCCACTAACGCCTTTTTTAACATCAATATCTGGCGAGAAAACTAAACCTTGGTCAGAAAGATAACTTTTTTGAATAAAATTATCTCCCTCTTTTTCATAGGTTCCTGACTCTATCGAAATGACTTTATTATCTCCGTCTCTTTGGTAATACTCTTTAGAATGTTGCGTATCATCACTGACATATATAAATGTTTTATCGTCCAATAATTTTATATAATCAAAGCTCCTATCAGCTTCGATAAAATCAGAATTTTTCCAAGACATTGTATAAGTCTCCCCAATTTTTATTTCTGTAACTTTTCTATCTTCTGACATTGAATTTATTCCTTTCTTAATCTGGCTACAAGCCACTAAACTCATCAAAGAAAGGAACATAACGAACAACAGAGCAATTTTATAAATAATTTTTTTGTTTACCATAACTTTTCATCACTCCCTGTTTTCGCTTAACGATAAATTAGAAACCAACCCATATTGTCCCATCATCTTCTCTATGCACTGGAAATTGTGCAGGGTCAAACATCTTTTTCTTTTCTGATTGCCCATAAGATTGAGGTTTAACATCTGATGATTTTTTATTATCTTCGGAGGTTAAGTTATACTGAGCCAAAAATTCCTCAACTGTATCTGGTAATTTGACATCTGAAATACGTAAAGCATCTGACGGTTTACTAGTTTTAGGCTTGTTCCCATCTATTCGATAATAGTCGTCATACTTTTCAATAACATACTTATAAATCATATCCTCCTCAAAAAACTCTTTGTGTTTTTTCATGAAACTACTAACCTCTCCAATAGCTCCCTTTTTTACATCAATCAATGGAGAAAAAACTAAATCATCATAAGCAAGATAGCTTTCTTGAACAAAATTATCTCCACTTTTTTTATAAGTTCCCAGTTTTATTGAAATAAGTTTTATATCGTCGTGTTCTTCTGAGTAATATTCTTCGTAGTGTTGCGTGTCATCCTCAACATACATAAAAGTTTTTTCATCCAAAAACTTTATATAATAAAGAACTTTGTCATTTTCTATTTTCTCATCAGCTATTTTACTCCAAGTTGCTTTATAGGTTTCTCCAATTTCTATTTTCGTAATTTTTTTATCTTCTGACATTGAATTTATTCCTTTCTTAATCTGAGTACAAGCTACTAACACGCTCAGAGCACTGACAAACATTAACAGCGAAATCATTTTGGAAATAGAAAATTTATTTTTTAATTTCATTTCCCACCTCTGATTTTTCCCAAGTCTGTTTTATAAGGTGGTTTTTTCTTATACTCACTTTTTGCTTCGCTTCTCAACTCAGATTCGGTCTCTGGTGGAAAGTTTACATCCAAAGGATTGTGACCTTTACCACTATTTATATATTTCCCATTTTCAATTTTAGGGTCGGCATAATTCGCCGAATCTGTGTTAGCAATATTTTGGTAATCTTTCGTATATCGCTCTGGATTGGTATCGTACCGAACTCCACTTTCATCTTTTTCTAAATGGTTCCACATACTAACCGTATTATTACAATCATGCGTGAAAATGATTTCAATATGTCCTGCTGTAATCTTTTCATTTTTGGGATGAACTGCATTTTCTGTATTAGTTGTTCTATTATGCAAATCTGCCGCTGGATTGCCTGCTACAATCCCCATTTCCTCCAACCACTTCAAATAAGCGGAATCCTTCGTTTCTCCCTCGCCTACTGGTAGTTTGTTATTGATATACTCCACGATTGGTTTATCCAACCAATACCGCATTTGGTGGT
>NZ_JXJT01000020.1 GCF_002441885.1 Pseudolactococcus chungangensis CAU 28 = DSM 22330 | reverse complement strand
GATGTCGCAAGTTCGAGTCTTGCAAGCGGAGTCAGATATTGTAAGTCCATCTATGTTTCAATAGATGGACTTTTTTGTTATAATATAATAATGAAACTAAAAAAATCGTATCAATTATATGCAAGTTTTGGATTGGTATTTTTCGTTATGCTAGGGTATTTAGTGAAATTTTTCCCGAGTACTTTAACGGGGATTGACCGTCAAATACAGTTAATTGTTAGGCATAATATGTCAGATGGTCTGACTTCTTTTTATAAATTTGTGACTAATTTTGGTGGGACAGTTTATGTTCCTATTCTTTTAAGTATTGTACTTGTTTTTTTAGTGCTGAAAAAATGGTATAGTGAAGCAATTTTTATCAGTTTAAATGTTTCTATTGTCCCTATTTTAATCTCTTTACTGAAACATATTTATGGTCGGACGCGTCCATCCTTACAGCACCTTGTGGTAGAGAATGGGTTGAGTTTCCCTTCAGGGCATGCTAGTACGAGTTTGATGTTTTATGCGTGTCTGATGGTGCTGATATGCCAAAGGCTGCGCAATCGTCAAATGAAGTGGTTAGTTCGTGTGTTAGTTGGCATGTTCATTGTGCTGATCGGTATGTCTCGCATTTATCTGGGGGTACATTATCCTACTGATATTTTGGGTGCTTGGTTGGTGAGTGGTAGTATGTTATTGATGACGTACCCGATATATGACGAATTGCGCTTTAAGTGGCGTTTTAAGGGAGTTCAAAAGTGAATAAGCGATATACGACGTGGAATGATTATCTGCGTGATAATTTTGGTGAGAAGGTTTTTAAAGTGCCGATTGATGCAGGGTTTGATTGTCCGAATCGTGATGGTACTGTGGCGCACGGTGGTTGTACGTTCTGTTCTGTTTCTGGGTCAGGTGATATGATTGTTGCGCCTGAGGAACCGATTCCAGTTCAGGTTGAAAAAGAGATTGAATTTTTACATCAAAAATGGCCGGGTGTTAAGAAGTATATTGCTTATTTTCAAAACTTTACCAATACACATGGACCGGTAGAAGTGCTGCGTGAGCGTTTTGAACAAGCAGTGGATAGACCAGATATTGTCGGCATTAATATTGGGACGCGTCCGGATTGTTTGCCTGATGATGTGCTTGATTATCTGTCTGAACTTAATGAGCGGATGACAGTTTGGGTTGAGCTTGGTTTACAGACGACCTACCAAGAAACGAGTGATTTGATTAATCGTGCACATGATTATCAGACTTACTTGGATGCTGTGGTTAAATTGCGGGCTCGTGGCATTTTGGTTTGTGTGCATTTGATTAATGGTTTGCCGGGAGAAACTCAAGAAATGATGGTTGAAAATGTGCGTCGTGTTGTGGCAGATTCAGATATTCAGGGTATCAAACTTCATTTGTTGCATTTGATGACTGGCACACGAATGCAGCGTGATTTTCATCAGGGAGCTTTGCAGTTGATGGCTTTTGATGATTATGTTAATGTGATTTGTGACCAGCTAGAGATTATTCCAAAAGAAATTTCAATTCATCGTCTGACAGGAGATGCACCGCGTGAGATGTTGATTGGTCCAATGTGGAGTCTGAAGAAGTGGGAAGTACTGAATGCGATTGATGCAGAGTTAGAACGTCGCAATGTTTTTCAGGGAGATAAGGCATGTTAAGACCGCTTGAATTAGCGCACCATTTGTTGGCGGAGATTATCGTTAAGGATGATGTTGTTGTTGACGCGACCATGGGACAGGGGTTTGATACAGTTTTCTTGGCTGGTCTGTCTGACGCTGTTGTTGCCTTTGATGTGCAGGATTTAGCTTTGGAAATGACTGAGAAACGTTTGGCGGAAAATAAGCGACAAGCTAAACTGATTTTGGATGGGCATGAAAATGTGGATAAGTATGTGGATAAGCCGATTAAAGCTGCTATTTTTAATTTGGGTTATTTGCCAAAATCAGATAAAAAAGTGATCACGCAGGCTGAAACGACGCTACCTGCACTGACGAAAATGCTGGAGTTATTGGTTACTGGTGGTCGGATTGCTTTGATGATTTATTATGGTCATGAGGGTGGTCATGAGGAACGGGATGCTGTTTTATCAGTTGTTTCTACCTTGCCACAAAAGACTTATCAGGTGATGCGTTATGGTGGTATCAATCAAATTAATCAACCGCCTTTTTTGGTGATGATTGAGAAGTTAGCGTAGCATGGAAATTAAATTCATATATCTGAGATCTCCGAATATAACTATCTTTAAAAAATAAGTTTGTATCTTTAGATGGTATTTTGATATAATTTTAATTGATGATATCTAAATGTTTGATATTTTCTGAATTTTCTAGTAAAACGAAAGGAAAGATATTTATTTAGAAATGATATCTAAAATTTTAGCTGTTATAGCTATTACTTTTACGAAAAGAGGAAAATATTGATTCTCATATCAGATAGACAAAGACAAATTATTGATGCTTTTTTTCTTGTTGTAGAAGAAGCAAGCGAACCTAAAAAAATAACTATGGACATGATTGCCAAGAGAGCGGGGATTAGTAGGCAAAGTATTTATGACAAACATTTTAGTAATATTGGAGAAATTATTGATAAAATCCATGCGCTTGTCAGTGAAGAATGTGAAGTCAGAATGCAAAAATTCTTCTCTGATGGCTATCGTGATTATAACGACGATTTTTTTAAGTTTTTTGAGCAGGAAATTTTACCGCTTTTATATGAAAAACGCGATTGGTTAAAAATACTCTATAGTAAAGTACTGGATTCTTCCTGGGCTGACTATGCTCATAAGGTTTATACACCCTATATCGAACTTTATATTAAAAAGACAGGTAACCAGTCACCCCTAGCTAATGATTTTATTTGTAGCCTTATCGTGCGACAAATCATTGCGATTATTTCAAATTGGTTGACAAATGATAGACCTGAGCCTGCCTCACTTTTCCAGAAAAAATTTGATTATCTCATCAAAACCTCAACTTATGAATTACTATTTGAAAAATAAAATATACAGAAACGTCTGATGGACGTTTTTTTATTTGAAATTTGAAATATAAAACTTGACAACTTGTCAGGATGATATTAGAGTTTAAAGACTAAAAATTGAGATTTTAAGGTATTTTGTTCTCTGTTTTACTTGACGCTTTGTCTTGTTTTAAGCGAACTAATCATCAATAAAATTTGTTATACTTATTTTGCAAGGAAGATATGAAAAAATATAAAAAATTCTTGCTACTAGAAAAGAGAGATTTACTTATGAAAGCAACAATTGAAGAAACTATTCTCCACATGAAAAATGGTGGACTGACAGTTGTTTTAGATGATAACAATCACGAAAGTGAGGGAGATTTAATTCATCTCGGAACAAAAATGATACCAGAAAATGTTAATTTTATGATTACACAAGCATATGGTCTGTGATGTGTGCCTGTTTCAAGAGAAATTTTAGATCAACTTAATTTAATACAAATGGTCGAAAGTAACACAGAGTCGCATGGGACGAAGTTTACTTTCTCAATTGATGGAACATCAGAGATTACTGGTGTTACAACTGACACCTCTGACTTTGACCGTTCAGATACCATACAAAAAATATTGACTTAAAGCATATGAAACTGATTTTGTTCGTCTAGAACACATTCCCTTCTTGTTAATGAGAGCGGTTGGTGCATTTTGTGAGATTTTATTACCCGATCGTTTAGATTACCTTGAAAAGTTTGCTGATTATTATGAGTTACCTTTGATTACTATTGAGCAACCGACAGATTATTGACAAAATAATGCTAGAGAGGATATAGTAGCGCAACATATCGTTTACAAATAAGCTATTATTCACTTCAACGACTAAACTGGTAGATTGGTTTGAATGGGAGACGTATCGTGCAAGAAAAACTTGATGTTTGAGGGTTCTAAAATGATCATTGCTAATCATAGTAGCTATCTTGATCATTGCGGTTTAACGAAAATTTTACATGATATCAACTCTAATTAAAAAATATTTTATTACAAAACGAGAGGCTTTTGATAAAATATTTTCAAATTGGTGGCCTAAGTATTTGAATTGTGTATCAGTCAATAGAAAAGAGGATGCGACTTCAGCAATGAAACTTTTAAAAAATAAATTGTAAAAGGAAAAAGCTACTGTTGTGATTTACCCTGTATGAAAATTATCGCTAATCTTGCCAGTGAACAGCTAAGTGATAAGCGAATGGGTGAATTTGATACTAAACAAGAGATGTTGGAGATGATGACTAAGCTAAATAGTGGTGGCTTACGAAACCATTGTTTGAGTCATCAGACTTCATCTGAATATCATGAACGTGTTTTGTCTATTGGTAATAGAATGCTTTTGGAGTTTTCTCTAAGTACCTAGGAAAAAACTTTCAGATTGATTGAAATGGCGCGTGCTGAGGGAGCGCATTGCAACAAATAATGGGTTATAAAAATGTGCTTCAAAACCAGAATGAAACGTGTTAAGTTTTTACTTGGACAAACAAAGTCACACGATGATAATAATCCCGAACTTCCATATATTGAGGGAAATTATTTTAATTTCATTGATGATAATACTCAGTTTATGAGCTGTTTAGAGCAAACTGTCGAAAATAATCCAGATAATATCAGATATCTGCTATCTCTTGCTAAAGCTTACAATATAGTCAATCGTTTAGATGATATGGTAGAAATATTAACGCAAATTGGTCAAATTCAAAAAAAAATCAAGTAGATACTCGAACGTAAGGTGGAGGCACTTGCATTTTTAATGGGATATAATCCCAATCTAGAAATGGAGCTAAATTATGGAAACTAAGTTATTTACAAATACTATCATGGTTAATAGCGGTACTCAAACAGTCGAAACATTATTAGAAAATGTTCAAAACATTTTAAAATGGGATTATGAAATTGTTGAGGTGACACCAATTGGTGCCCATAAGTTCAAACTTTATCGTAAACACGGCGCTTTAAATCAACAAGAAATTATCAAAGTTGAAGTAGGGAGAAATGAAGTTAGCTATGTCTCAACTATGGGTAAAGTAGAGTATCGTGTTGTTTGGACGATCGATGAAGTCAATGCTACTCAAACAAGTTTAAGCCAGACGCTTTATCTTGAAAAAAGTGTGTTGACATCACTTGCTAAGGTTATTAGTTCAGTAGTTCAGAATGCTTTTGCAGGAAATTTACAAGTCTTAAAACATCTTTGTGAACTTGAGGAGGTTGCATGAAAGCCGTTATTCAAAGAGATACCAATGGTATTAAGGCACTTGATTTTGGGGAAATTGAGGTAGAGAAATTTCTTCCAACTTCTATTTTAATTAAGACAAGTATGGTACCACTTTTACCCTATGATGTTATGAAGTTAAATGGCAAGATTCCAGTAACTTTACCGCATGTACTAGGTTATGGTGCAGTTGGTAGAGTAGAAAAGGTAGGCAAATTTCGCTCGGAAAAACTTATAAATCAACGTGTTTTGGTACTTAATCCGAGTGGTACATTTAAAGAGAGGATTACTTCTCATATACCACCCTTGACAATTTCGATTCCTGATGCTGTCACTGATTCTCAAGCGGTAAGTGTTGTCGGTGGTTTGGATACAGCTTTTGTCTTGTATAAGAAAATTATAAAAAGTAGTCATCAAATTATTGTTATCACAGGTGCAAATTCCGTGATAGGTTTAGCTTTGCTACAACTTTTGAAATCTTCTGATAAAACTATTGTGCCACTTATCAGAGAGAAATCAGCGAACTATTTTCAAAAACGGTGTAAAGACTATCAGTTACCTGTTTATTCTGGAGATGAAAATTTGAAATTGGAAGCAACTTTAGTAGTTGATATTGCAGGACAAGAAATATTACTAAAATCTTACATTGAACGAGGAGTTGATATCATAAGTATTGCTCAGCAAAATATTTTAGGAGTTCGATTTATTAGTGAGGGGATATTTCCTGGAGAATATGCTAAGTTACTTGAATTGTTGAAAAATGGTGACATTATTCTACCTATTGACCGTGAATTTTACTATCATGAGATCAAAGAGGCGATTAACTATCAAGAAAATTTTCCGAGCCGTGGTAGAAATCTCATTTCTTTTGTTTGAGTATCTGGCAAACACGCTCAAAAAATGCTTGCTATTTTCTGAATTTTCTTGTAAAATGTAGTAAATAGAAAAATCTGTGAGAGAAAGATACCTCTGTCAATTCTAAAGAGAGCGCTTGGTGCTGGGAAAGCGTGTAAAATCAGAGGTTACACATTCTTGAGAGGGCATACGAAATAAAGTAGTGTGTCACGTTTTCCGCGTTAAGGGTGCAGGTCTTGACTTGCTGAGTAGCAGATGGCGACATTTGTTAGAATAAAGGTGGTACCACGTTAAAACGTCCTTGTGAAGTTATTTCACTTGGGCTTTTTTTGCTCAATTAAGAGATGATCTAATGGTAAAATCATGATACTGAAAGCGATGTGGCGTAGCCGAAAATTTTCGTAGAACGCTTTGTTGCTGCGATTACTCGCCACTAAAAGACCTACTGCGACGAGTAACCGCGGGAGCAAATTAGCTTGAAGTTCAAATAAGGAGATTAATATGAAGGGTTTGCGTCAAATAAAACCGTACGTGGCTGGAGCACAGCCGCAAGATAAAAAGATGATTAAAATCAATACCAATGAGAATGCGTTTCCACCGAGTTCAGGTGTTTTAAAAGCTTTGGCAGATTTTGATGGCAGAGAGCTAAGGAAGTATTCATCCTTGGAAAATAATGATTTACGTGGTGTTTTAGCAGATAATTTGGCTGTTCATCAAGATCAAATTATTGTAGGAAATGGCTCAGATGATATTTTAGCTTTGGCTTTCTTGAGTTTTTTCAATTCGACTGATCCGATTCTTTTTCCTGATACGACTTATGGTTTTTACAAGGTTTGGGCGGATTTATTTCGAATACCTTTCGAGGAGGTGCCACTTTCAGATGAATTTGAGATTGTGACAACTGACTATGTTAATAGCGTTAATGGTGGGATTGTGATTGCTAATCCGAATGCACCAACGGGTATTTTCAAAGACTTGTCTGAGGTTGAGGCGATTGTTGCGGCAAATCAAGATGTGGTGGTGATCATTGATGAGGCTTATATTGCTTTTGGTGGTGAATCTGCCTTGCCTTTGCTAGAACAATATGACAATATTTTTATCACTCGGACTTTCTCTAAAGATGCGGCTTTGGCTGGTTTGCGGGTCGGTTATGGAATCGGCTCACCGAAATTGATTTCGGTGATTAATGCGGTGAAAAATTCCTATAATCCTTATTCGGTTGATTTGATCGCTGAGGCATTAGCGACTGCGGCAGTTGTAGATTCAGCTTACTATGCACAGGTCAATGCTGAAATTTCAGTGACACGAGATTGGTTTTCTGCTGAATTACGAGCGCTGGGCTTTGAGGTGCTCCCGTCTAAAACTAACTTCGTTTTGACTAAGCCTGCTAGCATTTCCGCAAGAGAAGTCTTTGAGTTTTTGCAAGCCAAGAAGATTTATGTGCGCTATTTTGGCGATAAGGCGCGGTTGTCGGATTACCTGAGAATTTCAATCGGGACGCAGGATGAAATGAGTAAGGTGATACAAGTGATAGGAGATTTGTTTGAATGAAAAATAAGCAATTAGCGCCGGGCATGCATGATAAGCTGTTCAAGCGGGCGCACAGTGTTTATCAGATTGAAACCAAGGTGTCGAATTTTCTGATGGCGAGTGGGTTTAATCGGATTGATACACCGATGATTGAGTACGCTGGGGTTTTTGAGGATGAGCTAGATAATCATAACTATCATTTGTTTGATAAGCATGGTGATTTGCTTGTGATTCGGCCTGATGTGACGCAGTCGATTGCGCGTGTGGTGGCGACGACTAAGGTAACTTTGCCGATTAAATTTTCTTATAGTGGGAAGGTCTTTAGAAATCATGATGAGCTAAAGGGCTTGCAGAATGAACGGATGCAGGCTGGGATTGAAATCATTGGTTTCGATGCGGCTGTTGCGATTACGGAGGCTTTGGACTTGGCCAAGTCGAGTTTGCATTTGGCAGGGGTGAAGGATTATCGGATTGAACTGAGTCATGCAGGGATTTTGCATACGATTTTTGCAGCATTTGATACGGCGCAAGCTGAGCGATTAGCAAGTCGGATTAAGCACAAGTCAATCACTGGGTTGACGGAGTTTGTTAAGCAGAACCCGAGTGAGTTCGATGCTTTTTTGAGACAATTACCACGCTTGTTTGGACCGGCTGATAAAGTACTGGCTGAGGCTAAGAAATTAGTGACAAATCCTGAGATTTTAGCTGGTTTAGCAGAAATTGAAAATTTGAGTCATGATTTTGCACTATCTACAGTTGACCTCGGGATGCTAGCTAAAAAAGATTATTATACTGGCGTGATGTTTCGGGTCTTTAGTGATAAGGTGCCTTATGCTTTTCTGAGTGGTGGCCGCTATGATAAATTATTTGAGCGTTTTGATGCGGGGGCTGTCAGTGCCGTGGGCTGGGCGCTAGATGTTGATGCGGTTTATGAAGAAATACGTCAAGATATTGTATTTGATGGAGGTGACGCATGATTACGATAGCATTGACGAAAGGGCGGATTGAAAAGGACACGGTCAAAATTTTAGAGCAAGCTGGCTTTGATATGCGGTTTATGGCGGATAAGGGGCGGAATCTGATTTTCATTGATGAACAACAGGATTTGCGATTTTTATTGGTCAAGGCGCCTGATGTGGCGACTTATGTCGAGCATGGGATTGCTGATTTAGGTGTTGTTGGTTCGGATGTTCTCTATGAGCATCCTGGAAATTATTTGGAGATGTTGGACTTGAATATCGGGCTTTGCAAATTTGCGGTGGCGAGTATTCCAAGCTATGATCCGACAGATCACAAGCGTAAGAAGATTGCGACCAAGTATCCTAAGATTGCCACTGATTTCTTTAATAGCAAGGATGAAGATGTAGAGATAGTATCCATTCAAGGCTCTGTAGAGATTGCACCGGTTATCGGCTTGACGGATGCCATTGTCGATATTGTTGAAACAGGTAACACGTTAGTTGCAAATGGTTTGGTCGTCTTTGAGGATATTGTGCGCGTGTCGTCGCGTTTGATTGCTAATAGCGCGAGTATCAAGAAAAATTCGGAAATTATGACATTGATTGACCGCTTGCAGGCGGTTGTCGGAAATGAAGAGGTAGCTTTTAATGGTTAAAATGAAACGTTTGACAGGAAGTGCTAAGGAAATTTCTAAGATTTTGGACGCAGAATATGCGGCTTATGCTAAATCTCAAGATAATTTTGATGAGATTGTCGCAACTATTATTGCGAATGTTCGTAATAATGGGGATACGGCATTGCGGGCGTACTCGGAAGAATTTGATGGGGTGGCGATTTCAGAGTTTGAAGTTTCACGTGAAACAATCCAACAGGCTTTTGATGCCATTGACCCAGATGTTTTATTAGCTTTGCAAAATGCGAAAGAAAATATCCAGTCTTATCACAAACATCAAGTCGAGACTGGATTTGTCGATGCGCAGGCATCAGGTGTCATTCGAGGGCAGCTTGTTTTACCAATTGAGAAAGTTGGTGTCTACGTACCAGGCGGAACGGCAGCTTATCCGTCAAGTGTGCTGATGAATGTTCTGCCAGCGAAAATTGCGGGCGTGCCAGAGATTTATATGGTGACACCACCGCAAACTCAGTTTAATCCAGCCATTTTGGTCGCAGCACAATTAGCGGGTGTGACGAAGATTTTTCAAGTCGGTGGCGCACAAGCCATCGCAGCTTTAGCCTATGGTACTGAGTCAATCCCTAAGGTGGATAAAATCACAGGACCGGGCAATGTCTTTGTGGCAACGGCGAAAAAACAAGTCTTTGGTCAAGTTGGTATTGATATGATTGCAGGGCCGTCTGAAATCGGTGTGATTGCGGACAGCTCTGCTAATGCGGCTTATGTTGCGGCAGATTTGTTGTCGCAAGCTGAGCATGACAAGTTGGCGCGAGCGGTGCTAGTGACTGATTCAATCGAGTTGGCTGATGCGGTTGATCTTGAATTAGAAAAACAACTACAAACTTTACCACGTGAAACTATTGCACGGGCATCTATTGAAAACAACGGTCGAACGATTATTGCTAATTCGGTTGATGAGATGTTTGATTTGATGAATGAGGTGGCGCCTGAACATTTGGAAATCGCTTTGGATGATGCTATGACTTATTTGCCTAAGATTAAGCACGCGGGGAGTATCTTCTTGGGGCATTTCACAAGTGAGCCGATTGGCGACTACTATGCGGGAACAAATCACGTGCTACCAACGTCTGGCACGGCACGTTTTTACAGTGCACTAGGCGTTTATGATTTTGTCAAGAGAAGTCAGTTTACTTATTACAGCCAAGATGCTGTTGTGGCAGCAACAAAAGATATCACGACTTTGGCTTACTCTGAGGGGTTGCAGGCACATGCGCGTGCGATTGAGATTCGTGGGGAAATTGATAAGTGATAGTAAAAAATAGGCTCAGTAGAGTTAGGGGGGAAGATGCAACTTGTTTTAGAAAATATCGATAAGGCATTTGATGATAAACAACTTTTTAATGACGTGACTTTTAAATTTGAGACGGGTAAAATTTATGGTTTGCTTGGTCGAAATGGGTCAGGGAAAACGACTTTGTTTAATTGTATTGCTCGGAATTTATCAGTGGATAGTGGCAGTATTGCTATCATCGATGATGAGGGGCAGAAAATGACAAATTATGAGAACACTGAGATTGGATTTGTCACAACGACGACGCATTTACCTGATTTTATGACGGGGTTAGAATTTGTTCGATTTGTTATGGATTTAAATCGGGAACGTTTGACGACAACCCTTTCGGCTAGTGATAATTTGACGAGATATGGTATCAAAGTCAGTGACCAAAATAAGCTCCTTCGGGATTATTCTCACGGGATGAAAAATAAGGTACAAATGTTAGTAACTGAGGTGACAAACGCACCGATTTATTTATTAGATGAGCCATTGACTAGCTTTGACCCGGTTGCGGCTTACGAGGTCAAGGAGCGGATTCGCGAGTTGAAATCACGAGCGATTGTCATTTTCTCCACGCATATTTTGGAACTTGCCAAGGAGTTATGTGATGAAATTGTTTTATTGCATGACCAAAAATTAGAGGTGTTAGGGAATGATAAACTTCAGTCTCAAGATTTTGAAAAGGAGATTGTGACGATTTTGAGTGAGGAACATGACAATGATGCCTTATCTTAATTTTTATAAAAACTACTTGCAAATTCAAATGACCGAATTTCTGAATGGCTTGTGGTTTTGGTTACGTCGCATACCTTTAATTGGTAAATCCATCTCGCCAAAGTTTTATGGTATGAGAGATTTAAAGACTGTTATTTTAGTGGTTTTTAAATGGTTGAGTTTGCCACTAACGGTACTTAGAAAAAGTTTTTTGGTTTTCATAGCTTGGCTGGTGGCTTTTGGGGTTAAAAATCTTTCTTTACAAAAGGAAAGTGTGTTGTGGGATACTTTTAGAATAGATTATCCTGAGATTTTTCATTGGACATTAACAATATTTCTCCTTTTTTGTATTTTTGAGCAGTTGAGTTTTGTAAAGGCTTCAAGTGGTAGTTTATTTAGAGGAATTGCATTTGCTAAGATGTTTCGACTTTCCTATGGAGATACCTTAAAAAAGCTAAATCGGATAAATCTTGTGATGAGTTTACTCGCCTATATTTTTCCCTTGGGTATTTTAGGATTAATCTATCACCAGTCTTTTGTTGCTATCGTCTTACCGTCTAGTTTTCGCTTATTGACGTTAAATTTTGCTTTATTTTTAGTATCTAAAAATTGGTGGGTAGACATTTTGGATAGCTATCAAAAAAAGATTTTCAAATATAGTTATAATCTCGTCGTTTTTGGGGGAGGGGTATTTGGTCTCTTCTATCTGACATTAGTTCATACGTTAGAGTGGACAGCTCTTTCAGCTTGGATTATCTTGATATTAGCTAGTGTTAGTTTTTTACTAAGTCAGAAAAAGAAATTATCACAAAGGTTTATCCAAAGTATTTTTAGAAATCTCGCATATCATGAGCAAATAGTGACGGAGGCAAGATCAAATCAATCAAATACAGGCTTGAAAGCTGCACAGAAATCAAGTCAAAAAATTGAAGTGACTGATGAGCAAGAATTATTTGATAAATTTTCTGGTATTCAACTCCTGAATCGTTTACTTTTTAAGCGTTATCGGAAGATTTTCAAGAAAAAATTGTTCTACCGTTTAGGGGGCTTGGGACTTGCTTTCTTGATTATACTGGGTGTTTATGCCTATTTAGTTATTCGATTTGGAAAAACAAACTATTTGACGTTTAATCAGGTAGGTAACATTCTACCTAGTATCTTTTTCATCATGTATTTGGCGAGTATATCGAAAGAGGTTGTTGCCATTTACTATACGAAGTGTGACCAAGCGATGTTGAATTATCCTTTTTATCGAACTGAGCAAACCATTTTGCAGAGTTTCATTGGGCGTTTGAAACAATCTTTTATACTCAATACACCCATCGTTGTCGCACTCTTTATTAATGTATTTCTAGGGATACTTTTATTCGGTAAAGCGATACCTTTGAGCTTTTATGGCCTGATTGTTTTTTATGGGGTTGCTGTAAATCTTTTGTTTTCATTTCATGAATTATTTCTCTATTATATTTTGCAACCTTTTGATAGAGAAGGTGGTATGAAAAATCCAATTTTTACCGTTATTAATGGGATATTTTATTATTTCTGTATTCAGAATTATCAATTAGCCAATCGCTTTGATGAAACAACAACGTACGTTTTGACCATTTCAATTATCATTGTGGTTTATGTCAGTCTTGGCTTAATCATAGTTAAACTAAAAGCACCAAAAAGATTTAAATTAAAATAGAAACTGGAGATGAGATGACAAAAGCTAAAGGACTTCTAATCATGGATGTGGACAGTACACTAATTCAGGAAGAAGGGATAGATTTACTAGGTGAGATTGTGGGGAGCGGTGCTGAAATTGCAGACATCACCAGCCGCGCAATGAACGGGGAATTAGATTTCGCTGAAGCGCTAGAGGCGCGGGTGGCACTACTCGAAGGACTACCTGAGACCGTTTTTGCTGAGGTGCGCAAGCAAATTCATTTTACTGAAGGGGCGCGTGACTTAGTTGAGGCCTTGCAGGCCAATGGCTGGAAGGTTGGCGTGGTGTCGGGTGGTTTTCACGAAACAGTTGATGATTTAGCCCGTGAACTTGGGCTTGATTATGTCCGTGCGAATCACCTAGAAATTGTAGACGGACAGCTCACCGGTAAAACGACGGGTGACATTGTCACAAAAGAAGTGAAGTTAGCTAGCCTAAAAAAATGGGCAGCCGAAGTAGGTCTTGAGTTATCACAGACGGTCGCTATGGGTGACGGTGCCAACGATCTCCCAATGATTTTGGCGAGTGGCATTGGAATTGCTTTCAATGCTAAGCCAGTCGTCCGTGAACAAGCACCTTATCAAATCAACACGCCTAATTTAGCGTTAGTCCTAGATATCATTAAAGAAGTGAAAGGTGAATTATGAGACAAGCAGAAATCACACGCAACACAGCAGAAACACAGATTACATTAGCGGTTAATTTAGATGCCCAAACGCCTGTTGATATTCAAACTGGCGTTGGTTTCTTCGACCATATGTTAACCCTTTTCGCAAGTCACGGTCGTATGAGCTTAGTCGTTAAGGCTAATGGTGATTTGCACGTGGATAGTCACCATACGGTTGAAGATGTCGGTATTGCCCTTGGGGTTGCGCTACGTGAGGCATTAGGCGATAAGGCGGGTATCAACCGCTACGGCACCTCTTTTGTGCCGATGGATGAGACATTAGGCATGGCAAGCCTTGATTTGTCAGGTCGCTCATATCTCGTTTTTGATGCTGAGTTCACAAACCCGACTTTGGGGAATTTCGATACTGAATTGGTCGAAGAATTTTTCCAAGCCTTGGCCTTCAATGTGCAAATGAACTTGCACCTGAAAATTTTACATGGTAAAAATAATCATCATAAATCAGAATCTCTTTTTAAGGCAACCGGGCGTGCTTTACGTGAAGCGGTGACTTTGAATCCAGAGATTCATGGCGTGAATTCGACTAAGGGAGTACTGTAAGATGACGATTGCAGTGATTGATTATGATGCAGGTAATACAGCAAATGTCTTACGTGCTTTAAATAAAATCGGTGTTGATGCTGTGTTGACGGCAGACCAAGCTACCATCCGATCAGCGGATGGGTTAATCTTACCGGGTGTCGGTGCTTTTCCAACGGCTATGGCAGAGCTTGAAAAACGTGATTTGGTGGGTGTGATCAAGTCAACTGTCGCAAGTGGTACACCACTCCTGGGCATTTGTCTGGGGATGCAACTTTTGCTGGAGGCATCAGAAGAACACGGGATGACCAGGGGCCTCGGCTTGATTCCGGGCACCTGTCGGGAAATTCCGACTAAGGCAAATTTCCCCGTCCCACACATGGGCTGGAATGCGCTGGACGTCCACCAAAACACGGCTTTGACACCAGAACTTCAGGATAAATATGTCTATTTCGTCCATTCCTACTTCACTGATGTACCGACGGAATTTTTGGATGTAACGGCTGATTATGGTATTAAAGTCCCCGCTATGATTTCACGGGGCAATGTCTACGGGGCGCAATTTCACCCTGAAAAATCAGGAGACGTTGGACTTGGTATCTTAGAAGAATTTAAGGAGGTTGTCTATGCAGATTCTACCAGCAATTGATATTAAGAATGGTCGTGCTGTGCGATTATTTAAAGGTGATTTCGCCCAAGAAACAGTAGTCAATGCTAGTCCATTGGCGCAAGCTGAAATTTTTGCGGTAGCAGGCATCACTTATCTGCACGTTGTTGATTTAGACGGTGCGCTAGATGGTCGGGCAACTTCGGCACCGATTATCGAAGAAATTGTCGCCAAAACAGGGTTAAAAATTGAAGTCGGGGGCGGAATTAGAACCTTAGAGCAGATTTCTGACTACTTGGCAAAAGGTGTTGATCGTGTCATCATCGGGAGTATGGCGGTTAAAAGTCCTGATTTTGTGAAAGCTGCACTTGACCAATTCGGAGCGGATAAGATTGTTGTTGGGATTGATGCTAAAAATGGCTTGGTCGCAACAGAAGGCTGGCTAGAAACATCTGATCTTGATTTTATTAGCCTGGCGCTTGAAATGGAAAAAATCGGGGTTAGACTGTTTGTCTATACCGATGTTGACCGTGATGGTACCTTGACTGGTCCGAACTTTGAGCATTACGAGAAGTTGCAGGCTGCGCTTACAAGTGCTACGGTCATTGCAAGTGGTGGGATTGCTCAGCTTTCCGACCTGACAAAATTAGCTGAAATCGGCGTTGCTGGCACCATTGTCGGCAAGGCTTACTATAATGGTAATGTGAGTCTAGATGAGTTGAGGGAGTTCTGATATGTTAGCAAAACGCATCATACCGTGCTTGGATGTTAAGGATGGGCGCGTGGTTAAGGGGGTCAATTTCGTCAATCTGACGGATGTTGGCGATCCCGCTGAGACGGCGAAGATTTACTATGAACAGGGCTGTGACGAGCTGGTTTTTCTGGATATTACGGCGACGCATGAGGCGCGTGATACCATGGTTGATGTTGTGCGCAAGGTGGCGGATCAGGTTTTTATTCCGTTTACAGTCGGTGGTGGCATTCGCTCGGTTGAGGATATGCACAAGATGCTCAAGGCAGGCGCCGATAAGGTCGGTATTAATTCGAGTGCGGTCGCTAATCCCGATTTGATTCGGCAGGGTGCCGAGAAGTTTGGCAACCAATGTATCGTGGTCGCCATTGACGCTAAAAGACAGGACGACGGTAGTTTTCATGTCTATGTCAATGGTGGTCGTAAGGACACTGGACTGGATGCCATTGAATGGGCGAAAAAGGCAGTTGCCTTGGGCGCAGGCGAGATTCTCTTGACCTCTATGGATAAGGACGGCACCAAGTCTGGCTATGATTTGGCGCTCAATCAAGCCATTGCCACTGTGGTCAATGTACCAGTGATTGCCAGTGGTGGTGCAGGGACGGCTGACGATATTGTCGAAGTCTTTGAAAAAACGCCAGTCACAGCGGCTTTGGCTGCCAGTGTCTTTCACTACGGTGAAATCGACATTCACGATGTGAAAGTCAAAATGAAAGAAAATCAAATCGAGGTGCGCTTATCATGAAAACAGATACTTTTGAATTAGATTTCAAGAAAAGTCCTGATGGTATACTGCCTGTGATTGTCACGGATGTGGCAAACGGGCAGGTGCTCATGTTGGCGTATATGAACGAGGAAAGCTACAAGCTGACCTTGAAAACGCGTGAAACTTGGTATTGGTCCCGTTCCCGTCAAGAACTGTGGCACAAGGGCGAGACATCTGGTCATTATCAACACGTCAAAAAAATCACAGCAGACTGTGATTTGGATACGCTGTTGATTGAGGTCGAACAGATTGGCCCAGCCTGTCATACTGGTGCTAAGTCTTGTTTCTTTAATGACATTTTAGAAGTAGAGGGAGATAAAGCATGATTGATGAATTATACAAGCAAGCTGTGGCACGTCAAAAAGAGCCTAAAGCAGGTTCTTATACCAATTATCTTTTTGACAAAGGCTTGGATAAAATTCTTAAAAAAGTAGGCGAAGAAGCGACAGAAGTCGTCATTGCGGCGAAAAATGCGGACAAAGCAGAAATTGCCAATGAAACAGCAGATATTTTCTACCATATCGCTGTCATGTTAGCAGAAACTGGCGTGACACCTGCTGACGTTCAGGCAGTTTTAGACGAACGGAATGGCAAGCAGTCCAATGTCCATGATCGACCTGAGATTGAGACCTATTAGATAGCAAAAAAACATCTGAATCCCGTGACTAAACTGGTCTATCAGATGTTTTTATATGTTTAGAATTAGGATACTTTTATTAAAGCAGACCAATTTTTTTCAACGGCCAGATACGAAGTTTCGCCTCGCCAACAATATCGCTTTTTTTGAAAGTACCAACTTGACGGGAATCTTGTGAAACTAATCGGTTGTCACCCATTAGGAAGTATTGTCCCTCAGGAACTTTAACTGAAAATTCTGTCTGACTTGCGGCTGATAGTGTAAAAGTCTTGGCATTCTGAGCTAAGCTTTGGAAAAAAGCATTGCCCTGATAAGTTTTTTGCAGGTGGTCTGAGGCGAAAGCTTTTTGATAGTCGGCTAGATAAGGCTCTTTCACAACTTTATCATTGACCATAAGGACATCATTTTTAAAGCTAATTGTATCACCAGGCAAACCAATCACACGTTTCACGATATTTTTAGTCTCGTTAGTCTCCTTATTCAGTTCCTTAGCAACGACGATATCCTGACGCTTGATACTTGCCGTTCTAATAATCACCAGACGCTCCTTGTCAGCTAAAGTCGGGTCCATTGAGTGACCCTCCACAATGACCGGCTGCCACACATAGACACGTAATAAGAGCATGACGATGATAAAAAGGGCAAATGGACCCCATTCTTTTAATAATTTCATTTGGCTAATTTCCTTGCTTTTTCTGTATTTGCGAAGTGCAGTTTAGCGACTTGGCTTAATGCCCCTTCGCCATACTGTTGGATGATTTGAGCAGCAACCATATCTGATTTGTGGCCAGCGCCACTTGGTAGCGTGAGACGAACATCGCGAGATAGGTCGTCTAAGTTGGTGAGAAATAAATCTCGCGCGATGACAGATGACACAGCGACTGCAAAAAATTGGCTTTCTGCCTTTTGGCGCAATGTCACCTGACCTTTGATTTGGTTCTTTTCTTTTTTGAGATACTTAGTATAATTTTTCTCAGTCGTGAAGGCATCGATGATGATATAATCTGGTGCAGTAGATAAAGCTTGTTCTAATAGAAAAATCGCTTGATTGTGTAAGGCGACCTTAACAGAAACAGCATTGTAACCAGAGTTAATGACTTCATTATACTTGCTGGGGGAGAGTAGCAATGCTTGGTGTTGAATTTTTTCTTTTAGAATAGGCGCAATCCGTTGAATTTTGACATCAGTCAATTTTTTAGAGTCGTCAACGCCCAATTTCTTGATGAGTGGTAGATCAGCCTCACTTAGATAAGTTGCGACGACTGCTAAGCCACCGAAATAAGAGCCATTACCGACTTCATCAGTACCAATAATATTAGTTTGCTGGACTGGCACAGAGCTTGTTTCTTGGTAGCCAAATTTTGCGGCATAGGTCTCGGCTTGCTCACCTTGAAACATGACCTTGCCCGAAGTATAGACTGTAATCACGCAGCCCTGTGGTTTAGCTAAAAACTGGATATATGGATTGGCTGAGGGCTGAGCCCAGGCTTGAAAATTTTCAACAAGGCGGGTAATGTCAGCTGCAGACATTTTCAAAACAATGTTCATAAGTACTATTATAGCAAAAAAAACTTGACAAAACGTGTTAAAATGTGATATTATATAAAACGGTATTGTTTACCCCATTTTTAGGTCCCGGAAACTTGAAAATACCGTAGATGAATAAGGAACGATTCAGCTACACCTATGTAAACTACAGATAAAAAATTGGAGAAATCATGAACAAAACTACATATTTCGCTAAACCAGGCGAAGTTGAACGTAAATGGCACGTTGTTGATGCGACAGATATTCCTTTGGGACGTTTGTCAGCAGTTGTTGCGAGCATCCTTCGCGGTAAAAACAAACCACAATACACACAACACACTGACACTGGTGATTTCGTGATCGTTGTCAACGCTGAAAAAGTGAAATTGACTGGTAAAAAAGCATCTGACAAGATCTACTACAAACACTCAATGTACCCAGGTGGATTGAAATCAATCACTGCTGGTGAGTTGCGTGATAAAAATGCAGTTCGTCTTATCGAAACTTCTGTAAAAGGTATGTTGCCACATAACACGCTTGGTCGTGCACAAGGCATGAAACTTAAAGTATTTGTTGGCGCTGAGCACACACATCAAGCTCAAAACCCAGAAGTGCTTGACATTACAGGATTAATCTAAGGAGGACTAGACATTGGCACAAGTACAATACCTCGGCACTGGACGCCGTAAAAATTCAGTAGCTCGTGTACGTTTGGTACCCGGCACTGGTAAAATCACAGTAAACAACAAAGATGTTGAAGAATACATCCCACACGCAGACTTGCGTTTGGTCATCAACCAACCATTTGGCGCAACTGAAACAGTTGGTGCTTACGACGTTCTTGTTAACGTTAATGGTGGTGGTTACGCTGGTCAAGCTGGCGCAATCCGTCACGGGATTTCACGTGCGCTTTTGAACGTAGACCCTGACTTCCGTGCGTCATTGAAACGCGCTGGTTTGTTGACACGTGATGCTCGTATGGTTGAACGTAAAAAAGCAGGTCTCAAAAAAGCCCGTAAAGCAAGTCAATTTTCAAAACGTTAATATCTCTTTCATATCAACGTTTCAAGACACCTTTTGGTTCACACCATTGGGTGTTTTTTTGTTCGTTTTTTGAAAAGTTCACACCAAAATTCACACCATATTCACACCATTGATTTTTAAAGATGACGATAAGCAATTTCTCCGACAGCCATAGGAACAACATTTGAGGTATTGACATAAGTTTGAGTTATATCTATTCCACTATGTGTCAAGGCTTCTGAGATTGCTTCTAAAGAAGTACCAGCTTGTTTGGCTAGAGTTGCTCCAGTATGTCTTAATTTGTGAGGTGTAGCGGGTGCGAGGTTAGCATGTCTCTTTCTAATAGCATTCATTCGATAATTGAGATAATCAGGATGTAATGGTTTGTTTACGTTCCCTTTAGTATCAATGTACGTAAATACAAATTGTTTATTTGTTTGAATGATATTAAATTTTGCAAGCTCATTCTTTTGTTGAACTTTCCAATCTTGAAGCATAATAATTAATTCTTTAGGAATTGAAAAAATAGTCTTTTTATTACTTTTTGTTGACTTGATATTACCGTATTTATCTAATGCTTGAATTAGATGAATTTCAGATTTTTTGAAATCAATGTGTTGCCATTCAAGAGCATAAGTTTCCGATTTTCGATCAGAAAGAAAAAATGTTGTAAAGAATAGAACATAATCTTTTAATTTTAAATCTCCATTTTCTAAATCATCAGCAATTGCTTTCAACCAATCCCTGAGTTCATTCTGAGAGAGATACAAGTCTTCATCACGTCTGGCTTCACGTAACCTGATTTTCTTCGTTGATTTAATGCGTTTTAAAGTTTTAGAAATCTTATTAGATTCAATGTATTCCAATTCTTCCGCCCAATCAAAGATAGAATTAACATAACTTCTTATAACTTTGAAGTTGGCATACTCATCAGCTTTAGCAGTCATTAGATTTAAAATGACTTGCTTATTTTGATTGAGAAAGTTAATCGAGTAATTGCCAAGCATAGGTAAAATATGTTTCTTGAATACTAAAGTAGTATTTTCTACTGTAACTTTTGTAGGCGGTTTAATTGTACTGGTTGTCTGCCCTGCTTTGTAAGATTTCCACCAAACGTGATAGAAAAAATCTGAAAAGAGAATATCGCCATTTGTTTCAAATTCCGAAAGTCTTTCTCCACTCAAAATTTTATCAATTTTGTTTAGCATATCTAGTTCATATTTTTTGGCTTCACTCCTTAATTTAAAACGCTTTTCGATTACTTTTTTACCCGTTCCAAGTGATGATCTGGCTTCCTCTGGAATATAAATTCGTAAACGATACGTTCCGTTTTTTGTTTTTGTTATTGTCATATTGTATTCCTCTTATTTTGAATTGAGCTAGAAAAATACTATGCTTCAATTATAATCAAACTATGGTAAAATTGCTACTGACTTTCAAGCCAACGATTGACTTCGAATTTATTAAATCGAATTGTCTTACCGATTTTTATCTTTGGCAATCCTTTATCAATCCAATTATCAAGCGTGTTATTAGCAATTCCAAGGTATTGACATGCTTGTTTTTTGTTAAGAAAAGGACTTTCGATATTACTATTATTTAGTATCTGTTCAATTTCTTGTTTAATCAAATTTGATAATAAAAGCTGAATTTCGTGTACCTGTTCATCTGGGAGAATAACTTGCATAATTGATAATCCTTTCATTCATATTTTATATACCCTGCATATAACGAATATGCACCGCCCACATCGGAGTGTTCTACAATTAAACTAAAGGTACGCCTGTTAGAAATTAGTAAACCCACATTCCGTCAACTTGCCATTCTTCCGCATTATAATTATGTTCAATAATTCTGCCATAGTTATCTTCAAGAAAAATAGTGTCATTGTCAAATTCTACAATTTCAAGTTCTTCTCTAACACGTGTTTCATAATCTTCTTTTTCAACATCAATTTTCAAATATCTGATTAAAAAAATTTTTGCTTCACGTAATACAACTTTCCAAGCTAAATCATAAGTCATCTTTCATCTCCTTAAATCCTAAAGTCTTTTAAGACTTGTTAAATACAGCCCAATAGTTGAGCTTTTGACTGCTTGTTCAACCAGTGAAATGTACCAAGGTCTCGAACTTTAACCATAATTTGTGGCAAGCTGAAACCGTACTTTGCTAATTCATCTGTATAAGACACTAAGTATCTAACACAATTATCAATAGAGACACAGAAACTATAAACAACATCTTGATAGCGCCTATCTAATTCTAGTAATTCTAATACGTAATCAGACCAGACACTAATTGTTTTGTCGTCAACGTTTGCGTGATTTTCGATTGTTTCTGGTTTGAGTTTGTTCAACTTATCTTGTATTGCTTGTTTTGCTTCAAGACACAATAAATCAATTTGTTTTTCATACTTGATGAGCAACTCACACCATGCTAAAATTTCATTGATTTTGGCATAAGGCGATAGATACAAGTCTTTTTTAAAACTTGCGACTTTTTGCTCAAAAAAATTGAAGTCCTCTATCATCTGGACTTCATCATTCATCGCTCGCATTCTAAATTCTGTTAAATTCATTGATTATTTCCCCTCCACATACCAAAATTGCTTAGCTTCATCAGCTGAAAATGTACGATAAGATACCGTAAGTGGTGGCAGACCTGTCACATTCATTTCTGAAATTAAAATAGAGCCATCATCTTTGACTTGTTCTACAAATGCCACATGACCGTATGTTGGGTCAGAACCGGCTTGACCTTGTACAAAACTTAGAGCAGTATGGAGTTTAGGGTCATGAGAGACAGAATAACCTGCCTTACTTGCCCAATCGCCACCATTGCCCATGAAACTATCAAACTTAATGCCTAACTGATAAGCCCTGTTATAGACGTACCACGTACATTGTCCTTGTGGATATGAACCAGAGCCATTATAGGCTTGACCGCTAAATGATGTGTCAATAGACCAACCACTTGGCACATCAGTTGACATCACACCATTGACAGACTGCCCATTTTCGCTACTAAAGCCTACATGATCTTTGAGTAAGTCATACCACTTTTGGGCATCATCTTGGAGCTTGTCAGCCTTTGTTTGACCGTCACTTAAAGCGACACCCTCATAATATTGTGACCAGTCTAAACTCGCTTGCTTAGGGTCAGTAGAGACGCTCACAAAGTCTTTTGTTCTCTTGTATGCACCGTTTAGTTCAGTAGACACAAGTTTCAACTCAACGTCCATTGACAGTGTTCTACTTTCAGCCTTAGACCAACGATTGCCATTGACCGTATTAGACCAACCAGACCATTGAAAGATACCTGCCACACCACCGCCGATATTTTCGGCTTTAGGGTCAAAGCCTGACTCCCTTTCAGCTACTGCTAAAGCACCACTTGCACCTTGAATGCTAAAGCGTTCTTTACTCATGAGATAGCTTGCTATATCAATGACATTTTTAGCTTTTTCTTCTGAAATGTTAGCTTTACTTGCTAATTCTTTTGGTGTGATTGTCAAGCCACCTGCACTGCTTGAGAAACTATCCGCATTTCCAGAAGTACCACCTGCCACAATCATAAGTAGAAATATAAAAAAAATAGGTATAAACATACCTATCAGAAATAAATGTTTTTTCTTTTTCATTTGATTTTCTTTCTAGGTATGTTGCTACCTCACTTTTTCTTAAATAAACTAGCCACAAACCAGACAGGGATAGCGATTATCCCTACAAAAATAGTTTTGATGATTTTCATAATTATTTTCCTTTCCTCTCAATAATACCGCTATCGAAAATACCACGTTTTGCGTTAGCTGCCTTGATTTTAATATCTCGTCTTTGGTGATTATCAGAAGTTGGTAAAACTGGTGTTTCAGTCAATAATTCTTTACGCAAACGTTCAACCTGCCCCTTATTTCTAGCCTTTCTACTTGAAAGGTCATTTTTAATGCCGTCTGAGAACTTACCTTTGAGTTCATCTTTTCGTTTTTGGTAATTGATAGCTTGTGATGTTTTATCTCTCAAAACCTTATTTTCAGAACGTTGTAGTTTATTACTATCAAATTTTGCGAGTTTCTTTTCAGCTTCATTTTTAGGCATTAAACCAACAGAACTTGAAAATTTAGTTTTCAATTTATCTTTAGAATCAGTCAGAGCTTGTTTAGTATCTGAAAAAGCACCTTTTGTATTTTCCCACTTACCTTTTAAGTTGCTCATTGTCTCTTTTCGTTTAGCTATGGCAAGTTGTTTAGCTTTTTCATCTTGACCGAAACGCAGGTTGTCACTTGTTTTAACAGCACCTTTGACACCTTTTTTAGTGAGCGTTTTGCCAACAGTACCTGTTTTTTTCAGACCGTCAACTTTGCTTTTCGACATTTGATTATGAGTAGATAGACCATTACTTGATAGACTACCACTAGAAGTTGAGAGAGCAGGTGTTTTGTTAAAGTTAAATGGATTTTTGGCATTAGACAGACTTGGTAATGACTTGACAGAATCAAGACTACCTTTTGCCAATTCAGAAACACTTTTCTTAGCTGTATCAAATAGAGAAGTCAACTTATCTCTTTGTTTCCACAAAAGGAAATACAAAGCGAACTGTATGAAAATTGAAATATAATATGAATGTGACACATTTCTAAATGCCATTTCCACAAAGCTATTAAAGATAAGCCCCATTTGCACACCTAATAGACCAGATACTGATAAAGCCGTAAATACGACGATTCTTTTTGCTAAATTACTTGCCATATGTTCAAACTGAGGTAAGATAGACAAGACTAATATAATAGGTGCTACAAATATCGCAAAAACAACAATTAACTGTAACATCCACGTGTACATTAATGTACCAACTGTAATCACAGTTAAAACAAAACCTTTAAACAGGGAAGCTAAAGCAACCATAAATTTATCGGCTATACTTGAAAACCCTAATTTTGTGAAGCCAGCTTCTTTATTCTTCTTAGCATATTTACTAACCGAATCAGTATCGCCTTTTGTCGCAAGCAAAGCCGTTTGTTCACTTTGTACCGAATTTTCAGGTAACTTACTTGTATCAAAGTTCATTTCCTTAAAGGGTTCTTTTACAATGACATTAAATAATTGTGTTTTCAAAGCATTAATTGTACTATCAGACACCTTATCATTTGTCGTTGAAACATTAGCCGTGAAATTGGTTGTAGAAGTTTTTTCAGTCGTATCATTTGCGATTGTTACCTTTGATAAGTTATTAATCAAAGAACTTGTAAAAGTATCTGTAAAACTTTTAGTCACATAAACAATGCGAGTAATAACATGTGTCCCTTTATAAGCACCACTTCCGCTTGAAACTGGTAAGAAAAAAACACCAGCTACAACTATACGAAGTATAACACCTAGAATTTTCTTACCAAACGGTTTACCTTCTGACAAATCTTTGAAAGCACTAATACCCACAAAGACCATAGCCATTGGAAAGATAACAGGTAAGAGTAGTGCTTGCAGAATAGCCTGCATTTTAGATACAAAATCATCTAAATACTGAAAAATATCAATATTAGATACTGCCGATAAAATCAATGAATCTAATAGAAACATCAATTTTGAACCTGCAAAAATCAACTGTACTACCCAATTAATGATTTTAGGGAAAGCCTCTTTAGCACCAAAAAAACCTTTATCCTCAATATACATATAACTTGTATAAGCTGATAAGGCTGACATATCTTTTGCATTAATAGCACCTGCTTCTTTAGCTAGTGCTTCTTGATAATCATTTGAACTATCAATTGTACCTGCTTTTGTTAAGATAGCACTATTATAAGCATTATTTAATGTTGTAATAGCAGAAGCAGTTTTTGTTTTATCATATCCCGCATTTGATAATTTTGAAATAGCCCCTTGATAGAGTAGATTATATTTTTGATAAGTTTCTTCTGTAATCGTAATCGCATTATTACCTTGTGTTTGATTACTTAGATTTTTAATCTCATTAATAATTGTTAGAACTGCTTTATACTCTGGAGTATTAACAATATCGCCTTGGGCATTTGTTACAAACTCAGGTGCTTTAATACCACTATTAGAACCGATAGTATCATTAGTGACAACTGCATTACCTGTGTCTAAAGCGTAGGCTTGACTACCACAAAACAACAGACTTAAAAAGGTTAGCGCAACTAAAATCTTTTTCATTTAAGCCCCGCTTTCCAAGAATTACCAATATCTTTCAGAAAATCTGGTAAGTATCTAATTGTCTTGATGAACGGTTCATAAAGACCAGTCATTTTCAACATCATTAATAAGAATACAAGGAATATGACAACACCTAATACCATATCTACAAGTGATTTTTTGTTTTTCATTGATATTTTCCTTTCAAGTCTTTATACAGCGACTAATTCTGTTTCGATTGTGTCACACAATGGATTGATTTCAGAAACAATACCGTCAATTGTAATACGTTCAGTACGCCCAAACGGGTCAGTAAAGAGACATTGTCCCATAGACATACTAGACACCCATTTACGTGTTTCTTCTGATTTCACAATACCATGAGTATCTAAGATTAAATCTGTCTCAGTCGGAGAGTTAAAACTAAACAATGTACCAAAACCAGTATCATCTAATTCTGAATTAGAATCTTTGTGAGATTGAGAAACGAATACCAAGAAATTATTAAACGACCGACCAGTTCGTCTGATTTTCATAATAATTTCTCTACCCACATCAGTAATATTAAAGAACCATGCTTCATCAATGAAAGTAATTGATTCTTTCTTGCTTTCAGAACCAAATTTGTAACAGAATTGACCTAGGGCATAAAGAGCGACTAGAGACTGTCTTTGATTTTCAGTAATACTTGTTTCACTTGTCGGTAATTCAAGACCAGTTACTTCAATAATTGAAATACGTTTTGACATACTAATGGCTTTATTTTGACCATTAGAGAAACAAAGAGATAAAGTAGAGTTACTCATTTTTTCAAGTAGTAACTCCGCCGTAATTCTCACTCTATCCGTTTCACTCTTAGTGAGGGCTTCCATGATATTTTTAGTACCGACT
Organism: Pseudolactococcus chungangensis CAU 28 = DSM 22330; assembly: GCF_002441885.1. GTDB lineage: Bacteria > Bacillota > Bacilli > Lactobacillales > Streptococcaceae > Pseudolactococcus > Pseudolactococcus chungangensis. The sequence goes on along the minus strand of NZ_JXJT01000020.1, from coordinate 14,803 downwards.
TTTTCGCCATTTTCACGCAAGACAAGATATTTTTCAATCATTTGTAACAATTCTTTTTCAAATTGTTCATTTTGTTTCAAATCGTAAAACTCGCCAATCATAGATATAATCAAATTTTTAGCTTCTTGACCTGTCAAGAATACTAATGGATCAAGGACACCATGATTTTCAGAATTTCTAGCGTCAATGGTCACAAAATTAATCTGTTTGATATAGTCACAAATTTCAGGATAGATACCTTGACTTTCATACTCATGTAAAACTTTCATGAATTGTTTTCTAACTTCTGCTTTGGGATCAAAGTAAAGCAATTTTGTTTTCAAAATACTATTCATGACGAACGTTTGCTTAACAAAAAATGACTTACCCATGCCCATTTGACCTGTTACTTTTACAAGACCGTCAAAGCTAATTTTACCCTCAACATCTAACTTATTAGCTTGTAACAGATTATAATAGACAAGATTTCTCGAATTTTGAAGTGCTTCTTTATAACCACCAGACCAACGGTCATATCTTGAATCTACTCTACCCATATACAAGCCAACATCAGAACCTACTTTTTGACCAGTAAAAAACAGACTTTCCGCAAAGCCTGCCATTGTGGTTGTTTGTAAGTATCTGCGTTCATTCTCAAATAAAGGCTCAGTCAATCTATGTTTATAAAAGAGATAAATTTGGTCATCTTTAGCACGTGCTAACTCAATGTTAGCTTTTTTGAAATTCCGCATGACAATTTTTATTTTTTCTTGTAAGCGGTCATAATCATCATCATAGACAAACAGTGATTGAAGATAAGAGATAATTGTTTCGCCACGATTTGATTTTTTTACTAAATCTTCTGAAAGGGCTTCTGCTTGTCCGATTTCATCACGAACAATGCCATTTCTCATAGCAATATCTTCATTTGTTTTTTTATGTTTTTGCTTAGCACGATTGGCACGTTGTTGCATTGAATTAAAGCCATTCTTCTTAGCAAAGATAGCCTTTGTTTGTACCTCTGTATCAAAACCTAGTAATCGCCGTCTTTCGATAAAGTGATTATAAGATAAGTTTGACGGTGGTATGGCAATCGGCAATATAGCTAAGTAAGTTGTTTGCGCACCGTCACTTAAAGTTAAGATGCCATAATTTTCAAAACTAACACCAGCACTGCCAAAATTATCAATGTTATTTTCAACTTGAATTACTTCAAGTTGTTTGTCAACCGACATACCACGTGAGTATTGAACAGTATTGACAAAAATTGTTTGGTCTTTCGTTAGCATATAGCCATTAAGTGGTAACAGTGTTTGATAAATTTCATGATTGAGTGCTTCAAATCGTTCATACCAATCTTCATCAAAAGTAACATCAGAACCAATTGTTGCCATTACTCTATTTGAAAAATCAGTAATAGCTGTTTTAAGTCCGTCTTTAAAATCAAGTGACACATGATTATTTCTAAGCGGTATAGTTAAAAAGAATCTATCCTGAGAAGTTTCGCTAATTTGTTTTTTAAGCTCCTCAGCTTGCCTTTTCATAAGATACAAGCCAACTGGTTTAGTATCTTCTGCTAAGTCCTGCTCCAAAAACTTATAATTATGTGTTGCTTCTGTAGAAAATGGAATCGTTGAGACTTCAAAGCCACCGAAAATTTCTAGATCAGATAAAGTATCAGATACCAATTCCTTAAATTCATTTTTCAGTGTAATATCTACTGTATTAACAATCGTTTCAGGAATTTCGTACATTGCATAGACATCAAGATTTGACCGTAACATCAAATTACCGTGAAAAGCAACAATCCCATTTCTTTTATTCAAATTTCTAACTCCTTATTTTCTTTATAAGATTACCTTGTGATAGGTAATGTGTGTTTTTTCTTCTACCGTAAATCAACCAATACATGATTTTATCAAACAAATATCTATGAAAGAATTTACCGTCAATCTTTAAATCAGCCACAGGGTCAGCAAAGTTCCAAGCAATTAAAGCCGAAAATATAAATGCCCAATACACTGAAAAGAAAAATAATACTTTCCAAAAGAATAGCATTGATAAAGTAAACTCTAAAATCAAATAGAAAGCCCATGATAATTTCTTTTCGCCAACCAAAGGTATTGGTGGTAAATATGAAGGTGCTTCTAATGATAATTGGTATGAAAATGTATCCCTATCAGGGTATCTCTCTTTATCTTCCATATTACAAAGAACCAGAAATACCGTTAATTACTTTACCAACTCCAGAAATCACAGAACTAATCACTACTTTCCATGCTTCAAATGTTGTTGGACTTAGAATACTAGATACCGTAAGGCCTATTAAGCCAGTCATTAATGCGTTTGTCTTATCGCCTTTCGCAAAGGCTTTCAAAGCACCGATACCAGCACCGATTAGAATAAGTAATGCGACAGCGTTTAAAATATTTGTCATTTTATTTTTCCTTTTCTTCTTTAAAATAATCTTGTGAGACACCGTGATTTAATGTTTTGACAAACCAAGTATCCCCATTTTTCTTAATTGACAACTCAAAATTTTCTTTATGAATTGAATTGAGACTGTCTTTGAAAGAGACTGTCACAACAGCAGTTGTTGTACCAGAAGCACCTTTAGCATAATAAGTGTAAAGTAACTTATCAAACTTATAGCCTTTAATACCGACAATATCAGCACTCATAGTGGCAAGTGTTTTATCATCAGTTGTATAAGCCGTGAAAAAGGCTTCTAAGAACGTGCCAAACTTTTTAACTTCACTTTCTGTATAGTCTTGTGTTTGTTTTGTCAGACCTTGTTTTTTAACATTATTACCCTGTAACTCGCTTAGGGCAGTCACAAAAGGTGTATCTGACACATAAAATCTGTCAGCTTTACTAGCAAACGGAATATTAAATTCTACTGATTTATCAAGCCATTTACTATTTTTATCAGTTGGTTTTTCTTTTACTTGATAATTGACAACATATGTAGCTAAATTGTTTTCAATTTTAAGTAAAGTACTTGATACTAATTTCATATCACTTTTATTTTCAGGTAGATAAGTCATATTGACATTATCGCCAAAATACTCAGTTAATTTTTTTGAATAATCGCCAGTATTTTGTGACGAGTAGTTAAAATAACTATTAATAAAGCTAGTCATATAGACATTGACTTTATTGTCTGTTTCGCTTAACAAGCGCTTATCAGCAACAACTGAGACAGTTGGTTTAGACAATGCTTTTGACCGTGACAGAATGGATAAAGTTGTTGCGCCAACTGACAAGCTCAATAATAAGCCAATTGTGCCATAGACAAGGACTTTACTTTTGAAAGTACCAGAACCTTTAAGTGTGAATTTTTTCTTGGGCTTATTGATGAAAGTAACAGTTTTCTTGTTTTTCTTATCATCTTTAGGCGCAAACAATTCATCTTTCTTAGTTCTGAGTTTTTTCAGTAAACCTTTGTCTTTTTTCTCAGGCACTTTTTCAGGCTCGTTTTGTTTTTCATCATACCGTGCAATGAGTTGTTTAGCTTCTGATAAAGTAAATAAATCATCAGGTTTGACCTCGCCAAACTCTAACTCTTTAGCAACTATAATTAAATCACTTACTCTGATTTTCATTTCATGCGCAATATCACTTAATTCATAATAGAGTTCTTCTTGTTCACTCAAATTTTTCACTCCTTTTCTAATGGGCTTCGCACCCCATTTGCACACACATAACTAGTTGTGGTTTAGCTTAAATAATAATTTTTGTTATAATCTAAACATGATAACATTTAAAGATTTAAGTAAATGTTAACCTTATTAGCTAACTCTTTTTGTGTCAAACCTTTTTCTTTACGTAATTCTCTTAATCGTTCGGAAAAAATACTCATAACAAACCTTTCTGTTTTGCTATTATAAGAACGCGAACTTTGACATTTGCGCCCCTTAATTTAAAAAAGACCTAAGTCTTTTACATACATATCAATTTGTGACTGGTAATCTGTTTCAGAATAAGTCTCAAAGTTACCGTAACCATTGAAACCGATATAATCATCATTCCAGCCTTTGATATTACCAAAATAAACTGCACGTGCGACATCATAAATTGACATACCAGTTTCTTCAAAAAATTCTTCTGTAAATTCGTAAATCTCTAAGTCAATTTCATAATATCCAGTTGACTCAATTTCACGTAATTTATCAATTAAAGATGAAACATCATACTCCCCACTCCATAGACCAGAAACATTCTCTATATCAAATACACCAAGGTCTAACTCAGGCTGTCCGTTAGGATTGTATTTATCTAAATACTCATCCTCAATTTTTTCATAACTAGAATAAATAAGCTCCTCAACAGTAAACCACCGACCTTTTGAAAAATTGTCAGGATAACTACCGATGAAGAATTTATCATCTTCAATCATTTCATAAACATTAATTTGCATTTTGTCCTCTTTCTATTGATTAAAATAATACCACCCACATTCAGATTAACTCGCTACATCATTTGCCTTACGTGCAAAAGCATAGGTACGTTGACTGAATTTTTTGTGTTGTTCATTAAGAGAATAATAGGACTTGATAACACCCTCCAAAACGCTGTATTCAGCCCCATTTAAATTCTCAGCTTGTTCTTTCAAAATACTATTTAGCTGTCCTGCAATCGTCCACGCTTCATCAAAATTGTGTTTTTCTACCAGCTCCCCTAAAGTACTAATCAACTGTTTAGTTTTTTTAGGGTCAATTTTTGGATATTCTTGTGTTGCATTTGCCATAGGTTATACCTCCTTCATTTTCTTAAAAGTTAGTTTTTTTTAAAAGTTCAATACCCGCCCAATCATTATTTTAATCACTTACTCCCGATAGAGTAATTTGTCATATTCAATGTTTAACCTTTTGAGTTCTTGCAGTTTTTGCGCATTAGTCCAACCATAATAGAGATGTCTGTAATCAAATTTTCTTCTGTCATGTCGCAAATAGTTATAATCACATAGAATATCAATTTTGATACGCATGATTTGACACGCTTCACTATCAATATTCTTTAACATGATTTTTCTTTTTGCTTCATAAGTGCCACGAAATTTTTGAGTGCTGCTTTTTAAAGCAGCTTCAATCAATCGTCTTTCACGTGCTTCATTGATTTTTTCAATATCAGATAATGTTAAATCAGTCATATTCAAGTTCTATCATTTCATGGAAGTTGTCATAAAATGCCCTTTCCTTTTTCTGTTTAACAATAGAATCTACTAAATGTTGATTTTTTTCATCAAGTTCTTTTTCATCAAACAGCTCCATTGTTTTCCGTGAACCAGTTAATCTATCAATCTCCATGTTTCTTTTCAAAGAAGCAAAAACAGATGAATCAAGCCATTTTAGTGTTCGGTCATAACTGACTTCCCTAGGTTTATTGACAAAGCCATAACTTTTATCCGAACCAAAAACATCTAACCATTCAATATCCCAATTACCTGTATCATCCTTAATATCCAAGTAATGAGAGATAATTTGACCTGCTAAATTTTGTAGTGGAATATCGTTATACCAGAAATCAAAAATGACTTGTGTCGCTTTATCGCCAAATAACCTAATTTCATAACGATTTTTATAACCGTACAGCTCATGAATTTCATCAACAAATAGATTTCGAGCCATAGATTGTTCTTTATCTTTTTCATAGAAATTGATATAGATTGATTTACTTTTACGTGAACCAAAATATAACGATAAGCCAGTAGAGATAAACTCGCCGTCTTGATATAAGAAACTTTCATTTGAAGAAAACTGCCTGAAAGGTGTTTGAATTTGACCTGCCAACATTTTGTCATAAAGTTTACGTAAGTCATAGTTACCTTTTTTAGAGTACATTTCATCAGTCGCTAAATCAAGACGAGTGAATTTTAAGTAATCATCTAAATCTTCAAAATTGGTTACCTTTTTTTGATTCATAGAAAAATGGAAACAATCTTGAAAAAACTGTTTCCATGTTCTATTTTGGTCTTTGAGTTCCTGTTCAAACTCACGACAACCGCCACCATTGAATTCAACAAGTGTACCCATATCAATATTTTCACTATGTCGTAAAATACGTATACTACCGTAAGACATGCTCATGTTGTAGTTGTGCATACTTGATACATCAATATTGAATAAGTTACTATCCATGAGGAGTAAATCTTCAATCACTTCAAACCATTTTAAAGTTTTAAGTCTAATTCTCAGATAGTCAACACTTGTTTCTAGTTCATATTTTGAGTTATAACTCAGGTAGTCAAGTAGAACTTTCTTTTTGTCAGGACTTAATGATTTTTTACCAGATAAAACACTACCTATGAATTGACGAGAAACACCAACGATTTTACCAACGTCTTTTTGAGATAAAAGGTAGTTTTTCATGATACCTTTTAAATCAAAATTTTCGTCTATCGTCATGTTTCCAATATTCCTGTTCTGTAATTTCTTTTATCTGATAGTGTGCTAAAGAAAAATTATTACCACAATAGTGTGTACTAATATCACTTTCGACTTCCATTAAGCTATTAGCGCTAATCACGTATGCTTCATCAAAAACACTCATCTCGCCTTTTACAACAACCGCATAATATTTCATATCTTAGTCTCTTTTCTGTATGTTCAAGCAACCTATACTGAATGTCCTAAACCTTGATATAATTGAGTTTAGTTAGTTGGTTGCGATGTTACACCCCGTATTACAATTCGGGGTGTAAGCTGTTTTGCCTATGCCCTTGCGGGCATAGGCAAAGGTCTTGTAACTGCGTAACAAGACCGTAAAAACCGCACTCAANCTTCCGCCTTACGGCTCCGCTTTTCGCCACGTCTTTTACGGTCTCGTTCCACAGACAAGTCCACCGCTCAAAGGTTTTTGTTTTTGATTCTTTCCTCATAATATAGCTTCACTAATAGCTACTTGGTAAGTTTTACCACTCGACTTATAGCTAATTGCCCTTTCAAACATAATTAAATCAGACATACTAAATGTTTTATCAAATTCTTGACCAGCCGTTTCAAACTCAGACTTATACTTTTTGAAAACTCGATAATCAAGTTTCAATTCATCTGATAGTTCTTTAGCCGTATAAGTTTTAATCACAACATCTTGTTTATCAAATTCTAAATCAAGCCTTTCTAAAGTTTCAAACTCATCATAAAATGAAAATTCTTTAACATCAGGCAATTCAGGAGAGAAAAACTCTCTAGCAGGACTACCAAATACACCATAATAACCACGACCATAAACACGTTCGCCATTAATTTGTTCAATATACTTAAAGTATTTATTTTTGTTTTCTTCCCCAAAAATAACCTCATATGAGAATTGAGACAAACGACCAACTGAAATACGTGTCATGATATTATCTTTAAAGGTGGACGGTAAATCATCAGCTTTTACATTCTGAGTTGCGATAATCGCAAAGAAGCCCGCTTGACGACCTTTCAAGATAATCTGTTTTAAAGCTCCCATAGCCCGCTCAGCTTCTAACATCATTTCTCTATCTTCCGACATCATAGCACGTAAAGAGGGAAACTCATCAATGATCAAAAAAGCAGGTTTCAATTCATATTCTTGAAAATTGCCTAGCTCTTTTTGATTTTTTTCTTTTTGAAGTTGACGCATTGTCGCATAACGAATTTCCATGTTTTCTTTAAACTCAATAATTTTATTAATCATATCAGCTACTTCAAAAACCACCCTATCCTGTAGGACTGGTAATTCAGCTAAAGAAACAAAATCAGCTTGTTTAGGGTCTAGTATCTCGACAAGACCCTCTCTAAGCAGTCCATTTAAAATAGAGCGTAAGAGAACCGTTTTACCACCACCAGTACCACCAGCAATTAACAGATGAGGGTTATGCACAAAGTCCCAAAAGACATCTTCCATAAGGATAAGTCCTTTGTCAACCACACGTACATCTTTAGCTGAGATGCGACCTAAGATAGTGTCCGCAGAATAAACATAGCTAATATAGCCTTTTTCATCTATTCTACCCATCATATCTGCAGAGTACATCACTTCTAAAGCACCGCCAATGTTTAAAAACTTATCCTGAAATTGTCGACCCTCTAACTGAAAAGTGACCACAATGGTGTACTTATTTTGTTTGAGGTAAACATTAGGTAGTTTGATTTTATCGGGTTTATCTTTACGTTTTATAGGATAATAAATTTTATTTTCTAACAAATGACGATATAATAATCTTCTATTTCCTAGTTTTTTAAAAAACCAAAATTTGATATGAAGCAACCGATACAAAATAAAAATACCGATAGAACTTACCAGAACTACAAAAAGAAAGTAAACAAGTAAGAAATATAAATTTGAACTCAGTTGTGAAAATAAAAGATAAGTCAAAAGACCAAATAAAAGTAAAAAAGGCAAAAGTAAAATAGTAACTGTCATTCTTGATACTATTTTTTCTTTTTTACCTATTTTTATACCTCTAAAGTAGAAAATCTGTTTTAACAACTTCATTTAACACCACTTTCTAAAAATCAAAACTTATTTCTTTTGATTTTCTTCTTTTGGTTGTGGTGGTTGTGGTGCAGGAGTAGCAGACTGATTAGATACTTTTTCTAACCCCTCAGCTGAAACCGTGAAAAAGTAGTCAGCTACTGTTTCTTGGCGAGTTCGACCATTTGCGGTAGTTACATCAACACGTTTTGTGCCAGTTTGTAATCGAGCAACAACTTTACCAGTCAGACGTACATTATCATTAATATTGAATTTACTGTCGTCAAAGTCTACTGGTACACGAATATCCATATTGTCTTTTTGGACTTCTGAATAAACCTGCACATACAAATGTTCAATTTCATGTGTGTTTTCAACTTTTTGTAAGTTTTTATCAGGTTGTTCTTTATCCAGTTCGGCTTGACTGTCATAGATTGCACCTGTTTCAGTATCTTCATAATTAAACCGTTCAGAAGCAATCGTATCAAGATAAATCAAATCGCCATAAGTTTCTTTAACATCAACAGAATACCCTTTATTAAAGGTATCAAGACCATATTTTTTCTTTGCTTTTGCCATTATTTCATCTCCTCTACACTATCCGCAAAAATCACAGCGGAATCTTTCAAACCAGCAATACCCTCATCAAACATAAAGCCACCAAGTTTAGGCTTAATGATTTTTACCTGTACTCGACTGTTAGGCACAAAACCTTTATTAGCAGGTACAACCACACGGAAATTAGGCTCATTTAAACCACTAGCACTGTAAACTAACAAGTCAGGTTGTGTCATAGTTTTTTTGACTTTAGTCGGGTTAGGATTGACCCAAATTTTTTTATCCTCGATAATTTCTTCCAGTTTTACTGAAAGTGTTTTTAATGCAGACATATTTTTCTCCTAAAAAATCATTGTAATCAAAAATTAAAGAGCTGGAAGTACAGCATTTTGATTAGTTTAACTTCACGACACGCAGTTTAATGACTTGCTTAGGTCAATATCGTCAAAATTTTACTTATTCTCGTCCTCCCATTGTTTTACCCAAGAACTAAAAATATGATTGAATATAAATGAAAACTCATCTTCTTTGATAGGCTCAGGTTTAAAGCCATTTATTTTTTTAACCAAATTATCTATTTCTTGCCAGCGTCTTTTTTTCTCAGCTTCACGAAAAACAGACCTCATACCGTCTTTTAGTTCCTCAACACTAAGTGCTTCAATCTCTTTTCTAGTCATGTTTTCAATTTTTTTATTCTTCATCAGCAACCATTTTTCTATACCACTATTCCTTATATTTTTTATTTTATGTAGCTTTCAGGGATTGAACCTGTTACACGTTGAACCAAAAACACACTAGATATTTTAAACGCATAGTCTTACCATTAAGAAAAGCCACTAAAAAAACAAGACATTCAATACCTTGTTTTCAATCTCAGTTAATTCAATTATCAGACAGTACATAAGACCCTGTCCTAGTCTTGACTGATATATTCAGTCATTAATCTCGTCTATATATGGCTAAACAGTTTATGACATGTTCAGGTCAAAATCGAAAAAATAATATTTTGTAACCAACCAAAACAGTTTGACATTTTCTATACCTCCATAAGTTAATACAGTTTTAAGACTTGCTCAGGTCAAACAAAAAAAGACTAGATTTCTCTAGTCAAAACAGCTTATTCAATACCTGCCAAAAAATCTATAAACCTTGCTTCATCTTGTGAAGATAGGTAGCCTACAAAATTTATCACAACATATTCTTCCTCAACTTGCCTAATTTTAAATGTATCAATCCAAGACGGTTTATTCAAGCCAGAATAAGCCCAATCTTTTATCTCAAAATACTTAGATTGATAGTAATCAGACTTTGAACTAAATTGACTTGTAATATTGTAATAACTAATAATCTCGTTATCGTATTTCAAAACAAAAGCAGGTCTGGTTTTTGAACCAAATTCCCTGCCCTCGTCATATGCTAAATTAGCAATCATAATGCTATGCTCTCTGACATCTCTAGTCATTGAAAAACTCCTTTATATCTTCTTTTTTGGATAAGTCTAGTTTTTGAACTTGAGAATTTTTGAAAGCCAGATCAGTAATCTTTTTTCTATTACTTATCCTTTCGTCATTAAACCAATCACTAGGATAAGGAGTAGTTGTTTCACTATTTTTAAGAGATAGTGGTACTTCTTGTTCGTAAGCTGTTTTAGTAATAAACATTTTGAGAGCAGTTGAAATATCCAGACCTTGACGTTCGAAAACTTTTTGAGCCATATCTTTTATTTGGTCGTCAACTCTTGTAGAAATTTGTATCGTAGTCATGATATACCCTCCTTAATTAACACTATTATATCACAAATGAGTGCTTTTTGTGAGTAAACGTGTTTATTTGTTTTTAAATTCATCTGTTCTAAACTACTTATAAGGAAAGTTGGTAAAATACTTATAAGCAGTTTACAACAGACAAACATTGTCTATTGTCATTTTCACAGGGAACAAGCATATCTAAGTTGATACTCATTGACAATTATTTTCTTTATTGCTAAAGAAACAAACATACCGAAGTTGGCACTCATTGATAATTGTTTTCCTGACTTAATAGAAACAAGCATATTCATCTAGTATGATATTCAGCAAATGCTTTCTATCGGAAAATTAAAAAGTATCAGATTAAACTGATACTGTATATATTGTGTTACATTTATAATCATTATAATCTCTAGTCTTTCATTTTCAAGACATAGAAAAATTGAACCTACCACCAGTTGTACTTGTATAAAACAAGGTTGAAATATTTTCATAAGTCAACTAACATCTTACCCATACGAAAAACTTTTAGTCATTTTTCGAGCGCCATGCGTTCCTTTGTTAGACAGGTTCACTACATAGACCGAGATTTGATTGTGGCTCACTTATTAAAAGGTCATCGCTCACTAAATCTATGCAATGTTCTGAGGACTCTACAATCCCCTATGGGCTTTTTACGGATCCACCGCCATTATCATTTTGACAATGGCTTTACAATCAGTTATAATAAAAGTGCGAACAATTATTTAAAATGATTTGTAAGTCATTGTCTTAACGATCTGATTTACTTTTCAAAGTTCAATTATTCAAAATTTTCTTTTTTGTATGACTTGATTTATGTTTTGATTCCTATTAGGATAATTAATCAAGACCCGCAAGTTAACTTTGAATAGTGTTCTTGAAGTATTCGGCTATTTATATTATAATAAGTAGCCTTTTGTTTCAAGAGTTGTGTAATTTATTAACTACATTATTATTGTAATCTATTGACTACAATAAGTCAAGGGATATCTTAAAAAAATTTATTTATTTTTCAAGGAGAAAAAAATGTTCTACGAACGCTTGAAATCACTAGCTTTAGAAAAAAATTTATCTTTAAATCAAGTTGAAAAAAATCTGAAGCTATCTAGAAATACATTAGCTAACTACAAAAAGGGACAGACTCCGTCAACAGAAAGAGCTATCTTATTAGCAAATTTTTTTAATGTATCCACAGATTATCTTTTAGGAAATACTGACATAAAAAATCAAAATCAGTTTGACGAAGATTTAGAAAAATCCCTAGACACATTTAAATCATTTGACGGAAAACCAATGTATGATGATGACCGTGAAAAAATACGTGAATTTTTACGCAAAAGAATGGAAGATAGACTCAAAGATAACTAATATATGCTATCAAAGATTAAGCGACTAATAAAAGAAATTGGAATAGAAATTCAATATATGGATTTTAGTGGTAATGGATATTTTGGTATCGAAAATAACACCGCCATTATCTTTATAAATGAAAGTTTAGACGAAATAGAAACATCACTTACTTTATTGCATGAAACAGCACATTTCCTAAATGGAGATTGTAAAAAATATATCACTAATCATTTCCAAAATGATAATTTAGAGTTTGAAGCAAATAAATACATGATAAGCAAAGTCATGAGAATGCTAGATGAAAAATACGACTTCACTCCAGATACGAACTATCAACAAATAATTGATAGCTTGAACCTGCCATATCATCTTGATGGTGTTATCGTTGATGAATTTAACGATATTATATCTGATAAGTTTGGTATGACTCCTTATCAATAGCTAGATTATTTATATGAATAAAGAAAATTCACTTTTGTCAAGTTCTCATTTGAAAAAATTAGCTTGATAAATACACTTAACATTAATTATTTTGATTTTTCAAAGAATGGAGCTAACAAAATTTGATTTCTGTAAATAATAATACAAAGCTATTAAATGGTATAGTCAGCATTGAGAGAGACTATCAAGATTATTTTGGAAATGAATTTGCTATTGACTATGAACATCTGTATAAGAAACAGTTTGATACTAGATTGTCTCGATTATGTTCCAGTTTGCATCATCAGTTAATAGAGAATTTAATAATATTAAACAGTAGTATAAATGGAGGCGGTCACTACTGGGCTAATCCCAGTAGAGATTTGATAAAAGCAATTTCATTATCAAATAGATTTATCAGTAATCTTAAAAATTCAGGAGAAAATGTGGTGATTGCTGAATACTATAACAAAGTGATGAAAGAATGTAGAGATTTTTTGTCGATGTCTGGTGGAAGCACAGTCCCAAGGGATATGAAAGAAGTTGATATATATTACGTCCTTCCAATTTTTGAAGTCACAGATACAATCCAATTACCAAACAAATCATCATATAACTTTCAATTGAAACCAATTGGTAGTGGTTCCTATGCTTCAGTCTATAGCTATTTAGATAGCAGTTATAATAAAACTTTTGCTGTAAAACGTGCCAAAGACAATATTTCCCAAAAAGATTTAAAGCGTTTTTATTTAGAATTTGAAACGATGAAAAAATTAAGTTCTCCTTATTTACTGGAAGTATATTCTATTGACAAATCAAAAAACGAATATGTTATGGAATATGCAGATATGACACTTCTAACATATATCACAGCTCAAAATCAAAAACTGACTTTCGAGGAAAGAAAATCGCTATGCTATCAGATTATTAGAGGATTTGAATATCTAACCGAAAAGGGGATATTACATAGAGATATTGCACCTAATAACATTTTGATTAAAGAATATGAAGATACAAAAATTGTCAAAATTGCTGATTTTGGGAATGTAAAATTAAGTGATAATTTGCTAACTTCTATCAATACAGAAGTTAGAGGTTCATTCAATGATATTTCGGGACTACAACGCATAGGATTTAGTAATTATGATTTTAGATTTGAAGGTTTCGCTTTATCTAAGCTACTGTACTTTGTTCTAACAGGGAGATATAGAAATTTTAATAAATTTAACTATAGTAATTTAGAACAATTTATGGAAAAAGGAACTAATCCTCAATTAAATCAAAGATTTAGTGATATTTATGAATTAAAGATGCTATTCTCCACAATAACATCGAAATAAAACTATCTTCGAGTAAAGGTGGTTGACTAATCTATTTTATGATGTTAACTAGTGTCTAGTTTATCCCAATTTATGAGATTTGGTTTATTTTCGTAGAAGTTTCATCTTGTAAAATCTCAATCTAAAAGAATTTATAAGTATTGAATATTTATAGTTTTCCAAAAAGAGATTTTTATAGCGTTAGTGTCTCTTTCATATCAATATTTCAAAACACTTTATGATTTAAGCCAATTACAAATTACCTGAAAATCATAAATAACTAAAATCTTCTTATCATTTAGCTGGTATTCTAATTGATGAATTTAACAACATTATTTTGTATTTAACTACTGCTTTTTGGTTGCTTTCTTAGTTTCAACAAATATTAAATAAAAGAAAACCCAAAAATATATCTACATCTTTTTGAAAAATAAAATGCTATACTATAATAAAAAATAGAAACTAAAAGTACGGAAGTTTTTTTTATGGAATATTGGATTTTCCCTGTCGAACCTGATTTATTTGATACTCGTAATGCATTTAGAGATTTAAATACTGTCCATTAGCAACAAGGAAGAGTTGTATCTATTAATATAGGAGACATTGCTATTATTTATGAGTCCAAACCTACAAAAGGTATAATTATGAAAACTGAAGTTGTTAGTAAAAATGAATATGGTTTTGATATTGATGTAAACAGTTATTCAATCGGGAATAATAGATTTACTGCCCCTTGGTTGAAGTTAAAGCTAATCTCGGAGTTTTCTAGTCCGATACCATTAAATTTATTGAATGAACATCGTCTAAGGGGGAACATTCAAACAAAGAGACGTTTAGATTATGAAATTGTTTCTGCACTAAATTTATTAAGAATGCACGTAGTAATATATTGAATACAAAATAAAGTCTACCAGTTTTTTCTTACTGATAGACTTTAGGGCACCTCTAATAACTACCAATTAA
>NZ_JXJT01000002.1 GCF_002441885.1 Pseudolactococcus chungangensis CAU 28 = DSM 22330 | reverse complement strand
TAATATCAGGATTGCTTAAAGCGTTAATACGTGCCAATTCTTGCCATGTTGTGCCGTACTTCAAAGCGATGCTACTTAAGTTTTCGCCATATTGTACGATATGAATTTGCCCAGCATTTATAGTTGGTACGCTCGTTGACGCATCCAGTGTCTCAACGTCATACACACTCAACCAGCTCATGATACCATCAAGCAAGACTTTATCGCCTGATTTTTCAATAATTTGGTAAGATGTCCCTTTGACCCAATCTGGGATAACTTCACCAGTCGCATAGTTCTGAGAACTAAAGTTGACTTTTACAGTCATACCAACTTCTTTAGCGCTACCTTTGACCTTATCGGCTTCTTTACCTGCATTAATTGCTGGTGTTTCGGTAACTGGTTTAGTGGCATTGCCATTTTTATATCCATTATCTGTCACACCTGATAGGTCGATATTGCCATCTAATCCACCAGCTACATAAGTAGAAGTAAACTGGAAAATCTGGATGTTATCCCATGACGGAAAGTAATTGTAATTTGGAGTTGGTGTCACATTGTAGTCTGGATATTGCGCTATCCAGAGACCAAACTTGCTAGAAATTCGATCGAGGTCGAGATTACTAGCTAAAAAGCTCTTATAGCCGTAAAGCAAAGGTGTATATCCTCTATCTTTGATGTACTGCAACGACCAAAGAATAACATCTGTATTAGCCACACCGTCCTCAACGTCCAAAGCAACAATAGACCCTTTAGGTGTTTGAACTTGGGCAAGCATTGTATCTAAGATGTTTTTGGCCAAGTCCGTATTAGTCACACTTTGATACCAAATATAGGTATGCGCCCGTTTACCTTGTGCGATTGATGACTGCACTTGTGATGCATAGGTTGATTGCCAGTAAATCCCAACGCCATTATAACCACCAATCTGTGAGATTGAAAACTTGTCATGTGCATAACCAAACTGTCCTTGATTACCTTGGTATACTGCCCAATCCACACCTTGGTCACCAACTGCGGCAAAAGCCGTTGAGTAATTAAAAAGCCCTAGCCCAACGGCTAAGACTGCTACTGCTTTTTTAAGTTTTTTCATTTGTCATCCTCCATGTTAATACCTTTTGATTTGATATACTTTGCCAAATCTTGAATCATCGGGTTAATTTGGCAAATCAGTTGGACCATTCGAGCAAAAAAGAAAAGCAATGATCCATTCACGACCAATGCGATTTCATTTTCATATGTCTTTGAATTTGAATAGTTGTAAAACTCAAACACTGCCCAAAAAATGCAAATTGTCACAATATCAATAACCATTCTTTTTTTAAGTGGCGGGTCCATCTTCTCCCCGTCTTTTATCCAAGTCAAAACCAAGATAATCAAAATTAGGACTGAGATGCCCATTAGTTTATATTCCATTTTATATTTTTCCTCTCTAGTTAACCGTTTCTAGCAGCTTTTGCTTGCAAACTTCTGCAATTGACGTGATGTCTATATCAGTTGCATCAATTACCAAATTTGCACTAACTGAATTGCCATCTGTCGCTCCGTTATCGACTGAAATCAGGTATTCAACAATGACGCTATCTGTGTCGTAAACTGGTGTTATGTTTGTTACTCTCATAGTTTTCTCCTTTGTTTAGATGGTATATATAAGTGAATTGATGCCAATATACGACGATGCCGTGCCTCGAACCCCTACTTGAATCCTTCCATCAGATAGCGCTCCTATACGAATCGTTTGCGTCCCCATCATATCCCCAACAGCGGACAGAAACGTATGTCTAATTGGTCTAATATCGACTGGAAGATTTGCTATAATTTGGAAGTTACTTTCAGAGTTTGTTCCAGGAAAGCTACCGCTTACTGGCTTTACCTGACCTCTAAACTGTACGGTATAACTGCCGTCTAAATTTTTAATCTTGCGATATTGGCAAGGATTATTTTCAGCCGTTGTGTAGCCAGATAGGTACGTCAAGTTAGTCCATGGCGCAAGCGTTACATTTTCGGCTGTGATTTGACCGGTCCAGTTGTTTATGCTGTCTGAAAAATAAAGATAAGAAGGTGTATACCAAGCTTGTTGAAACTTAGTAGTATCATTTTTATCTGGTAAGTATTGAGCAAATAACCCTTGTCCACTTGTACTTGTAACTAAGTCAATTGTCGTACGTGTATTAGCATTATAGTATACTACCTTTACAGAATCCTCAATTGCAATCTCTCCTTTGTTATCAATACCGCCTGAAGAGTTATCAAATGTGTTGCTTATCTTACCGATTTTAGCAGATAGTGCTTCCAGCGAATCAGCTTTTAAATTCTGAGCATACAATTCCCAAATCACCCACTCGTTCCCAGTCCACTTTTTAACAAGCTGTGGTGTTGTAGATGTATCTTGCCATAACTGCCCTGTCTGCGGACTGTCTGGCGCTACTGAACTAACAATAATACCAGATGTCCCATTTGTACCGTTGGTACCATCTTTAGAATTATAAGTTACTGAATACCATGTTTTAGATGAATTGTCCGTGTATGTCCATACTGTTTTCGTCCAGAGATACTGACCTTTTACAATACTGGGAACAGAACTTGTCCAGCCAGTGCTTGGTGCTGTCGTTCCGCTTGTTGAAATAGCGTAAGTGATAACAGTTGATGATACTCCAACACCATCATTTCCCTTAAATATAGTCCAAGGCGTATATTTAGCAGGGTCTGTGGATGCTGTAGATGAGAAATCTGAATATTGACCAATATAGCTTGGCCAGTCAGCAGTTGTGACTTCACTAGATGAAGGCATCCAAGGTTGCGAACTTTTTGCTTTTCTGATAGTTACATTAGAAAACGTAATTACAGTATTAGTTGGAATATTATCAAGTCGATATCCTACACCTGTTGCAACAGCTGTTGAAGCAACATCTGCAGCTCTAATGTTATAAGTATGTATAACATGACCTGAACCATTAGTAGAAGATAAATTTATTGTTGGTACATTAAAACCCCAAGGTGCACCTTGCCATTGTAAAACAAAGTTTCCACTTGCTGGATTTGTTGCACTCCAATCAAATTCAAGGATTATAGTATCATTGACACTAAAACCCTGATTGACTAAAGTATTATTATTGTCAAAACTATATAATAAACCTCCTTGGTTTACAGCATTATTGCCTGTTATAGATTTAGAGGTTTTGGTTCCTTTCAACAAATTCAAATTAGGATAAACAGTCGTGAATCTATCAGTGCCATCAGCACTATAAGCGTACGCATAATGAGTTATTGTCCCATCATTAACATTACTTACTGTGATGTTATTACTTGCTACTATCGTCATCAGTCACCTCATCCCAAATTTCAATAATTGGAGTGGAGATACCGTAAGTCCGCCAGATTTGTTCAATCACATCACTTGCACTTGTTGCTTCAAAGCTAACTTGTGTGATTTCTCCACCAAGTTCGATATTTGCATAAAATGTACTTTTCATTATTGATTCACCTCGCATGTATATTGAGCTTTGACATTGATGTCAGATGCTACAACACTAATTGTTTTACCGGTTTTATACTGAATTCCTGTGCCACCAAAATTAGCATTTAGTACGCCATTTTGATCACGTTGAGACCATTTATATGTGTAGGTTGTTCCAGCAGTATCAATTTCAGCGCCAGATTGGAATACTCTACAAGTTAATGTTGTTGTACCAGAACCATTTTTAAAAATACTTCCCGCTGTACTATCAATTGTACAAGTTAATGGGTCTGTATAATCAAGAAGCGTAACAATTCCGCTGACTACTGTACCCGACGTACCACCAGCTTGGTCAATGATTACTGCTTTGAACGATTGAGCATTTGTAATAGCCGTTGGTAGAACTGTTAGTATCCCTTGAGAAGTTGTATTTGTACCAGCAGTTACATTTGGTGTTTGACCAGTTGTAGATGCACTGCATAAATGCCAACCTAATCCAAGATTTGAGTTATACCCAGTTGAACTTGTTGTAGTTACACTACTATCTGAATAACCAAAGAATATTTGCTTATTACCTGAGGAAAGTTGTCCTCCTTTATACAAATCAGCATTAACTGTTAAGCTTGCAGGCATAGAATTGTAGAACGCCCCACCATTTCCAGCATAGACATTCGCAAGAATAGCTGATTTAGCAAGTTGTACAACAGTTAAATCTAAAACTGCTGAGAACGGAACATTTAACCCTGTGTTAGGGTCAATCCATAATCCAGAAGCTGTGAATCGTGATGCTGAGTTAGCAAGTGGGACATTGATTTTTGTTGTCAACACACTATTTGAAGTTCCACTCATATATTGAGTATCAGTATTAGTAGTTGAAGTGATAGTTGTTGTTGTTGCTCCATCTGATCGTGTCCAAGTAATAGTTCCTGAAACTCCACTAACTACAGAAGTTGCACTACCTGCTTTAGTAAGATTGAGTGTTAAGACCTGTGCGGTACTCGCGTAACTTGGAGACCATGTTTGAGCTGTTGCATCATAAGTTTGAGTAGTAACTCCGCTAGCTGTGATGAAAGCGTTGAGTTGCATACCATCTGATAAATCTGTGATTGTGATTTGTCCACTTGAAACAATTGACATATTTTATTTCTCCTTATTAATTAAGTGGTTCAGCAGTGCAATCAAATGTAGCTCTCTGCCGAACATCACTGTTTGTTATTATGATTGATTTTTGACTTGTTTGATGAGCAAGATTCCAAGCGGTATCTGCTGTTCCATCAGAGTTAGTTTTAGTCCATACATAAGCAAATTTTGTACCATCTTTATCAATCTCTTTATTATCTTGATAAAGTTTTACTGTAAAAGTTGTGTTAATGATATTATTTTTAAATTGGTATCCGTTAGACGATTCGATGACCAGATTTATAGGGCTTATACCATCCGCTCCGTCAGAAACATCAATAATCGTAACTTCATCAATCGCTACAACTACACTGTTGATTGCTGCTGACCATCGTACAACAGCCTTGCCGTCGATGTCCTCTGCTGTAATTTCGTGTTGATCGCTAGATCCTGAGATAACCACACCGTCAATCGTCCATTCATACTTTTCTGGTGCAATCTCTTTACTACCTTTATACAGTCTAGCCGTCAAAGTAGTGCTGCCTTCAGAATTTTTAAATGTGAGTCCGTTAGTCGTAAGCGTTACAACTTTATAAGGTGCATTCTCCTCGGCCAGCTGTTGCATTTTAGCAATCAGATCCGCTGATATTTGAGACTGTAAGGCTTTGTAGTTGCCAAACTCTGCCCGCTCGATTGAATCGTCATCAAAACTCGCGACTTTTTCTAACACCCTAGCAGAGGTTAGCAATTGAGGCGTATAACCATCGTTGACCATTTTAACCGTATCGCCAATTTTAGCGTCTGTTTTGCCTTCCACTAAATAATTTACTGCCGGCACACTGTGATCCTCTAAATATTTTGCAGCTCTGTTGAAAAGCTCGCTTTGCGAAATATTATCGTGGCTAAAGTCATAGACAATATAGCCACCTCCGGTTATATTTGCCCCTCTATTACCAAAGCGAGCATTTGCTTGCGGCGCAAAAATTAAAGTGCTGCCTTTTTTGTGAAAAAATTTAACGTTTCCATTTTCGTCTTTTTTCTCCCAATCCGGCATACTAGAGATATCGATAATCTTATCATTGTTATCTCTTGAAACCGGACGAATCGCAGTGTAGAGTCCGCTGGTGCTTGTTGTTCGCTTGATTGTCTTGATATTTTCGTTATAACGCAGCTCAATATCGTCGCGCACTTCACCAATTTTTTTCTTGATATGGATTAAGCGTTTTTTGACCGTGAAATCTGAATTAAGCTGCACTTCATAATCTAACTCCGCGTTATCGAATTGCGTTGCAACCGATTGAATGAAGTTTCTAATTGTCATCTCGCTATCCCAAGACAATTTACGAGTCAAATTAGATATCTCATTGATACCTATCTCGTAACCAGTATCGAACATGATCTTGTCGAAATACCACTTAAATGGCTTCGCCTCAGGCGCTGCAAATGGCTGGATTGTTTCATTATTAAGGTCGAGATTATCGCTAATAGATGATATAGTCATCATCTTATCTCGCTCAGCTTCTGCTATATTGTCAATATATAGCAATCTGTCACGATCGTCATACCTAAACGCTATCCAATAACCGACCTGAAACTTATCACTATCAACATGCAACTTTGATGTTTCAAAATCAAAAAAGTTTGCTGATCCTGTTAAAAATTGATGAAATTTTGATTTTTGATAATGGATTGATTCCGGCAATTCATTATCCATGACAGCAACTGGGATATAGTTTTCATCTAAAATATGGAATTGCATTATAAATTAGCCTCCGTAAATTCGATTTGATAAGTCGGTGGTGTTGTACACCAATCAGAACATTGGAAGTAAATCGTCGTCTCGCCAGGCGGTATTGTGAAGAGGTTAGACCCGTCGACTTTTTCAGTCAATTTTGGCAAACCATTGACATAGACCTTGCTGTCGGCTCCTGTCATCTTAACCGTTGTTTCTGGTTGATACCTATTTTTAATGTCACGAATTGACTCAGCGCTGTCATTTCTGATCATCATGCGCCTTAGGTCAAAGTAGCTCATCAGTTGATTTCCAGTCCGATTGGCTAACTGGTAGAAATTGATGTAGCACTTGGTAATTTCGACATCTTTCAATTCTGGTACTGTAAATTCTGGATAGCTACCAAACCAGTAGTATCTGAGCTTAGCACCATTTTTGTAAATATCAGCGTGCCCACGTGGCTTGTTAAATGGATTATCTTTGTCTAAATGGCTTGTCTGGAAAGTGTTAATTTTAAGTATCTTCTTACCTCCATTTCCATCACCAGCCAAAGCAGCCCATACGCCACTATTTCCTTTCGTATCGTTTTTATAGATGTCATATCCCATTACTAAGTGATTGTTAGCATCTGTAAATAACACCTGAATTTGCCCTGTCTGACCCATCATTCCAGCCCAAAATACAGCATTGAAATAACAATAAACATTTTTAGCACCAACATGACCAGTGCCGTCAGCTGGAAAGTCATAAACATAAGAAGCACCGTGCCAATAATTATTATTAGTACCAGCATTTGACAGATGAAAATAGTTAGTGCTTCCCTCTGACCTGATAGCAGCGTATCCGTCATTTCCTTTTGCTGAATTTTCTGGATTAGCTCCTGTGTGTCGCGTAAACTCTGAAAAGTCATTTGTATTCAGAATAGTCGTAGCACTTACATAATCTTCAGTGTCGCTCTCTTCCTTGTTTCCAATCTCAGTAATGCCGTAATCGGTGTACATACCAATATATCCGTTTTCGGCGTTCATGGTCGCTGTCATGGTAATTGGAACATCTAAATTACCTTCATTGACGATTGTTACGCTGTAGCGACCATCTGTTCCTTGCGCGGCTGTATAAGATCCTTTAGGATTGATAGCGTGTTTGATACCATCTGGCACAAGTATTTCAAGCGAAATATCTGCACCCAAATAGGAACTATTTATTTTACTAGTATCCAGAATACCGTCCCAGTACCAATCTTTATCGTCACTAAAAACAAATCTAACTGTTGATGACTTGTTTAGTATTGTTTTCAGTTCATTCAAGCCATATGTAGAGATTAGAGTAACTTCTACATTGATTGTTCTTTCTGTTATCTTCCTTTGAGTCAAGCGCATTAAATCCGTTTTGTTTGAGTACATCCCAGTAAAGCCTCGATTAACTTTACGGATAATGAACGTGTCGCTTGTATCAAAGCCATCTACAATCATTTTATTGTTACCTATCAATGTTTACCTCCTATCCGTAAACTAACCGGTTACGATTTTCATCATTTTCTTGATTCTTTCTGTCATATTTATATGTCTGTTGAGATATAAGCTGGCCATCAAGATAAACTGATAAATCTTTATCAAATATTCTCGCCAGAATTTCAATTATCTGTTTCAATAATGAATTTTGCTCATCTGCGATTGAGTGTGCACCATTACTTTGAGCGCTATATCCAATAGATGAAACTTGTGCGGGATCAATAATATTAGCACCAAGATCTCCTGTATCAAAACTCAATCCATTAGAAACTAAATCTAGTGCATCTTGAATTGTGTCACCTTCTGCCTCAATACCGACTGCGATACCTGCAGGTATCCATTTACCAACTTCATCTCTGAAGACACGAGATGGTGAGTGGATACCTAGCTTTTTCTTCATCCAATCAAGTGCATTACCTGCTGCGTTAGCGGCCGCGTCTAATAATTGACCTGCTGCGCTTGTAATCCCTCCGGCAACACCACTAATGATATTTGATCCAATACTGGCCCAGTTAATGTTAGTGAAAGAATCCTTAACGCCAGTAATCAGCTTAAGACCTGCACTGGCCATCTGGCCAACACCATTAACCAAAGCACTGACTAGAGCTGAGATGATCTGTGGTATAGCTCCAGCAACTGCAGTCATGATTTGTGGCAAGTTTTGGACTATTGCAACCAAAAGCGTCACACCTGCATTAATAATCTGGCCAATATTACCGATTAAGGCACTCGTTATCCCGTTAATAATCTGTGGCATAGCTCCAGCTATTGTCGAGATAATCAGCGGTAACGCATTGATTAACGCTAGAAATAACTGAATACCAGCATTTATTAATTGTGGCAACGCTGCTATTAGAGCAGTTATGATACCATTTATAATTTGGGGCAAAACAGAAACAATTGCTGCGATAATCTGTGGTAAAGCCGTGACTAGCGCTGTCAAAAGTTGTATCCCTGCATTAATAATTATCGGTATAGAAGTTACAAAGAAAGTAACCAAGCTAGTAATAATTTGTGGTAATGCTGCGATTAAAATCGGTATCGCCGTGATTAATCCGTTAACTAGTCCAGTTATCAGTTGTAGCCCTGCATTTAGTAACAGGGGCAAATTATCAATCAGTCCTTGAACGATTGTCACAATCGCCTGAACTGCTGCTGGAATTAGTGTAGGCAATGCGGATGCTATACCTTGCACTAACGTTGTCACTAATTGAATCGCTGCACCAATTAGTAACGGCAGATTATCAATAATCGCTTGTACGATTGTCATGACTGCCTTGACAAATACAGGAATTAAGCCTGGAAGTAGCACCAAAATAGTTTGAAGTACCTGAGTAAATAGCGACGTGAATGCTTGCAACAAGGTCGGCAACATACTACCAATAGCTGAAACAATACCATTTAGTAAGGCTGGCATAGCTTTTACGATGTTATTAAGTACTGGCGTGATGTTTTTGACGACATTGCCGAATGAACTTGTCACATCGTTGACGAGTTTCTGGATGTCTGCTTTAGGATTACCCAAGCCAGCCCATAAGTTGGTTAATGCTGACTTTGTACTGTCGATTGATCCGCTGATTGTGTCCGCTGCCTCTGCTGCAGTTGTTCCAGTGATCCCCATCTGTGTTTGCATGACATGGATAGCTTCGGTTACATCGGCAAAACTAGAAATATCGTATTTGACGCCTGATATCTTCTCAGCGTCAACTAGAAGCCGTTGCATTTCTTCTTTAGTCCCACCATATCCGAGTTTCAAATTATCAAGCATTGTGTAATTTTGCTTTGCGAAACCTTGATAAGCATTTTGAATATTGGTTATATCCGTACCCATTTTATTGGCATTATCAGACATATCAGTAACCGCCTGATTACCAACGTCTGCCGCTTTTTGAGTGTCTCCACCTAGAGACTGAATTAAAC
The DNA here is from genome assembly GCF_002441885.1 of Pseudolactococcus chungangensis CAU 28 = DSM 22330. Taxonomy (GTDB): domain Bacteria; phylum Bacillota; class Bacilli; order Lactobacillales; family Streptococcaceae; genus Pseudolactococcus; species Pseudolactococcus chungangensis. The sequence goes on along the minus strand of NZ_JXJT01000002.1, from coordinate 165,066 downwards.
TAGCTGAGAAACCTGTCACAGTCTCCATATACTCATTTGCTGACATGCCTGCAGTTTTATAGGCATCATCAGCGAAACCTTGAACTTTACTAGAGGCTTCTTTGAACAGCGTATCTACACCGCCGACAAGCTGTTCATACTCTGCGTATGCCCCGATAACTTTTTTGCTTAGTCCAACAGCGGCAGCTCCAGCAACACCAGCTACTGCTACCATACCTGCACCGACAACTTTTAAACCATTCCCTAGAGTGCTGAATATTGATCCAGATTCCTTGGCCTTGCCAGTTGTCTCGTCAATAGCATCATTTGCCGGCTTATTATCAGCACTAATTTTGCCCGATAATTCGAATATATTAAATGCCAAATGAATCACCTCCCACACTATCCAACATATCAAGCGCATGTCTAGCCGCTGCCTGTGCCTCCTGCTCGACTTGCTCTTTAGGTCTGTTACTTTCTAAAATCTTTTGCTTAAAGTCATTAAAAGTATCTTCTCTAAGCGGATTTGACAAGTAAATACGCCATAATTCATCGTTAGATTGTTCTTCAAACATCGTGATTAGGAAGTCAGGCACATCTCGCCATTTAATTGTAGATAACAAAAAAGAGACATCGCTATATCTTTTAAATAGCGTGTCTCTCAGCTTATGCATGCCACCATGATTTTGAATTAAGAGAGCAACTCGAACACTTCTCGTAATTCCGGCTTGACGAAAAAATCCTTTACAAGTAAAGAATAAGTGACGATATTTGTCTTACCAATTTCCTCTGGTGTTTTACCAGTCAAGTCAGCCAATAATCCATTAAGCTCTGTTTTGATTTCCGCTGAGTGAACCAAAACGAATTTAACAGCCTTACTGACATACTCGAAACTTTGTGACGAAATATCTTGTTGAATTGTCTTGATTTGGTCAGTCAACGATTCTTTTTTATTATCGTCTGATTGACTTGCAATAACGGACAAACCTTGCATTTTTTGAGATTTGATTTTAGTTGCATCTTGCTGCTTCAAGAATTCTGTTACGAGATCAGCAACATTCAAGATATTAACAATCTCGATAATTTTAAAAATATCATCTGCCTGCAGTTCACGCATTTTGTAACCCAAAAGACGCTCTTTGATTTTTGTGTTTTTTTCAGCCTTTTTCAGCTCTACTGCTTTGATTTGTTCATCAGTCAATTTGTTAGTCATTTAGTTTTTCCTTCCGATTTGGTTTCAGATGTTTCTGGTGCGCCATCGACTTTTTTAGTCGTTTCGACTTCAGCTTTTTCTTTTGGCGTGTCGTCGATTTTTTCAATCAAAACTTTACAGATTTTGTTATCTGTACTCGCAAGAGCCTTAATGCGTTTTTTGTCGTCGTTTGCGTATGTATCGCCCGACCAATATTTTTTACCGTTTTCAATAAACGGATAAATCACTTTATACTTCATAATTTTTACTACTTTCTACAAAAAAGAAGCACAGCCATGGACTATGCTTCTTTGATTATGCTTCACCCACTGGCTCTTTAGGGAAAAGGATTGTAACTGGCAGTGACGTTGTTGAGACGTCTCCTGCTGGTGTACGTGCATCAAAAGTCAGTGTAACAACTGCTTCAGATTTATCCTTGACCTCAATTTCAAGACCAGATGTACAAATTGCATTAGCCATGATGATAATAATTGGTTTATCAGAACCACTAATTGTTCCAATATATGCAAGATTTTGGATATAATCAGTGGCATCAATTTTTTGCTTAGGCGTAATAACATCATACCCATCAGGAAAATCGGTTCCTGAAGAATCTTTGCTATTTGCAAATAGAGACATTTTGATATTGTCACGAGTATGTTCAATCACATTGATTTCAAAGGTCCCCTCACTCGACTCAATCATATCTCCACCAACGGGTGTCGTGAATATCCCGTCAACTTCCACTTGTCGCAAGTTATTTTTGAGTGTCAGCTTAGAACCACCACTCGTTGCCCCAAACTCGTCATAACTCCATTTAAGTACAGAGCTATCCCATGTAAGGTTACGCACTAACGCACCGGCATTAAGTAGATAGCGCTTAGGTGTATCCGCTGTATAGCCACTTTTAGGTAGTGTTTCACTAGTAGTTACCATTTATTTGTTCCTCCAATCTGCACGCACATAAATTTGTGCGTATCTGCGTTGCAAAGTGTCTGAGTTCGTCGGTATTGGATTAGGCTTAATGTAATCAAAACGGATAAATAACTCATCTGTCATGATACGATTATCATCATTATCCACAAAATCGACTAGCTGTGACATTGCTTGTTCAATTCTTTCGTTATCTTTCCCTTTATCGTCGAAAATATCCACATCTAGATAAAAGCCTTTAATATTTTTGGCCAAAGGTTCCCCAGTATAAGAAAAAGTTAGATAGGGATAGATAACTGTTTCTTTGTTGTTTTTTAAGTAAAAACTTTCCGGTACAACTGTCCTGAAAGCTGTTGTCAACTCTGAAATTAAATCAATCATCAAACCTCCCCAAATATTGACTTTGCTAACGCCTCTATTTGCCCTTTTGTTTGTCTAAAAGCTGGCCGTAAGTATGGCTGTGGCTCAATTCCCCATGTAAAAAACCATTCACCACTCGGGTCTATATACATCCATCCGCCTTTTCGACCATTGCCATTCTCAGCAAACTCCCCCGTCCCAAACTCTACATAGATAGCATAATCAACATTAGTACCGACATACCCAACAAGCTCATCATCATCGACGATATAGTCTATAGATTGCTTTAGCCTAGATGTCGCGACTGGCGCTAGAAGCACCGCTTGACCCTCGACTAATATGCACGCTTGTAGTAACCATTTAGCAGCAGCCTTTTTTAATCTTTCTTTGCCTTCCATTGAATTATCTTTGAAGACCATTAGACCACCCGCTTACAGTAAATTTCAAGGTGGTGGTCTAATTCGACTGGATTATCGACATAAGTTATTTCAAAAGTTAGCCCAGACTTGTTATTGTATAGGCGACATTGTGATGAAACATCCAATGTCACATCTTCTGTAACAAAAATATGGCTTGATTCTGCAATGAAACTATTAGTACTGCTGGCTTCATCTCCTGTTAGCATATCAAACCACCCATTCACTGGATCGCTATCACGTTGCCATTGATAAATTGGCTCTTTTAAACGATTTAGTCCTACTTCTGCATACCGTTCAACAAAAAAAGTAGCCATCATGACCACCTCAATTTCTTGTATTTGTTCAAAAAGGTCATCAAAGCTGCTGGGTATCCTTCAATATTTTCTGTAGCATTAACATCATAATAAGTTTTTGACATGCGAGAAATACTCTCGCTCTTAACCCCTATTTTATCGTCCATCTTAGCACTGTATTTCAACAGTTTCTGAACACCAAATAAAATATCAGCTGGATATTTAACAAGCGTGACAAGCGTATCAGTGGCTTTGTGGGGTATGAAAGAATCAGTTTCAAATGTCAATCCGTTATCCTCAACCGCTTCAATAAAGTACAAGCCGTTATTATACTTATCATTTGACACTTGAATAGTGTTACCCTTTTTAAAACCTAAAGTACTGTCCGGAGAAGTAATCGAGCTAGAAGTAAATACCACATCCTCAAGACGAACGTTTCGGACTTGAAAGTTGTTATTAGTATAAGCTCTAATAGCTTCTTCCAGCCCATCAAGCTCTTCCTGAGTAACATCGACTTTAAAATTATGGGCTGTATCTAAGTCAATAATCAAAAGATGTCCCCCTTTCTAAAGAAAGACGAGCTATTTTTCAGCTTTTTCAGACTTTTCGGTATTTTTTCCGGTATTTTCAGCCTTAAGCTTTTTAGTAGCTGCTTTCAAACTTGTGTTTTCAGCTTTCAATTCAGCATTTTCAGCTTCGAGCTTAGAATATTCAGCAATGGAATAAGTACGGCCACCAGTCGCCTTTTCAGAGACAACATACTCACCGTTTTTCGCTTCAACTACATCATATCCCTCTGATAAATAGAAGGCTTTATCAGCCTCATCAACAGTCAAGACCCGATTTTCTTTTCTAACTTTCATTTTAATCCTTTCTAGGCTTCAATAACAAATGCCAGACCGTCATGTTTAGTTTCAAATACTAAAACATCATCATAAGATTGTTCGTAATATAACCAATTTCCGCTGTTCGCAGCAGATGGAGCGTCAAGTCCAACAAAGCTATATTTTTGTGGCGCTGCCATACATGGAATGTGGATCAGGAAAAATTGAATTTGTTTAGCTGTAGGATCTACAACAGCACCAGTTGTGAAGTCATATAGAGTTTTCATACGATCTGATGGGATCGCTGGTTCGATAGTTACATCATCTAAACGAGCGATGATACGGTTAATATCTCCTGTATTATTTTGAACAGGAACAGTACGAGAGAATTGTTGTAAATTCTTGATGAGGGTTCGAACGGTTGGTGTACAGAAAATAGTACGTCCAGTTGTAGGCACGCCCTTTTCATCCATCTCAGTCATGAGTTTATCAAACGTTGGCAAGAAATTATCTTTAGTCAAAGTAACTGTTTCAATCCCAGAACCGTCAGTAGCAAGTGCCGCTTTACGTGCGTACAAACTTGATACCATTTGTTTATCCATTTCTGGGATTTTTTCTTCATCGTTGTAAACTTTTGTAATGTTAGCAATTGACGTTACTTGTTGAGTTTCGTCAACATCAATTGGATCTACTAATGTTGACCAGTATCGCTCGTTGGTCAGCTCGTAAGTTTCCCATTGGTTTTCATAGTTAGCTTCAACTGCTGTGATTGAGCGACGTGTTCGATCCTTACGACCGTTTTTGATTAATAACTTAGGAACTTTGATGGTTTTAGTGCCACTGAATTTTAGGACACTGTTTGATGGTGAATTCCATAATTTTTGAGTGTATAGCAACCCATTTGCTGCATAACGTTGTTGTAATCCTGCTTGGTAGGCTTCTGCGTAGTTTAAAATAGCTGACATGTGAAGTTCCTTCTTTCTTATTTTTCTGTAGTTGGGATATCAGAAGTAAATGCTGATATCATTTGTGCTGTGAGGTCTGTATCTGATTGTTTCCCATCGTTCAAATTATTTTCAATGGTTTTGAATCCTGTTCCACCACCCCCACCTTTATTATCTACAGTGGGGTCAAATTGGTTAGCATAAGTGGTTTTTAAATCCTTAATTTTACTGTCAAGGTCTTTAATCGAACCATCTTTATCTTTTTCAACTTCTCCAAGTTTGAATACAAGATAATCAATGTCTTTTGCCCCAGCATCTCGCAAACTTTTTTCAAGTGTTGCACGAGTTGCAGTAGTTTCTCGTTCAGTTTCGAGCTGTTCGATTTTAGACTTATAGTCACTGATTTCAGTTTGAAGTTTTTCAACGTCCTTATTATCAGCTTGCAATGTATTAATTGTATCGTTAGCTGATTTAAGTTCGTTTACTTTGCTATTGAAATCTTCCTTCGGCACAGCGTTTTTGGGAAATTCCGCGTCAATTTCTTTATTCGCTGCTTCGAGGTCAAGTGTGCCATCCTCTTTCAAGTGTTTGGCCAAAATAGTTTTGATCCATTCCATGTTAACGTTCTCCATTCCTTTTATTCTGGTAGGTCCCAGTTAGAGTTACGAGATATTCCGCTCGTTCGGTGAGTTGGTATCAGTTTAATGTCATAATGCCTGGACAATAAGAAAAGCACCTGTCTATGTGACAAATGCTTTGTTTGACTATGAAAATAGCACACAGTCATAAAGATTGAGTGCTTTAGAAAATTACATTTTCCCATACATCTTTTGGTAGTTCTTCAATGGGTTCATTTTTAGCTATAGCACTATCAACTGCAGCTTTCATTTTCTCAAACCCTTCACTTTCAATGTATTCTACACTGTCGTGAAGTGGGTCCCAAAACCCTATAATTCTAGTTGGAAAAGGGACTTTAAAATGCTGCTCGTATTCGGCTTCTAAAAGTTCGAACTTATCCATACATTATCCTTTCAATATCATACCGATTATGAAGTTAAGATATTCTGTATCATCAGATATCTTTTTCATCACTACTTCAGACCTTCTACTGGTCTGAGAAAAAAGTTGCCCTTTACCCGGTTCAAATAAACTCTCTAATCCCACACTCAAAATTTCTGTGGCATTAGAATAGGTTTTACCAATGTATGGTGTTATGAAATTATCTTTTTTAGTTTTTTCATTAACACCATACCAATATAACATGTTTTTTATCGGCTCTTCTTGCTCGCCTTTTGTTCGATATGCAAGAAACTCCTTGGACAGCCTCAGTGCATCAGGATTGAAGTGTTCAACGTAGTGACCGATCTCATGGAAACTTACAGTATTGCTATTCTTACTAAGCATAATACTTACGCCATTATCAACTATACCACTTCGCCATGTTCTCCCTTTTAATCCCACATCACTGAAAAATCCACGTTCCACATTTTTGGAATAGATGGTCTTTCCGTTAGCGTGCGCATATTCTGCCCATTCTTTTGGATAGAACGAGAAAGCCTCCGCAAGTCTTGATTTAGAGTCTTTTGCAGAACCTTTTGCCCATCCGTCTTTTGGAACAGCTCCACCTATTTCTCTGAAATTAGAGAATATTTTTTTAAGTGCCGCCTTATCTCCTAATTTAGAACTGACATCAAATTTGCTATTAACTAATGAACCAAGAGCAGTGATGTCGGTATGACTAGCTGAACTAAAATCAATAGATGACATATAACCTTTTATTGCCTCTATGTCCTTAATTCCAGTATATGCTTTTTTGCTTGAATTAACAACATTTTCTTTACCGTCTAGCCATTCTTGATAATTTTGGTACGCCCCAACCTCGTGCGTCTCGTTATCACGTCTTAGCTTATGCTCATAACCTTTGATAACTGATATTGTCCGACATCTGCAGTTACAATCTTCACTAGCTTCACCGAACATATGAGGTTGCAAAGCCTTATAACCACTTACTTTAAAGTATTCTTTGATTGGAATTGTCGTGCCATCGAGCTGAGCATGATCGCTACGAGTTTTCATATCAAGGGCGGCAGACCATTGTTTTTGAATTTCAACACCTTTAGCGGTGATATCGTCTTGAGACTTTTGACGTGTGATAGCTGATACTCTACCACCTTCCGTCCTTGCAATTGTCATGGCACGTCTGTACTTAGAATCTCCAACGTTTGAAATGCGCTGAGCCATCTTATCATAACCCAGGCCCTTCGCGAAACCTCGTGTCAGCTCTTGATTAATTGACTGCTTAAGCTTAGTAACATTGCCTTGAAGCCTTGTTGACAATTTACGACCGGCTACAGGCGTTTGGATAATCGTCTCAATCGTTTTAGTATCAAGCATACTAAAACTGATAGGTATACCTATTGTTTGTTCGAATTCATAAAACAATTCGTTATAACCAGTTCGCCCTACAGTATCCAAGTAACTGTAAATCTTACGATTATTAACACTCTGAAGCTCGTCAATGTTTATTTGCAGTTGTTGCTTAATAAGTTTCAAACGTTCAGCCTGCATTTTTTGACTAAAGTTAAGCTTTTCAGTATCTTCAACTAATTGTCTGACCTGATCATTAACTTCGTTATAGACAGATTGATAAGCCTTCAAAAGTTCCTTGGATAAATCCTGTTCTGATTTTTGGAGTAACTTCTCAATCTCAGATTGATACTTATTCACTATCAATCACATCCTTTTTAGATGGACTGAAATCTTGGGAGCCTAAACGCTGCACAACTTCATCATAATCTAACTCTTGTACAGCGCAGATTTTTTTGAGCAGGGACTCATCATCCAGATACGGGGCCACATCCAGTAGGTTTTGTATTAGCTGACCTTTAGTTTCAGCTTCTACTTTTTCAGTATCGGCGCTATCAGTTTGATTGATCAGTGTTGAACGTGTAATAACAACTACAACTTGTTGTCTTTTAAAAGACTTATGATATCGATCATTGATATCCTGAATGATTATATCCAATAGCTGCTTAATAAATGCACGTAATCGAATTTCAGTCTTATTGCATTTTAAATCAAGTAACGAATATCGTGACTTAATGACAATATTTGTGATATTACCGTCACCAACCTGTGAGGAATCGAAAGCCATTCCAAATTTATAAATAGCCTCTTTATCTGTTTCTAACTTCGTTTTACGTGCAGTAACTGGGATATCAACAGTCTTGACATCTATGCCCCCATCCTGACTAACACCAACTGTCTTTTTAGTTCTTAAATTAGTGACTAGGTTATCTAAGTTATCACTTTGATACCCCTTCACTGCATAGATCGGATGGTCAAAGTCAACCAAGTTGTTAGATAATGCACATGCCATCAAGTCGTAATCATCAATCAGCGCCTTAATAGGCTCAAGGTCTGTCTTTTCATTCTTGTTGTTTGATAACTTCAGGAAAGGGATATATCCGAAACCTTTTCCTAATAAATTTCCATCACTATCTTCAACAACTTGATGAAATCTCGGATTTATTTCTTGTGACTCATCCAAAATGAAACGATTATTATAATCTGACGAAGAAACAAAGAACCACGTTTTCTCAGTATCCCACAGTTCCGCTTTAGTCACTGTTACTTTTCTATTATCTTTGGTGATATCCGTGTCGTAGTAACGAATAATAGCAATCACTTCGTTCATATCGTCGTAGATAACAACAACCTTGCGGCTATCAGCAACTTTAAAAAGTAACTTTCCTGAAGTTGCACGGTATACATAAGCAAATTCATAAGCTTTTTTACTTGCACCTTCCACCATTTCCTGCAGCATTAACTGAAAATCATCGTCAATATACTCTTCGAGGTAGGTTTTTAATTCAGTATCAGCAGTTTCAAACTCAACTGGATTTGACAATAGATACTGGACTTTCTGATCGACCTGTTCAGTGAAGAAAGCATGAGGAATTTTTATATTGCTGCGATTCGTTTCTTCAACAAGCTTCCCATCTTCGTTATAATAAAACAACCTAAATTTCAAGATGTCATGCTTATAATCATAGTATCTGAGCCCCTCTGACATTTTTTCCTTAATAGGACTTTGTCTGTCAGTTTTTACAGCATCATCTATAAATCTTGACAAAATACTTGGGTTGTCAGACTTCAAATATTTTATATCCAATTAATTCTCCTTTCTTACACTAGCCATTTATTCGCTTTATTCATATCTTCACTAAAAGCGTACCGTGTTGCATCTATCGCGTGGTTGTTTTTGTCCTCTAATCGCGGCTTATGATTACCATCTTTATCTGTTTGGTAGTCTATGTTTTCAAATTCCCAAGCTATTTTAGGCGTTCGTAGTGGATCTATACAGATAAAATCTAAATCATCAAGCCACTGTTCACCATATTCAACACTATCAGGACCTTTCTTGACCCCTTTAATGTGTGGTACGTTATGTTCAGTCTTAAGCTCTGCAATGCTCTTAGGCTCTGCGCTATCAGCTAGTATTGTGTCACTCGCATACCCTTTTTGATGTAACCACTTAGCATACTGCCTATTACTAATCTTCTGACCGTAATACTCATCAATCGCATAGATACCATTTTTCTTTTTGTCGTAATGCCAACGCACGTGCGCCAGTGGGTCAGTAGCATAACCAAAGTCAACTGCATTGCGGATATTATCAAAGTTAGCAGCCATCTCATCAGTGATTGATCCAGGTTCAACCTGTAGATTATCGAAGGGAACAACACCAGAACCGATGGCCTTACCTAAATACTCCCAGTCATATCTTAATTGACTTCTTTCTTTAGTGGCCTCAGCCTCTGCTACGAACTCTTTAGAGATAAACGGGTTATCAAAGTAAGTAGAGTGATGTACGTAAGTATTAGCTGGTTGAAAAGATGATTCATATTTCTTGTTTACCCACGATTGTTTGCGTTTGGGTGGATTATATGAGTAAAAGAATTTATAGAAAAGACCATCAGCCAATTCTCCACGTAAAAGAGAGTTGGTGATAGTCGTTACTTCATCTTCATTTTTAAATTCTGCCAGTTCCTCTATCCAACCAATAGTGAAAGGAAATTTGCTGTCTTTTAATGACTTAATGCGTTCGGGGTTTTGTGCCCCTCGGAATATCATGTAATTACCACGGGGCTTGTAGGTGATGCGCAGAGGAGACTTATTAAATTTGAATAAGTGTGTGACGCCCTGCTCTTCAATGGCCCACTTCATTTGCTCATAGATAGACTGCTCTAGTGTATTATCAACATAACGTATACCAACCGCATTAACTGCATAGCGCATAAGCAGCTGTGTGATGATATGTGCTATGTCTGATGACTTACCTGAACCACGCCCACCTTTCTCAACAATGTTTAAAATACTTGAGTTAAGTGTTGCCCGCCAAGTTAAGTAAAAGGCCTTAGGAATTAGCTCAGATAGTTTTTTAACCATCTGGCTCACCTATATCATCCACGAACACAGGCATTTCAGTGATAGCCACCTCGGTCTTGTCAGTGAACAGCGCATAACGCTTACCAATATCAACCGCAGCTGATCGTCTAGTTTGTACGCTTGGCTTTAACTCTACTACTTTTTGATATCCATCTCCGTCAAGTATTGCAACTGGTTCTGTAACCTCTCCACGCATTACCGAGGTCAAGAACTTCATTACCTCAGCAGCGTCTGCGATGCGCTCATCCTCCAATTGTTTCAAACGCTCATCAATATAGGCTTTAAGGTCAAGTTTTGTCAAGTTCTGCTGACCTATCTGTTTGGCTGTCTTTTGACTATATCCAGCAAAAATAGCAGCCTTAGTCGCATTACCCGTTTCGATAAAGTAATCACAGAATTTCTTTTGCTTTTCAGTCATTGTCATGTTGTTCACCTCCAATCTACACAAAAAGCCGTGAATTTCATCACAGCCTTCTTTATACTACCGCACTACCATAACATTACATGTCGCATGATTAACAACATATTGTGTTGTAGAACCTATGAAAAATTTATCTATCATCCCTTTACCTGTTACGCCAATGAATATTATATCTATCTCATTTTCTTTAGCATATTTCAGGATAGCTTTTTTAGGATCCCCGAACATATCTTTTTCTTGAATTTCAACTCCATCAGTATTTAGTTTATCAACCTGGCATAAAATACTTTCTGCTACAGCATTAATCTTAGAGGTATCTACCACAGACATATCAAACTCATCATAATATCTGTTGACCTCCTTAACTGTAAGGACCGTGAGCTTAGCCTCATTTCGCTTTGCAGTCTCAATGGCCTCATATACTGCATTGTAAGATTGCTCAGATCCGTCTACAGCAACTAGAATGTTCTTATACTGTTTATGCATAATAATCATCTCCTTAAGCTTATTATAGACCTGTTGAACAAAAAAAGAAAGCGTTATCTATACACAAAAAACAACCAGTGCTAAAACCACTAATTGCTTTTTCTTTTGAATTCCATGATACTAATATACCACACTAAATGGGGACACAACTACCCTTTTTTGTGTCCCCATTGATATTTTTTTAAAAAGCTATGCCACGCTGCATGGCAAACTGCTCTAAAATACCATATCTGACAGAATATATCTGTCTATAACTGATATTTAGATATACTGTTCCAATCGTCGCCCAATCATAATAACTATTCATGCCCCAAAAACATTCATGAATAATCTTCTGTAAATCTGGGGACAACCCACTCACAGTACGCTCAATGTCTTTGGCCAACTGATCATAGTACTGATAAGCCTTATTGCCTTCTTTTTTCATGAGTTCATCAAGTGGTGGTTCTGACTTCTTACGACTGCCTTGAATCCACCAATTAACATCAGTGTCACGATTTAACTCTGCTGTGACCAATGCCTCAGCTTTTAGCCGTGGAATCTTCGGGTACATTCGCATTTCTTCTTCTAGCCTTGCTAGAGTCTTACGGCTTAGTTCCTGTTTTTTTCTAGCCAATTTTACCTCCTAATCAAAAATGATAGTAATCCATTTTTTCGCAGTTTTTATTTTTGTTCAACTAATTCAGGATGCAGCCAAGCCCACGCTAATTCTTCATCAGAATAAAATTCAGTGCAGGCATTCCAAAAATCTACAATATTTGTGGCACTTTTCAAAATTTTAATGTCACGTTTTCCCATCCTGACAGATGATATTTCATCTTGACCCAAACCATCCTCCCTGATTACAATCTCTACACGCGGATTCAGTGAATACCTTTTACATGAATGTAAATCACTGATCTGATTATCGTCTTCATACGCATGGCCATTAACTGAATCAAGCACTGACTTTTCAAGATTATCCAAGTCTGGTTTCTTGACCACTCTCCAAGTTTCGGATTTTAGGATATTCTGATTTTTCTTGACTCTAGCTATCGCTTTTGGTGGCTTGATGTAAAATTTCAAGTCAACAGCAATTGCCACACCTGGGTCATATTTACTCAAGTTGTGCTTCAACCACTCCTTCAGAAATTTCTTTTTCCACGCTGTATACTCCGATGGCATGTAAGTCCCTCGTTTACTAAACCGAGGCCTTGGAGATGGATAGGGATCTAGATTAATTACTACCATTCATCTTCTCCAATGCATTTTCTAGAATTAGAACTTTTAAATCTTTTTCAAAATGATTTAGAAAACATGGTTTTTTCAATGATTCATTTGCTGCAACGTAAGCCAATAAGTACGCTAACATAGAGTGATTATCTCCTGTTTCGTATTCAACCGATAACGGTTCAAACTTTTCTTCTGTTTCCTCATAGGTAAATGTGATATTGATTTCTTTAGGCATTTTTCATATCCTTCCATAATTCATCTAGCCATTCAAGCAACATACTAGCTTGTTTCATAGCCAACTTTTCATTGTTGTATTTCTTAGTGAACTCCTCAAGAGACTTTACAACCCAGTCCCAGAAACCATCTGTCATGAAACCAAGTTTCGCAGCTTGATTGTTACACTCGTATATCCAGTTTTCTACATCGGCAAAAAATTGTTTATAGTCCATAATTTTTATACCTCAATTTTTTAATTTTTAACATTCCTCCACCCACCCTCTCGCGATCGGTTGGGTGTCAATGACTTGTCAAAAACTTGCATGTCAATTAGCAAGTTTTGACTTGTCTATGCACCTACACCCACCTGATAAATATATACGTAGTATATATTTCACTGACACCCTTTTTTGACACCTGTCAGACTGTCAGTTTTTAGTTGAATTGACAGGTGTTTTGGGTGTCACTTTCAGGCACATTGACAGACTGACACCCCCTGTCAGTTTTTAGTTAAATTGACAGTTTGATAGGCATACACTTTTTTAATTATTCGTTACTTTTTTCTACAAAAGATACTATGCCTTTGCTATCAATTTTCAAAATATCCTGATTATCAATCCAATTTTTTACAGTATTTCTAGACTTGCCAAAATAGTCTACTAATTCACCAATCCGTAACTCGCCTTTACTTTCTATATCCAAAGTGGTGAATGCGGATATAAGATTTTCGGTATTTTTCTTCGCTCGTTCAGCTTTTTTTTCTTCAGAGTTTTTGGAATTACCGCCATTTGTTGCTCCACGCTTATAGGCAGGTTCACTACCAACTGGCTCAAGGTCTTTCAGTACTCCAGCATCATCAGAATAATGCAGCGGATAATTAAACCAAAGATTGACAGAATCAAACTTTGGAAACTCTCGGAGTGTTCCTTCAAGCCGCCACGCTGTCATGAGATCAACACGCTTGCTAAGTGGTCCTAATTCAAATCCTGCAATACGTTCAGCGCGTTCAGTCCCTAGTGCCTCTGTAAGATGCTTGCGCATTTCAGAGGCTGATAAGAAATCATCTTGACCAATTTCAGGAAAGTAAGCAGGTTTTTCATCACGGATAATATCGGCATAGAATTTAGCTGTAGCCCTATTTTTCTGCTGATCACGTAAAGATTTTGTGACGTCTAACTCTATCAGGTCAAGAATTGCATCGGGATCACGTGCAAACACGCCTGAACCACTTGAGCGGTCCATTGATGATTTACCACCCTGTGCACCTTTAGAGTGGTGATGACAGTAAATAACCGACGTCCCCAACTCCATGGCCACCTTATCAAAGTTATTTGTGAACTTGGCCATTTGTTCAGCATCATTTTCTGAACCAGTCAATACTTTATAGATAGGGTCAATGATTACAGCGTCAAACTTCTCTTTCTGAGCACGTCTAATCAACTTCGGTGTGAGTTTATCCATTGGGATAGAATGACCGCGCATGTTCCAAATGCTGATATTTTCAAGATGTTTAGGCGGTATTCCCATTGCCTGGTAAATATCCTTGAAACGCTTGTAAGCAGACGGACGGTCCAACTCCATGTTGAGATATAGGACCTTGCCCATCTCACAATTGAAGCCAAACCACGGAATGCCTTCAGCAATTGATATGGTCATCTCCATAAGTGCAAATGATTTACCAGCTTTTGACGGCCCAGCAATTAACATCTTATGCCCACGTCTTAACACGCCATCAATCAAGACTGGTGCAAGCGGTGGGTCTTCCTTGAACATCTCGGCCAAACTCTCAAACTCTGGCAAGTCGTCGTTCAAGTCCTCAATCCACGTTTGCCATTCTTCCCAGTTCGCCTTACCAATGTTGGTATCAATGAGAAATTGCTTGTGGTCCCCACGGACCACACCAGGCATCCGAGATAAACGGGACGGATTTTTATTCTGGCCATCTACTTGTAAACCGTTTTTGTTACAAATCTTGTAGAGATACTCGACACGATCCCGATACTCGTTTTTATCTTTGGCTTCTACTTTAACGATGGCGTGGATAGATTTGCCACCAGAAAAGACCAAGGCCGCAATTGGCAATTCAAGCTCGCGCATGATGGCGTTTTGCTTTTCGAGACCGAGATTATCGGATTCTACTAAGGCATAACGGAAATCAGTAACGTTGTCATTCTTGACCCCTTTACCGTCAAGCGGATTAAAACGAATCCATGCCCCAGCCTCTTTTTTTGAGTCTCCGACTACAAAGCCAAGGTCTTTTTCGTTCTTGTATCTTTCCAGATCGTTGAGAATTTCCTCAGCCGTTCGCGTATAGTTTCCAGACCCACTGACGGAATATTTCCCATCATCTTTCTGCCACGATTCAACGACATAACCAATATAATCATCATTCTTGAATAGCGTTTGAATGTATGTTTTGAGCTGTTCGGCAGGGCTCCAATTGTCAGTAGGTTCGTTGATTTCTTGACCTTCGACCCATGCCTTATCAATGAATTTGTAGTCTCTAGCGGCGCTTACTTCATCATCCCAGGCTAGAAATTCATTTCCATCACTCCCACTATAAGCAGAGGACGTCCAACCGTTTTCCTTAGCTTTCATGGTGATGAAGGCACCAGTTACGGGAGTATCTTTACTATGCCCTAATGATTCCCACTTGGCTTCCATCTCACGCGCATTATAGCGACTATCTTGTTGTGACCAAGTGTCCCATACATCAAAGGGATAGCCCTCGAATTTCAAAGCCATTCCAACCGATACCCAGTCCAGATAATCAAGCGATGATGGTGGTATATATTCTAGTAGTAAAGTTAAGTTAAGTTTATCTGTCATTGGTTTTGTCTACTTTCTGTGGTATTATTTAATAAAAAATAGAAAAGAGGTTTTTTTATGGGTGAAATTATTTCTGATGCATTAATGTCATTTGGTGCTGGCTTTGCAGGAGCAGCATTTTCAAATGCACAAGGTCCAGGTCAAGCACTAGATGATATAATGACCATGGTAGGATTTGAAAAACTACATGAAGTAGCTGAAAGGAAAAGAGTTAAAAGAGAGTATTCTGTTCAAAAATACAAAGAATCATTGGCTCAAGGGATAATCTCTATTGATGAAGGTAACCTTCAGGATCCACCGCTTTCTATTGTTGGACCAGCCTTAGAAGCCTCAAAATATTATATAGAAGAGCAAGAATTAAGAGAGATGTTTTCTAAGCTTATTACTACTTCTATGGACAAATCAAAAGGCATGATTGCTCATCCATCTTTTGTAGAAATCATTAAACAACTATCACCTTTAGATGCTAATATTTTAAAAAGTTTTAAAAATACAATGACTCATCCTGTTGCCAAAATAATATCAATACGGCCTAATGGATATTTTGAACTTAATGATTATTTTATTGTTGATGAACTTTTTGATAATCAAAGTATCATAGATGTAACTAAATCAATAGCAAATTTAGATCGTTTAGGTTTAATTAAAATAAGTGAAGGAATAATCGAAAATGAAGAATATTTTATGGAACATCCTAATGTGAAAACACATCTTGAAATGTATAAACAAGAATCACCTGTTTTGAAAGTAAACAGGCTCGATGTCACTTCTTATGGAGTAGGCTTCATCAATTCATGCGTACGTATATAAACATAACGATTTATAATCCATTTCTTTTATTTTTTATATTCACTAGGGTTAATGTCAACCGGAATTCTCCAACCATTCCCAGCAATCCGGTCAATTAGACCTCGTGCTTTATTAAATTCCCAAGTTCCAACATGTTGGAAACCACGACTTTCTAAAAATCGAATCTGCTTAGGCGTTGTAAGTCCTGCCATTTTACGTTTATTCAACTTATCAAGTAAAACAGTGGCCTTGCCAGCATTCTCAATTTCCTCAGGAAAAATACCGAATTTTTCAAGTGCGGCAACTTGTTTATCTGAAGCTGGTGCCATTTCCCATCCAAATGAAGGTGCATAGTTCATCAGGTCCTCGGATTGGATAGACATCTCGAATTGCAACGGATCTACAAGTTTACGCTTACGTTTCTTCATCTCTGCCAATTTCTCAGCAAGTGAATTCTCACGATCCTGAACGACTTCACTTTCTGCAACCTCTGCAATTTCTTCTAAGTCAAATAACGCTGGCTGTTCTTCTTCGTCAAGTTCGGCCATTTTCTCAGTCATTTTGGCTGCAATCTCATCATCTTTAGCAATCAGATTGGCTGGATGGACTAGCTCGTGGCGCTCTGTGTGCCAAAGAAAATCAAGAATTAAACAATCTTCTTTTCCTTCAGCAAGTCGTAATCCTCGTCCAATACACTGCACGTAGAGCGGTCGTGATTTAGTTGGTCTTAGCATAATCACACAGTCGACCTCTGGAGAGTCCCAACCCTCAGTAAGCAGCATTGAGTTACATAGTACGTTGTACTTGCCTGCGTCAAAGTCTGCTAGTATCTCAGCACGGTCTTTTGATTCTCCGTTGACCTCAGCTGCTTTAAAACCTTTTTCGTTCAGAATATCACGGAATTTCTTAGACGTTGCGACTAGTGGTAAGAAAATGACAGTCTTACGATTACTACAATACTTAACCATTTCGTCAGCAATCTGATACAAATATGGGTCTAGTGCGCTACCAACATCACTAGCCTTGAAATCACCAGCAGTCATTGAAACGCCTGACAAATCTATTTTCAGTGGAATAGTCAAGGCTTTCATTGGTGATAAGTAACCGTTTTTGATTGCATCAGGTAGAGAATACTCATAGGCCAATGAGTCAAAATACTGCCCTAGATTTTTCTTATCTGTCCTATCTGCGGTAGCTGTAACACCTAAGACTTTAGCGCTACTAAAGTAGTCAAGTACTGATTGATAGCTACTGGCCATGATGTGATGGGCCTCATCAACTATAATCGTGTCATAATGATCATGCCTGAAACGCTTCAATCGTTTTTCACGCATAAGTGTTTGGACACTACCGACGGTCACACGATAGAAAGAATTTTCAGCGGTATCATCTGCTTTCTCGACTGCCGTTTTCAATCCTGTTACTTTGAAAAGTTTGTCTGCAGCTTGATCAAGTAATTCACCACGATGTGCCATGATTAGCACACGTTCACCTTTACTAACTAGTGTCTTGGTTAGGTCTGAAAATGTGACGGTCTTACCTAGGCCAGTTGGCAACACGAGTAGCGTTTTTCGATTACCATTTTCCCATTCTTCTTGAATGTGATTGTTAGCCTCAATCTGATAAGGACGTAGCTCCATCTTCTACCTCCTCTAGTTCTAAAGACATTTGTGGATCAGCTTCTTTTTCTAATTCATAAGCCTTTGCTTCAGCAGCATTATAGTCTTCATCAAAATCAAACTTGACTGTGACCATGTAATCTTTTTCTTTGTATGAAAAATCTTGACCGATACTAACAAGCCATTTAGAAAATTCTTTGACAGCTTCTGAAGATTTAAATTTAAATTTTCCTGTAAGATTTTTTTCAGCTAACATTCTTACCCTCCGAAGTTATAGCCACCAGTTGGCGGTGTTTGTGGTTGTTGCGGCGTGTTCGTCGGTGCCGGGAACGGAGACGTCACTGGTGCTTGCTGCTGTGTAGGTTGTTGCGCTTGTTGAACAGGTGGCTGTGGCGCTTGTGGTTGAGCATAATTTGTTGCATTTGCCGCAGCTGCTGGCTCGTTGAAGGTATCAATGCGATTGCTTTGCTTATCCTCGCCAGTTTTGCGATCTTTATAGTCATTGATGATAATTTTAGCAGTACCATGCGAACCGAGGACCATGTTCCAATTCATTTTTACTTTTCCATCAGCGCTTTTAGGGGCACCGATTGATGTAAAGAATTGATTAATTTTCCACTGCATTTTTTTGTAAAGGAATAATTTTTCGGTCAAAGTTGTCTTTTGACCATCAGGCGCTGTGACTTCGATTGTAACGATAGCCATAGGACAGTTTGCAGGAACTTTACTTTCGTAATTTGTAGGCTTTTCATATATGCCACGTTCAAAGTTGACAACTACGAAGGGATAATCACCTGCAGGCAATAGCACAAACGGGCTACCTTCCTCGACTTCATCGTCCCATCCCAAAATTTCCATTTCATCATTTGCGTTCATTGTCATAATTCTTTTCTCCTTTATTAGTAAGCTCTTTTAGCTGTGATTTGGGCATAGATATTGGCCCATTGTGCAACCAGTCCACCTTGAACCAAGTCAGCTGGATAATCTTTGACTGCTACCTCAGGCGGCATAAACCCTTTCTCAACGACAACCGTTTTGACCTCGTCCTCAGTCACACCATTGGCGGTCATAAGTTGGGCTAATTGCGGGTCAATGCCTGGATCAAGCGCAATTGGATCACGGCCAAACTGATTTTGGTTGTCAGATGTATCTGCTACCTCACCGCCACCTGGTGTCCAAGCTCCAGCAACTGGTTCTTGCGGAGTAACCGGAGTAGGTTCAGGCTGTGCGACCGGCGCAGCAGGTTGAAACAGTTGCGCAATGGATGAAAAATCAAACGGTAATTTTTCAGGCAAGTTATGTCGATTTTTCGCATCCCATGCCGGATGGTGCGTGGTAAACATGACACGTTGTCCACCAGTCGCCTTCTTTGATTTCGTTTTTGAATCTGTAACAATCGTTGTTTCATAGTTGGCAAACAAGACCATATCAGACCATTCTTTAAGCAAAGGTGCACACTGTCTTGACAGTTTCAACTGGTAACGGTCATACGCGCCCATTTGGTCAGGCTCTTCTTTTTTCTTTAATTCAGCATGAGCAGTGACTACGACATTGATGCCAGCGTCTGTTAGTTCCGAAAGAAGATTCAACAACTTTCCGAATTCTTCCTTGACCATGGTATAACCTTTACCATAGCCCAAATCTTCGATTGAAGTGATACCGTTTCGAGCAATGATATGTTGATTTGCCAATGTCTCTGCCCAGTCAGCTGTATCAATAATGAGTGTGCTACAAATTCTACTTTGCTTAACGTAGTTCACTTCATCCAGTAACATTTGCCAACTGTTTGGATTATCAAGACGTTGGACGTTCATGTTTGATGTAGACCCTTCTGTGTCGATAAAGACAGGGTTAGGAAACTGTGCTGCGAATGTTGACTTACCAATACCCTCCACACCATACAAGACAACTTTTTGAGCAGTCGCAGTTGGACCGCTTGTGATGTTAAATGCCATTTAATTTCTCCTTAAAATTGATATTTAGGTGCTTCCACTGCTGCTTGAGGCACTTCTTCACTATAACCATCTGTGATAATAATTGAGCACTCATCACCAGTTGAGACACGAGTGGCGATAATTTGTAGTTGTTCTGTCTCAGCCCATTGACCAAACTCAGTTAATGTTTCAAGGTCGAACTGTTCAAGTTTATCTACCAATATAAAGCCGCATTCAGGATTGAGCTTGCGGACAATTGCAGTCGATACTTTCAACTGTTCAGCTCCTGACATGTTATCCCATTTTTGACCGTTATAAAGCAGCTCACCTTCAGCAACGGATAGACCAGGCAATGGTAAGTCAGCATTATCAAGCAGCTTAGTTTTTTCAAGCCTGATACCCTCAATCTCAGTTGTCAGAGCATCGTACTGGTCTTTGTAATTTTGAGCATCTTCATTGGCTTTATCTTTATCAAGATTGGCTCTAACCTTCAAATTAATCTGTTCAACTTGCGCAATATTTCGCTCAAGCTGCTCAGTTGATTCATCATGTAGATCAAGCGTAGACTTTTCAGCAATCTCAAGCTTAGCTTCAATGTCAGCACGTTCGGCAATCAAGCGATCAATCTCAGAATCAAGATTGTCTTTAAGCTGTGCTAACTGGTCACGTTGTGATCTCAGACGGGAATTTTCACCATTCTTGGCCAAGATTGACTGTTGTTGTGTGATAAGCTCAGACACACTCACAAGGTCTTTAGGTGCATCAAGATAATAGACCTGTTCGGCAGCAAACTTTTTCTTCTGGTCAGCAATCTGACCAATCGTAGTTCGCTGGTTATACTTTTCATTTTCTTGTTGTTCAAGCACGGCCAACTGCTCGCCGACTCCGATGATTTGAAGCAACGTTTTAGCCTTTTCTGAGTTATTGGCCTCAATGAATTTAGGCAAGTTGATTGAGAATTCCTCAACGAAGCTATTCAAAAGCTGTTGGCCTGCTTTGTTTCCGCTCGGGTCAATTACCTTCAAGTCGCTATTCTTGCCATCACGACGTATTTCAAGACCATTGTCAAGGACAATATGCAGATTAGGTGGCAATACACTGCCCTCGCGTTGTACTTGGCTAGGTTTGTATTTGTTCCCACCTAATGCCCAAGCAATTGAGTCCAAGATTGAAGTCTTGCCTTGACCATTGCGGCCACCGATTATCGTCAAGCCGTTCGCTGTCGGTTCGAGTTTGACAGCTTTGACACGCTTGACATTTTCTATTTCTAGTTTGTTAATTTTTACCATGTTTTTTCTCCCAGTCATCTTTAAATTTGTCACTTTCAATTAGCGCTACAATGTTTTGCCATAATTCATCAACTGTTAGAGATTTTTGAATGAATTCATCAGCTTGATAGTCAAGCATGCCAAAATCAAGCTGTATCTGTTTTGAAAGCGAAAAGCTGTCACAAGGATTATTGTTACGACTAACAGCTTTGAGTAATAATTCCTTACTCCACTGTCCGCTCCAGTACTTAGCGGTGTATATCATCTCTCAATACCCCCAAACCTGTGTAGCGGTCTCAAACATCTCGTATCGTGCTAATTTCGCTTTAAGCCGTTCATTTTCAGCTTCAAGTTGACCACAGTACAAATCTAGATCTCTGAAAGCTACTCTCATTTGCTTATCCTCAACTTGTAGACGTTTGATTTCACGGCTTTGACCTTCGTTATTTGCCAACAACTTTGCGTGTTGGCTTACTTCAAATTGTGTCATTTGATTCCTTTCTTAAAATATTCAATAACTTCGAATTTATTCCATCTACCCATTTCATCGGGTTTAGGAAAATGCTTTTTAGAGTTGTATCTATATTTTTCATCAAATGGATTGACACTAATGCCAATTAGTTTAGCGGTCTCCTCCCGAGTCATCATTATAGGAAACTGACCCTCTAAAGAAATGAAGTCTTTTACATTTTCAAGTATCATACTTCTAATTTGAGTATTTAACTCAGCCAGCATTTCTTCAAACATAGACACTCCTTTCTGTGCTATAATTAGATATAGTAATTTTTACTGAGCGCTTTCCAGAGCGCTTTTTTGTTACCTGAATTCATCTAAGCTGATATCAAGTGCATCAGCTATCTTGACCATCGAGCTAAAAGAAAGCTCTTTAGATAATCCATTTCTCAATTTTGAGAAGCTCTGTTCGCTTATACCAGTTAACTTTGATAGCTGATAAGTTGTAATTTGCTTTTCATCTAGCATTTTTTTTATTTTATTCCACATTTCTCCCCCGAATACACTATATATAGTGTATTAAACTTTTATTTTTACCAACAAAACACAACATATTGTGTTTTTGAACTTGAATACTTACTATCGGTTTAATATAATTAATATATGAATGAAATACCGCGGCAGCTGTTTTTATTCACAATAATCATGGAAAGGAGAATGCGATATGGTAAATAAACCCGGAGAAAAACCACCTGGTGGGACTTATGAACAAGTAGGTCCGCGAGGTGGGAAAACAACACACGCGCCAATTCACCACAAGCCTGGTAAACCATTACCACCAACCGATAAACCCGGTCAAGGCTGGAAAAAATCTTAATCTTTCCAAGGCGTATCTAAAACGATGCGTCTTTTTGCTATGCAAAAGCGCCATTTAAATAGATTGATCTGAATCCAAGATTCCACACGATTTTCAATTTTTCCGTTAGGCATCTCAGCCCCATAATTAGTAATGTAGTGATGTAACATAATTTTTTATTTCCTTTCTAGCGCAGCTTGAAATCATCAATGATTTTCAAGATAATTTTATGAGCCTGAGGTGTGCGAAGACGTCCGCTTAAAGTGTCAATCATGACATTTTTAGCAACATCATACTTTGCTGCCAAACTCATTTTTTCAATTCCATTTGTGGTAATGAACTCATTTACCAAGTTCAAACCATGGTCATCAACTGGCATATTATGCCTCCTTTCTAGCTCATCAGGGCTTTTTTATTTCTCAACTCAACTAAGCGAGGGCACTTTTATGGCTATTGCCAACCTCTTGACATCTCGTGTTGGGTAGTCATTATCACGCCCAAGAGATATCTATATTATTGAGTTAAGATTTTGTATAAGAAAAAGTTAGTTTTTTAGCATATTATCTATTGACTTTTGTTGTCTAATAGCCTACAATATAAGCATAGTTAAAACACCTAAATAAGGCTTTATAAACATTCTTGGCGGGACGTTCAAAGTGCTTTTTATAGGTCTATTTATATACTTAATTAATAACTTTATCTTACAAAAATAATTATAGCTTATTAGCCTACATTTGTCAACTATTTTGTAGCCAATAACCAATATTTATTTTTCTTGTACTTTTTGAAAGGTAGAATAAATGAATTTGTACGAAAGAATACAAGAGCTAGCAAAGTCTAAAAACATCTCTATTAGGCAACTGGAAGAGAAACTTGGCTTGGCAAATGCTACCATCAGAAGATGGGGAATTCAAAATCCAGGCATTGACAAAGTACAAGCTGTTGCAAAATTCTTTCATGTAAGTGTAGATTATCTATTAGGTAATGAAGAAATTGAGCACCCTCAATTCTCTCCTGAGCTTCTTGACGCTATCGATAATGCTGAAGGTTTTTCTGGACAACCCTTGGATGACCATGATAAAGAAATCATAAAAGGGCTTTTAGCAGCCTACATCGCAGGAAAGAATAAATAATTTAGGAGAATATATGGACTATCACGATATTTTGCGTGAGACAGGTATAGTCTTAATATGGGCTCCTGAATTACATGATAAGGGTTTGTATGTGCCCTATGCTGAAGAATGTGGCTCTGATAATGGTATTATCTTTGTAGATTCTACACTCAGTGAAGATGAAACAGAATGTGCCATACTGCATGAATGTGGTCATAAAATAAAAGGGCATACTCTTTCAAAACTGAGTGCACCACAATTACATATTATTAACGAAGCTAAAGCTAACCGTTTCATGATTAGCTGCAAGGCTAAAGATTATTTAGAGGAAATAGATTACCACATCTACTATTACACTCCTGAAAGATTCCTGACAAGATTTAAACTGTCGGTAGAAAAATTCTACGACATGGCTGAACAGGAAATGGAAAAGATAGCTTTTGAGTATAGAACTCAATTAATATATTAAAGTAAAAAACATTGTGCAAAACTGATCCACGTAAAAAGCTGTCTTGAAAGGGTAATTATGGAGATTGAAAAAATCAAAGATGATTTAAAGACTCTCGGAAAACGTGTATCTGAACTTAGTGGAAACATAACAAATGAAGAGCAAACAAAAAATGCGTTTATAATGCCATTTTTCCAAGCTTTGGGTTACGATATATTCAATCCACTCGAGTTTGTTCCAGAATTTACTGCAGATGTCGGAATTAAAAAAGGTGAAAAAGTAGATTATGCTGTCGTCACTGATGGTAAACCTCAAATTTTAATTGAGTGCAAATCAGTATCAGAAAGATTAACAAAACACGACTCGCAACTTTTCCGATATTTTGGCACAACTAATTCTAAATTTGCCATATTAACAAACGGGAAAGAGTATCGGTTCTTCACAGACTTGGATGAAGCGAATAAGATGGATTCTACACCTTTTTTGACAGTAGATATTGAAAATATCAGAGATAATCAATTTTCAGAAATAATAAAATTCCATAAAAATAATTTTGATATAGATAAAATTGTATCATCTGCATCAGAATTGAAATACCTTAACATACTCAAGACGTTTCTATCTGAAAACTTAACAGAGCCAACGGACTCATTTTTAAGCTATCTTGTTTCAGAGATTTATGATGGCAGAAAAACTCAAGCAATTCTTGATAGTTTTAAACCTATTATCACAAAAGGATTTAATCAATTTATTTCTGAAAAAGTTAATGAAAAGTTGAGCGCTGCATTAAACACTAATGGTGCATCATCCGAAATTGAATCTGATAATGAATTAGAAACAATAGAAGACCATTCATCCGACATAGTCACGACTCCTGAAGAACTTGAAGCTTATACAGTTGTCAAAATGCTACTCCAAGACGTTATTACACCAGATAGAATTTTCTATCGAGACAACAGAAGTTATTTTAATATAATTGTAGACAACAAGATAACTAAATGGGTATTGCGCTTTATTGTCAAACCTAGTAAAACGAGTATTGAAGTAAGAGATTGTGGGACTTTTGAAATAGATTCTCCACTCGACATTTCAAAATATACTGTAGAACTTCATGAAGCTGTTGCTAAATTTTTATAAAACATATAATTGAAACAAAAAAGCGCCACTCACCACCTCGGCCAAAAGATTGTGAGTAACGCTTACCAAAATATAGTAAACAATACTGGAATACAGTAGGTTTTACTATACCCATTTTACCATAGATTTAGGAGATTTAATGGCATATTTCAGAAAAAGAAACAATAATACATGGGAGTATAGAATCTCTTATAAAGATTCGACTGGTAATAACAAAATAAAATCAAAAAGTGGGTTTAAAACAAAAGCTGAAGCTAAACAATTTGCACTTGAAGCAGAACTTATGCTTTCCTACGATACAATGACCGATAAAAATGTACTAATTTCTGATTTCTTTGATAGATGGGCAGAAATTCATAAACGACCGCATATATCTGAAGTGACTTGGCAAAAGTATAAGCAGACAAAGAAGCATATTGAAATGTATATGCCAAACATAAAAATAATTGATATTACCGCAACATATTATCAGGAGGTACTCAATCAGTTTGGCCAGAAATACTCACAGGAAACTATAGAGAATTTTCACTATCATATTAAATCAGCGATGAAGATAGCCGTACACGAAAAAATAATAGATGAAAATTTCGCAGATTTTGCAAAAGCTAAATCACAAAAGCAGCCACGATCTGTAGAAGATAAATTTCTACAAGAAGATGAATACCTGTCACTGATCAATGAGACTGAGAATAATATCAAATATAAGAGTTACTTTGCCTTATATTTGATTGCAGTCACTGGTTTACGCTTTGCTGAAGCCTTAGGCCTAACATGGGATGATATCGACTGGGAAGCTAATATCATATCAATTAACAAGACCTGGAACTATTCAATCACAAATGACTGGGCAGATACGAAAAATGAAGCATCTAAAAGAAAAGTACCAATATCAAATAAAACTTTGGACCTCTTAAGAGACTATCAAAGTAACTTTTGGGAATACAACGAATGCAATCGGATTATTTTTGGAGTATCCAATGCAGCATGTAATAAAACCCTCAAAAGGTTGACAGGCAAAAATGTACATCCTCACTCTTTAAGACACACTTATGCATCATTTTTAATTTTAAAAGGTATTGACCTAATTTCCATATCAAAAATTTTAGGTCATGAAAATCTCAACATCACTTTAAAAGTATATGCGCATCAGCTTAAAAAACTCGAAAATAAAAACTTCAAAATGGTAAATAGTATCTTTAACGGTTTATGACCTAAATTGGACCTAAATCGGACCTAAATTTAAAAACTTTATATGACTTTGTATGACTGCATAAAAGATAAAAACCGCACTGTTATGCGGTTTTTACGTTCATGTAAAATCATTAAAAGTATTCTAAAAGGCGGTAGACGGATTTGAACCGACGATCAAGCTTTTGCAGAGCCGTGCCTTACCACTTGGCTATACCGCCACAACCATTCCATTATATAATAGAATGGTAGGTTTTGTCAAGATAGGAATAACTAATTTCCATATCATTTTTTTGTATTTAGTTGGTGATGGTTAACTCATTACCTGTTTTTTGGACGCCCTCAGGCATAGTCCAATCAGCATTGTCCGTCGTTGAGGCTAGATAGGTCATCATTTCACGATAAACATCGAGTGCTAAGTAGAGTTTTGCTCCCCAGACTGGTGTCATGCGATTATCATAGCCTGACCATACCGCCATTGCATAATGAGGTGTATAGCCGACAAAGTTTTCATCTGGTGCAAGTGAGCTACCGTCATAAGGACCATCTATATTTTCAAAAGCTTGATCATACTGGGTATCATCATAGTTTGATGTTCCAGTTTTACCAGCTTGATTGAGGCCTGGAATAATCCCGTTGGTCATCGTACCATTTGTAATCACACCTTTGAGGATGTCTGTCATCACATAAGCTGTCGATGCTTTCATCGCACGTTTTCGCTCAGGTTTCATGATTGTTTCTTTACCCTCTGCATCAACAATTTTAGTGACATAGTAAGGTGTCGTATAAATGCCACCCGCACTAAACGCCGCATAGGTAGCAGCCATTTTTTCTGAGCTTGCACCAAATTGGCTGCCCTCACCAATATTGTTACTTGAGATGGCATTTGAATATTGCATATTAGGATATTTAATGCCAAGATTTTCAAGAAAGGCTTGTGATTTATCAAGACCGACAGCTGCTAATGTTTTGACCGCTGGGATATTTCTTGACCCCCAAACTGCTTTACGCACGGTGATATTCCCTTGATAGAGCTTATCCCAGTCATAAACTGGTGTGTTGCTACCATCTGGATAGACATACCAGGTATCTCCGATAATATCTCCCGTTGATTTATAAACACCATACTCAAAAGCAGGCGCATAATCTGTTGGTGGTTTCATCGTTGATCCCCAATCTCGATTGGTCTCAACAGCTTGGTTCAAGCCAAATGTCACATCAGTCGGTTGTTTACGTCCACCAAGTTGCGCAATGACCGCGCCAGAATTAACATCAACTATTGTCGAGGCAACTTGGAAAAGATCATCTGGAAAATGCACATATTGATCTGTATTAAAGATATCCCAAAGTCTTTGTTGTGCTGCATTATCTAATGGTGTATAGATTTTAAGACCCGCTTTATTGACATCCAAACCAGTCTTATCTTCTACTTCTAAAATAACTTGTTTGATGTAGTTATCCAGATAACTTGGAATTGATTTGCTAGTTGACGGCGCTTGTAGACCATCGGTGATTGGTTCAGCGATAGCCTGATCCATTTGTTTTTTCGAAATTTTTTTGTAGCGGTACATGGCACGTAGCACCATATCGCGACGTTCTTTTGCTGCTTCCGGATGGGCATAAGGATCGTAGGAATTAGGGGCCTGTGGCATACCAGCAAGCAGGGCAATTTGCGCCAAATCCAGAGACTTTAAGTCTTTACCAAAATAGTTCTTAGCCGCTGTCAACATCCCGTAATAACCATTACCTAAGTAGGTTTTGTTAATGTAGTAGGTGATGATTTCTTCTTTAGTGTTCTGGCGTTCAAGGTTTACCGCCATCCAAGCTTCTTGCGCTTTACGTTTAATCGTCGCATCTTTAGCTTTAGTTGAGAAGAAAGATAGCTTAATCAGCTGCTGAGTCAAGGTAGAACCACCTTGCGTGTTATCATTTTGCGTGTTATGAATAACAGATGAAATAATCCGAATCGGGTCAACACCACGGTGCTGGAAAAAGCGGTGATCTTCGATTGAGGTAACCGCATCAACCAACTCCAATGGAATGTCTTTTGTGTCGGCTAGTTCACGTTTTTCAATCCCCAAGTCGACTAACACTTGACCATCTTTGTCATAGATGACAGATGATGGTTTTGATTGTAACTTAGACTCTTCCAGTTTTGGCGCATCTTTGGCATAATAAACAAACAACCCAACACCAGCTACGAAGCCGAGAATAATGAGCATGAAAACCGAGATGAGACACCATTTGGCAACTCTGATGACGCGTAAATTCATTTTTCGTTTACTTTTTCGTAGATTAGAAATGTGAGTCACCTCCTATAAGTTTTTGGATACAGTCGAGATAAGGAATGCTAGGCAATTGATTGGTTGGAAGTTCATACCCTTTGGTTTCGATAAATGCTAATGCAATTGATTTTTGGCCTTCTTTTTCTTTGAAAAAGGGGATTAAGTCGCTTGCTTTAAGCAAAAAAGTTCTTGATAGAGCAGAAAAGTGGAGCAAGACAAAGGCAATCCCCTCTTGCTTTAGAACATTTTCCATGTGCACAATTTGATGCTCATGAAAATTTTTGAGCGGAAAACTTGTCTTATTCTGTGTTTCTTTGGCCTCAAAATCAAGGTAATGTCCTTGATAAACGCCAGAATAATCGGTTGTTGAGGCTTGACGAAAATAAGCTTCCGTAATCTTGGCGCGACTTCGCTTGGGATAATCCACTTTAACAATCTGAACTGGCGTTGGTTTCTTATGAATCACTGCCAAACCATGCATTAAATAATACGCATTTGTGGCATTGATTTCAGCCTCGAAATTCATCCCGCGCTTGCCAAATTTAACCGTTTTTAGTTGTTTAATTTGCTGTTTACGTGCAATCGCAACACCACCAGGATATTTGACCATGACTTTCCCTTCAATACTAACTCTAACTGATATTGATTCGCTAGGTTTGACCTCTTAGTGACTAATACAAAAGGCCTTTCTTACTCGCTTTTAATAAAATACAGTTATCATTAGTTTACAGTATTATAGTAGAATATACAAGCATATTGCAGTATTAAGCCTTAAATATAGCGTTTACATCACTTAACTACAGCAAAAAGATTTTCATAGCAAAATCTTTTTGCTGTAGTTGTTGCCTTATATTACGTTATAATAAATCATAGCACAATTTAGAAACGGATACATAAAAAACATGAAAACATTGCTCATCGTTGGCTATAATGCTTTTGACTTAGGGATTTTTGACGAAAAAGATATGAAATTAAAGGTGATTAAGAGAGCCATTCGCAAAAATTTGGAATCTTTTGCTGCAGATGGTCTAGAATGGTTGATTTTTAGTGGCCATTTAGGCTTTGAATACTGGGTGCTTGAAGTTGCTAATGAAATGAAAGAAGATTACGATTTTAAATTTGCGACCATCTTCCCTTTTAAAACACACGGTCAAAATTGGAATGAGGGTAACCAAGCCAAATTAGCCTTGTTTAAGCAAGTTGACTTTGTTCAATATGCCTACGATGCCTATCAAAATGCAGGTCAATTTCGAGAATATCATCACTTTTTAATCAGCAATGCGAATGGTGCCTTTGTGTTTTACGATGAAGAAAACGAAACCAAATTGAAGTATTTAGTCGCGCAATTAAATCAAGCAGACAATTTCCCCGTCCGTATGTTACGATTTGATGCCTTGCAAGATATTGCTGATGAAATGGCAGATGAGATGAATCAAGATTAATATCAAAAAAACCACGAGACAAGCGTTAAAAAACACGTTTGTCTTATGATTTTTACTATTATATTTGGTTTAGCGATGCAAAATTGTCAACACTCATTACCAAATTTTAACCCGCTCACTCGGTTCCCGCCACATGCCGTCACCTGATTTGATGTCAAATGTTTCAAAAAATTCATCCAAATTGCTAGCCTGCACATTGGCACGGAGTTTGCCAGGAGCATGAACATCCATTGACAACAACATTTGTTGGTATTCTTCTGAAGCTTTGAGGCGCCAGATTTCTCCCCACTGGGTGAAAAAGGCTTTCAAATCTGCGTCAGGTTCTCTGAGTGCTGCGGTCATGGCAGCTGTCAATCCGCCGGCATCGGCGATATTCTCTGAAACGACCAGTTTACCATTGACCTTGCCGCCAGCAATTTCTAAGCCGTCAAACTCAGCAATCATCAACTCTTGCTTGTCTTCGAAGGCTTTGAAATCCTCATCCGACCACCAGTTATTCATATTGCCAAATTCGTCAAAAAGGGCACCATTATTATCAAAGGCATGAGAGATTTCGTGGGCGATTACCGCACCGATGCCACCGTAATTTTGACTAGTCGTCTGCTCTGTTGCTGAGTAAAAGGGCTTTTGCAAAATGGCAGCAGGAAAGACGATAGTGTTGCTATCTGGGCTAAAGTAGGCATTGACCATGTGCGCTGGCATGTGCCACTCAGTCTTATCAACGTCTTCATTGAATTTCGCATAATGATGATGACTACGTGCAACATCAAAGCGGGCAATGTTGCTATATAGGCTATCATGAGACACGGTAAATTGCTGATAAATTTCTGGTAATTTATCAGGGAAACCGATAAATACTGTCATGGCATCGAGCTTTTGGATAGCTTTATCAATCGTCGCACGACTCAACCAAGTATTTTTATCCAGACGCTCCTGATAGACTTTAATCATTTCAGACGTCATCCGTTTCACATCGGCCTTGGCTGCTTCACCAAAATATTTGTGACCATAATATAGGCCAACAGCCTGCGAATACTGACTCGTCGCTAAATCAAAAGCATGTTTTTCTTGACTACGTGCCTCAGATGTACCCGATAATTTGCGTGAAAACTCAGAACCTAAAATTCGCATATCATCAGACAGATAATAAGTTGAACTTCTGATAAGTTTAACCAACATCCAAGATTTAATCAGCTCAAAATTGTCCGCATTAACAATCTTATCGAAGTTTTCATAGAAACGTTTTTCATAAACGACAACCTTTTCAGGTAATTTGCCAATTAAAGTGTCGATAATTTGGGCAAATGGGACAGACTTGATGTGCGACGTGAACTCACTGATAGCAATAGGATGATAAAGTTCAGCATACTTAGCCCATTCTTCTGATGTATTAACATACTGGGCTAAAATAGCATCGAATTTAACTGTATTTTCAGCTTGTTGCTGTGCCTCATTTTCTGAAAAACCAAAATCACGTAAAATCGCAACTGTATTGCTCACATAAAAGTCAAGCAACTCAGCCTTACGTGGGTGTTCATCCGCATAGTACGTCGTATCAGGCAAAATCAAGCCTGCACCAGAGAATGTCAAGGCATAGTGCACGGCATCTTTCATATCAGTATCAACTGACAAACCGAACGGTACAGGCACTTGCGAATTTAAAATCAAATTCGCAAATTGATTTGTCAAATCATCAAAATCTGAAATGGCTGAGATTTTTTCCAACTCAGGTTTAACAGGGTCAGTCCCAAACTCAAAACGCTCGATAAAATCTCCTGCTTTTTTGTAGAATTTTGCAAACTCAGTCATGACAGGTTCATCATATTCATGAATCGTTGAAAAATCGTGCATTAACGTTTTTTCGTTGTTAATCACAAGTTCATCAAAGGCTGCAATTCGTGGTCGGTCTGACGGAATTTCCGTTTTTTCCAACCACTCAGCGTTAACTGCTTCAAATAAATCATCCTGAATTCTAACCATTCTTAAACCCACTTTCTAAGATGTCAATGACACGCAACATTTGTACATCCGTTATCAACTTGTCTGCACCATTGACCAGAGTCTCGTAAGCCGCATCGTAAATTCGACCGTAATCCCCTATTTCAGACGGGATATATTTTTCAATTCGGTCGCCATTTTGATTAAGATAAATCAAACGCCCATAAGCTTGTGGACTATCTTCGCCAAAACCTGTCGTACCTGGCATAATGCCTGCTTTCAGGTCATTTTCTTGTTGATCAACGTCTTGCTTGATAAAAGTCCCTTTCGTTCCTTGAATCAACCATTTAGGATAGGGAACCAATGCCGATTCCGTCGCATGGACACTTGCTTTGAGTTGATTAGGATAAAATAAATCCACGGCAAAATGGTCATCGACTGTACTCAAAGGCTGGCGAGTACTTCTAATATCGTACTGCACCTTTTCAGGGCTACCAAATAGACTGACCATTTGGTCCACTAAGTGAACACCATGACCATAAAAAGCACCATTGAAGTCCGACCCTGTAACGACTGTATCATCAGCTCGGAAATGATCCATGTGAACCTGAATATCAATCACGCGCCCCAGATAACCCGTCTCAATCACTTTTTTAACTGTTAAAAAATCACTATCAAACCGCCGATTTTGGAAAGGCATGAAAAAGAGATTAGCAGCATTGGCAAGTGATACAAGTTCTTGCATCTCAGATAATTTTTCAACTGCTGGCTTATCTAACAAGACATTTTTACCTGCTTGTAACAGTTGCTTAGCTAAGGTAAAATGCGACTGTGCGGGTGTTACGACAACAACCAAATCAATCGTCTTGTCAGCAATAATATCCTGAATATCTGTTGAAAAAAGGGTTCCTGTTTTTTCCAAAGCAAGTTGTGCCTCAGGATTTTTCATCAAAGTAGGTGTTACAACACGAGCAATCTCAAAATTATTTCGTATTTTCAAATAAGGTATGTGGTAACGATTTGTCGACTTACCAAAGCCAACATAAGCAATTTTCAATTTTTTCATGTCTATATTTTAACATAATCATGAAACAAAAGTGGTACTTTAAATTCTATCAAGAAATAACCATCTGAACAGCACAAGCAATTAATTTTCTAATTTGATGACAATTCGATTTTGGGAGGGGTCTTCAATCACTAGTCCTGTATCCATCTTAGTACGTAGTTGACCTAGACTTTCCGCCTTTGTTTTAATTTGCGCCATATAGAGTGGATTCGTCACATATACTGTAAAGTCCAGTAATCCCAACACCCCATTTTGTGCATGGCTGACTAGATTTGACCCTGCCCAACTATTGAAAGCAAAATGATGATGATACCCCCCTGATGAAATCCAACTCGCAGCTGGCACCGCAAATTTTTCAGTCATGTCAAATACGTTCTGGTAAAAACTAGTAGCCTCTGGTACTGACGCAACGCTCAAATGAATATGACCCATTTTACCTTTTTCAGGAAAGCGAAATGCACTATTTTGATTCTGCTGATGCGCACTCTCAAGTACGCCAGCGACATCTAATTCCTCAGTAATTGAATTGATTTTATCACCTTGCTTATCCCAAACAGATTCACTTTTATCATGATAGACCTCAATGCCATTACCTTCTGTATCTTCTAAATAAATAGCCTCACTGTAGCCATGATTAGCACCACCAATAATTGCTATTTGATGCTTGATTAAGTGATTAAGAAAATCACCTAAATCTGAGCGAGACGGTAAAAGCAAGGCCAAATGATATAAACCATAAGCCTTTGGTGACTCTGAATCAATTTGCACAAGGCGAACTAAAGCATCTTGAGTAGATAAAACACCTAGTGTAGCACTTGTACTATCTCTATCTAAAACATCTAATCCCAAAACTTTTTGATAATATTGAACTTCAGCCTCTAAATCATTAACATTCAGGCTAACTGCGCCCAATCTGATATTTGATTGATATGGATACATGGTCATCTCTTTTCTATAAATCATGATTGTTTTGTCTACACTTGTAAACTTAAAGTTATTATAACGAGTTTTATCTTGATAAACAAGTAAAGTAACTTACATTTCCAATCTTTAAAACATCAAAAAAAGCGCCGTAGCACTTTAGATTAATTTTTCTTTATGAAACTGTTCTACGACCTGTTTGCCATCATTGAGTTTTTCCCAGATGACGACTTCTCCTGCTTTCAGAGATTTTTGAACATCAATAATTCGCTGATTACTTGAACCACGGAATTGTAACAAGAGATTTTTCTTAGAAAGGTCAAAACGACCGTCAACTAAGATGTCAATATTGGCTAACAACTCGAGTTTGTCTGGCGTTTCTAACATGAGTTCGTCCCAAGTATAGCCAGTCCATGACCAGATATCCTTGTTAGGTAACTCAGACTTGATTCTTTTCACAAGCGGTAAAACCGTGCCAGTGTTAAGGAATGGCTCGCCACCAAGCAAGGTCAACCCTTGTACATAAGATAGAGCCATGTCTGCCATGATGCGCTCTTCCAACTCAGGCGTATAAGGGACACCAAATCTAAAGTTCCAAGTCGCCTCATTATAGCACCCCTCACAATGAAAAGGACAGCCACTCACATAGAGGCTATTGCGTACACCCTCGCCGTCAACAAAATTGAGCGGTTTATAATCTGCAATATAACCTTGAGATAACTCTTCAGCTCGCCATTCTTGTGGTTTGGGATTGTTCATTTTTTGCCTGATTTCTTCTTATTGAGATACTGTGCTTTAATCGCTTCAAGTTTCAATTGCTTATCGGATTTTCCGATATTTTTTTCATGAAATTTTTGGACACTTTGCTGTCCTTTATTGTCTAATTGATATTTACCCATTTTATTACCTCATACTAACTTATACTCATCTTAAATGTGCAATTTCCGTCGGATAGCTGTGCCTTTTGTACCGAATAGTTTTTCTAAATACCCTAGTTTCGCTGCCATGACTAAGTAAACAGCGAATCCAAAGCCACCCGATACAACTGTTTCCAGCAGAACATGGTCAGGTAGTAGCCATTTCACCAGGCTCACGACAACAGCCATGATAAAGGTCATCGTCGCAATGCCTAAGAACCCACGGAACGTCACCTTGACCGAAAATTCAGAGACTTGCTGCACTTTGCGCAAGAAAAGGTAAACCCCGACACCAAAAGCAATTGTCGTTGCAATCATAGGGCCGTAAGCCTCGTAAAGCAAGATTGCCGGTACTTGAATCACCAACTTGATGACGAGCGTCAAACCAAAGTACCGCATCGCAATACGACTATGGTGCAAGGCTTGTAGCATCGGTGATAACAAGGCATAGCTTGCAAGAAGGAAACTCTGTAGAAAAGCAAAAACAAACAAATTGAGCTGGAGTTGGCTTGGCGACACATAGAAAATCGTGTAGATGTCGCGCGCGAGGATACTCATCCCCACAACTGCTGGTAGCATAAAAATAGCAAACAGTTGGAGACTGTAGCTAATTAGATGCGCTGTCTCTTTTTTGTCACCCTTGACATAGGCTGAGGTGACTAAAGGAATACTCACACCACCCAGAGTCGTTGCCACACCAATCAAAACCATGGTCAATTTATCTGTATTGGCAGAAAAGTAAGAGAAGAAAATCGCCAACTGAGCATCTGTATAGTTAGCAATCATCCGCATCACGTGTGGGAAAGTCGTTTGGTCAATTAGTTTAAAGATTTGAATCGCAGAACCAATCACGATAAACGGAATCGCCTGCGTCAAGGTTTGCGTGAGTAGACTCACCGCATTAATCTGATGTTTAGACGGCCCAGGATTAGCAATATTTGCAATGTCGCCTTGTTTCATCAAAGATAAAATCAAAACAACAGAACTTGCAATCATCCCGATAAAGGCGGCAGTTGTTGACTGCGTTACCGCTGCTACCCAATCACCTGAACCAAGTTTCATGATAGTAAAGGCTGTCACTAACATCCAGATGACACGAACAATCTGTTCAAACAACTGACTGAGTGCATAGGGTTTCATATTGCTCAACCCTTGGAAATAACCCCGAATGACTGACATCGCCGGAAAAACAAGGACGGCCAAGGACAAACTCTTCATGACCGGAATTAAATCCTTGCCACCACCTGATAGTGCCGCAAAAAACGGTGCAAGCAGGTACATCATTCCAGCAAAAAACGCCCCTAAAATCACCATGAAAGCCAACATTTGACGCACCAAACGATAAGACATATTCCTGTCCCCTAGCGCGTTATACTTCGCCACTTCCCGAGAAATGGCAACTGGAATACCAGCCGTCGAAATCAAAAGGAAGAGAGCGTAGACATTATAGCCCATGGAAAACAGCGCATTCGCCTGGTCACCATGACTGCCCATCCACGCATACCAAGGAATAATATAAACAGCACCTAAGATTTTCGACAGAAAATCACCAGCCGTCATCCAAAAAGTACCCGCTAGCATTTTATTCTGATGATTTTCTGAGTTAGAAATCTCTTCTTCTATGAACTCTGCATTTTCCATTTTAGATAGCCACCCTTAAAAATCATCCTTACGATAACCCATTGCTTGGATATCAATTTTTTTGTCGCGCCAGTTAGACTTAATTTTTACCCAAGTTTCGAGGTAAACTTTATCGCCTAGCATGACTTCAATATCACGTCTTGCCATTTTACCGACCTTACGAATCATGTCGCCACCTTTACCGAGAATAATCCCTTTTTGACTCTTGCGTTCAACATAAATCGTCGCCATGATATGGATTTTCCCTGTATCCTCATCGCGTTTCATTGAGTCAACAGTAACAGCGATTGAATGCGGCACCTCTTCACGTGTCAAAATCAAGACTTTTTCACGAATCATCTCCCCAACCAGAAAACGCTCAGGGTGATCCGTAATCATATCATCTGGGAAGTATTTAAAGCCTTCTTCGAGATTACTTTTCAGAATTTCAAGAAGTTTTTCTGTATTATTCCCTTCAAGAGCAGAAATCGGCACAACTTCTTTAAAGTCCATTTGTGTACGGAAATCATCGATTTGTGCCAAAAGTTGGTCTGGATGCACTTTATCAATTTTATTGACCACCAAAATAACAGGCACATTGGCTTGCTTCAAGCGCTCAATAATCATATTATCACCCTTACCACGCGGCTCGTCAGCTGGCACCATGAATAAAACAGTATCCACTTCACGCAAAGTTGAATAGGCAGACTCAACCATATAATCACCCAAAGCATTGTGTGGTTTGTGAATGCCAGGCGTATCAATGAAAACAATTTGTTCATTTTCTGTTGTATAAATGCCTTGTATTTTATTACGTGTCGTTTGTGCCTTATCACTCATGATGGCAATTTTTTGCCCCATGACGTGGTTAAGTAAAGTTGATTTCCCAACGTTAGGGCGACCGATGATGGAAACGAATCCTGATTTAAATGTCATATTTTTTCTTTCTTTTGAGGTAATCTTGACATATACTTGACTGCGTATATTTGTCAACGACTGAATTTATTTTTACTAACTATCCAAGATTGGACAGACTTATTTTATTATAACATAAAAAGCCGTTGCCGACTTTTCAATTTTATGACGTGAGTTACTTCACACTCGTCTTATTTATCACCTTTATTACGAATCACGAAACCAGGTTTCTTTTCAGTCGCTTTAGGATGAACTTTTTGTTTATCTTTTTTGTAGTAATCTTTTTTGTTGCGGTCATCACGGTCACGACCACCACCACGTTTGTCACGGTTGTAACCACCGCCACCACGACGATCATTACGACCACGGCCACGATTGCCACCACGGCTGCCGCCTTTACCACCTTCACCGTTAAATGGTAATGGTTTTTCAGCAGCGATTTCTACTTTAGGACGTGTATCAGGATCATTAACTTTGGCTTGCAACAAGAGTGAAACTAAAAGTTTCGCATCGTATTCAGCAAGTAAGTTTTCAGCATCTTGATCAAATTTATCTAATTTAGCTGAAATTTTTGGATCAGTTAAATCACGTTTGATTTCATCGAAAGCAACAGCGAGGCTAGCTTGGTAAGCTTCTTCGCGTGTTGGTGGCTTCATGCCTTTCATTTCTTTCTTAGTCAAACGTTCAATCGCACGTAAGTAACCCATTTCATTGTTAGACACGAAAGTGATTGACAAACCAGATTTACCAGCACGACCAGTACGGCCGATACGGTGAACATATGATTCTTGGTCTTGTGTGATATCGTAGTTATAAACGTGAGTTACACCAGAGATATCCAACCCACGTGCCGCAACGTCAGTTGCAACTAGAACGTCAAGGTTATCATTTTTGAAATCGCGCAAGACAGCCAAACGTTTTTGTTGTGCCAAGTCGCCATGAATCCCCTCAGCACGGTAGCCGAGTAATTTCAAACCACGTGTGATTTCATCAACACGACGTTTCGTCCGACCAAAAACAATTGCCAACTCAGGTTTTTGCACATCAATCAAACGTGTCAAGACATCGAATTTCTCGAATTCTTTTGTTTTAACATAGTATTGATCAATCAAGTCAGATGTCATTTCTTTCGAAACGATTTTAACGTGTTGTGGGTCTTTCATGAATTTCACGCCGATTTTCTTGATAGCATCAGGCATTGTCGCTGAGAACAAGAGTGTTTGGCGTTCAGCTGGTGTCGCTTTGATGATGAATTCAAGGTCATCAATAAAGCCCATATTCAACATTTCATCTGCTTCATCAAGAATCAATGTTTCGATGTCGCCAAGTTGCAAGGCACGACGTTTGATCAAGTCAACCATACGACCTGGTGTGCCGACAACGACATGTGCACCAGATTTAAGCGCTTTGATTTGCTTATCAATGCTTGCACCACCAAAAACTGAACGTACTTTGACCCCTTTATCACGTCCAAAGCGGAAAAGTTCTTCTTGTGATTGTACTGCTAATTCACGTGTCGGTGCAATCACAATTGCTTGCAATCCACCGTTAACGTCGATTTTGTTCAAGGTTGGTAGACCAAAGGCAGCTGTTTTACCGGTACCTGTTTGGGCTTGACCAATCACATCTTTGCCATCAAGGGCGAGCATGATTGTTTGTTCCTGAATTGGTGTTGGTGTTTCGTAGCCAGCTTTAACGATGGCTGATAGGATGTCTTCTGACAATCCGAGTTCTGTAAATTTCAAGTGTTTCTCCATTCATATAGAAGTGGAGTTTTCGGTTATTTTTTCTAGTTTTCTGTGTGAAGATGCAAGTGTGTCACATCTTCGATAGTTCGTGATGCCTTCAAAATGAGACAACCACAACTATCAATATATAAAAACTTGTCTGCATTTCAAGCAAACAAGCTCAAAACGCTAAATACAATAGATAACTTAAGACTTTATCAGTCTAAATTCAAACGTTGTCTATCAATCCAAATACTCCATTGGGTGACGGTTGCCCCAATTGGACAACTTAATCAGTATAGCACAATTTTGAAGTAAATGATAGGGATGAACTCAAGAATACGTTTTCAGGATAAATAAGATATTCAATATGATTCGACAGATAAAGAATTTTCTTCTATTATTGGTTACAAATTGTGCAAAAAAATGCCGACGCAAAGCATCGACATTTCATTTATTGACTATCTCTCAACAAATGGTGTATCACTCAAGACTACATCTGGATATTTATCCGCAAACCAGCGTTCTGCAAATTGATTTTCAAACAAGAACAAAGGATTATCGAAGCGGTCTTTAGCCAAAATATTACGTGAGCTAGACATGCGTTCATCCAAATCTTCTGGTTTAATCCAACGCACGGTCTTTTTCCCCATTGGTGTCATGATGACTTCGGCATTGTACTCACCCACCATGCGATGTTGGAACACCTCAAACTGAAGTTGACCGACAGCACCCAGCATATACTCACCTGTCTGGTAATTTTTATAAAGTTGAATTGCGCCCTCTTGTACCAACTGCTCAATTCCTTTATGGAAAGATTTTTGTTTCATGACATTTTTAGCTGAAACTTTCATGAAAAGTTCCGGTGTAAACGTTGGCAGTGGCTCAAATTCTACCTTGAGCGCGCCCGTTGTCAGCGTATCGCCAACCTGGTAAGTACCTGTATCATAAACCCCGATAATGTCACCTGCCACGGCATTTTCCACGTTCTCACGGGCCTCCGCCATAAACTGCGTCACATTACTCAGCTTAACCGCTTTACCAGTCCGTGCCAGCTTGACCGACATGCCCCGCTCAAACTCACCTGAAATAATCCGGACAAAGGCAATGCGGTCACGATGGCGCGGGTCCATGTTGGCTTGAATTTTAAAAACGAAACCTGAAAACTCTGGGATCGTAGGCAATATGATCTCATCAGTTGTTGTCTTGTGCCCTTGCGGCTCTGGTGCGTAAGCTAAAAAGGCATCTAGGAAAGTCTGCACGCCAAAATTAGTCAAGGCTGAACCAAAGAAGACGGGGGTCAATTCGCCACGTAGCACTTCTTCAGCATCGAAAGGATTGCCCGCCTCAGTCATCAGCTCAATATCTTCTTTTGCCTGCTGATAGAATGGATTTTGCGCAAATACTTGGTCACCCTGTTCAAAATCAACAAAGCGCGTGTCCCCACGATAAAGTTCCAACCGTTTGTTGGTCATGTCATAAAGACCTTCAAAGTTTTTACCCATACCGATTGGCCAGTTCATCGGCGTTGAGAGAATGCCCAAGACATCTTCAAGTTCCGCCAACAAATCAAGTGGTTCACGACCGTCACGGTCAAGTTTATTGATAAAGGTAAAGACTGGAATGCCTCGTTGTTTGACAACTTGGAAAAGTTTTTTGGTTTGTGCCTCAATACCCTTGGCACTGTCAATCACCATGACTGCTGCATCTACCGCCATCAGAGTCCGGTAAGTATCTTCTGAAAAGTCCTCATGTCCTGGTGTGTCTAGAATGTTGACGCGCTTGCCAGCATAGTCAAACTGCATGACAGATGAGGTCACCGAAATACCCCGTTGTTTTTCAATATCCATCCAGTCAGATTTGGCGAAATGACCTGTTTTCTTACCTTTAACAGTTCCCGCCTCACGAATTTCACCACCAAAATAGAGCAACTGCTCAGTAATTGTCGTTTTACCAGCATCCGGGTGACTGATGATAGCAAAAGTGCGTCTACGTTTAATATCTGTTTCTAATGTCATGATTCTTCCTTTAAGTATGTATATCAACTCTTGTCATGTCTAACTTGACATCTAGTTTACAACATAATAGTTACCTCAATTTTTACTCAATTATTACTATTATAGCACATTTCTAAAAGTCCTTTTGTAATAAATTGTCATATTCGTCATTAAAAATTCACGCATCTATCATATTAAGGCTAAAATTATCTGATAGAATA
The DNA here is from genome assembly GCF_002441885.1 of Pseudolactococcus chungangensis CAU 28 = DSM 22330. GTDB lineage: Bacteria > Bacillota > Bacilli > Lactobacillales > Streptococcaceae > Pseudolactococcus > Pseudolactococcus chungangensis. Next base: position 123,654 of record NZ_JXJT01000002.1, on the reverse strand, counting down.
AAGAACATGAAAACTTATAACAGCAACACACACAACACACCAGCAAAACTGTCGATTAAAGCAGTAGCACTTCTAGCTGGCTTACTTTTTACTAGCAGCCTATTCGTGACAAACCAATCAGCTAGCGCTGACCAAATCACTTACACCGTTCAATCCGGTGATACACTTTCAAGCATTGCAGAAAAATTCTATCATGACCAAACGCATATCCAAACGATTGCTGCAGCTAACAAAATAAACAACATCAGCCTGATATACGTCGGACAAGAACTCAAATTCGATACAAATGCTAAGGCAGATAGTAAAGCATCCGCTACTACAAGTACAGCGACTAGCTCACCTGCAGCTACCCCAGTCGCAGCTGTTACACAACCTGCAGTAAGCATTTCAACCAGCAACGGTTTTACCGCAAACTCAGCCAAAGAGGCCATCGCCATGACCGAATCTGGGGGCTCTTACACGGCGCAAAACGGGCAATACTACGGCCGTTACCAACTGACATCGTCTTATCTCGGTGGTGACTTCTCGCCAGCTAACCAGGAACGTGTCGCAGACGCTTATGTCGCTGGACGCTATGGTTCATGGGAGGCTGCTTGGCAGTTCCATCTTGTCAATGGTTGGTATTGATTGAACAAGAATTGAAAACTTAATTAGTAAAAGCGTTTGAGGGCGCTTTTTTTTGTTGTGTCATCTACTATTATGTATTGCATAATAGTATTTTTTTTGTTACGATTATGTTAGACATCATAGTAAAGGAAGTGGTCATTATCAACTATATCAATGAAAGTCAACTTCGAAAAGGCATTGTTGAGGGTTTTCTACTCATGATTATCGGACAATCTGTTGACCTGTACGGTTACGAAATTTCACAGAAATTCGCTGATATCGGAGTTGACGATGTGTCTATGGGGACAATTTATCCGATACTTACTAAGTTTGAGAAAAACGATTGGGTCATAACAGAAATCCGAAAATCTGACGAAGGTCCAAGCCGCAAATATTATGCTTTATCAGCAGAGGGAAAATTAGCACAAGCAGATTTTATTTCAAGATTTGCCACATATATTAACATTTTTGAAAGTTTGAGGTAGAAAATGACCTATCAACCATATATAAAGCAATTAAAAACCGATACAATTACCGTCCTAAATAGTTTAAGCAAAGAAAATCAAGCCTTTGTTAGAAATTTGATGTTTTCAATGTATGGGGGCAATATTTTTAAAGATGAAACAGCACTTGGCCTTAAACTAAATGAAATCATCAATGATTTTGCCCAAGCTGAACAAGATGGTCTGTCAGCTGAAGACTTTTTCGGTCATCAGCCTAAAAAGGCAAGTCAAGAAATTCTAGCTGCCATTCCTAATAAAAAAGTTAGCGATGTCATCAAAGATAATCTGTTGCTGTCTGGTATCACTTTTCTCTTTGTTGCCTTTCTATCAAGTATCAGTATACGCAGTTTTGATGGTGTTAACCATGCTTATTTTTCAATTTTATCTACAGTTTTGACACCTATGCTTATTGCTTTGTTAATCTATTTTGTTTTTAAAACCATCAGTTTTACCGCATTTGCTAAAGATTTTTTTAAAATAATTATCCTATCTTGCTTATCCTTTATCACACTCTATCTCATCGTCTTTCTATTTAAAAATCCTATTCACTGGCTGAGTTTTCAAGTTCCGATGTTGTTGAGTGACTGCCAACTGATTGCCGTAGTACTTTACCTGATAAGCATGATGATCATCACCATTTTAACAATTCGTAAAAGTAGCAAATAATCGTCCTGTCATCCTAATATTTTGTCAGCAAATATCCTATCGTGGCATTAGTTAAAGCATAACAAACATATTTAACAAAAAAACGCCGTTCTGGCGTTTTTTGTCTACTTTTTCTGACGATATAACTTCAAACTGTAAATCTTCATTCACTTGCATTAGGGACAAACGACATTTTCAAATCGTCACTTGTCTTATTTTTTGATTTTTTATCAGAAGATTTACTACCACAAGCTGCCAATGCTGCAACGAGACCACGGGTCAATCCTTTTTTCATGAAAATGAATACTCCTCAATATTTTTTGCAATCTAAGTATCAAAGATAATTGTCTGATAGTTGACTATTTCTCTGTTATTTAATACTTTTGTCTTTTGGGTCCCCTTTTTTAACTATTTCTTTTAATATTTTTCGAACAATTTGTCGAACAAATACATCTGAATCGTTATTTTTGACAGACAAAAAGAGACGATAACACCTTTTCATAAAGCGTTTTCATCTGCTTATCTTTATTTTTTTATTCCAAAAGAGCTTAGATTACAATTGATTGACAATTTCTGTTAAACGCATAGAATGACTGCCTTTAAGCAAGACTTGATCAGCTGGTTTTAGCTCATTAAGTAAGGCTTGAGACAGCTTATCATGTTCATCTTTTTCGTCATCTTTTCGGAAATATTTAACTGTTTCAGGTGGAAAAATCTCCTGAGCGAGCTGTGCTAAAGATAACATATTTTCCCCGTAAAGATAAAGTAAATCTAGTTTTTCTGGATTAAGTGCAGTCATCATCTCAGCATGTAATTGTGCGGTCTGCTCGCCCAACTCCTTCATATCTGCCAAAACAGCAATTTTTCTACCATCAGGATTACCTGCAATGGTTTGAAAAGTTTCTAAAATCAATCTCATAGCTGTCGGGTTGGCATTGTAGACATCTGACAAAATATCCGCCCCGTTACTTGCTTTAAGCCACTCAACACGATTTTTAGTCAGGTTAAGATTCGCCAGAGCTTTCTTGATATGTTGTGGCGAAACACCTTCTAAAGTACCGACATAAGCTGCAACCATGGCATTAGTCGCATTAAATTTCCCAGGAACTGGAATTGTCAAATCTTCATCTAAGAAATTAACGGTAAAGCTCAGGTGGTCTTTATGCTCATAAAGGGCTGTCAGGTGAATATCCGCGTCTGCACCAAACCGTGTGATTTTCTGATTGTTAGGTAAATAGGCGTTGATAATTTTATCTGCTGGAGCAATGAGTTCACCGCCATGGACCAGTCCGTCGATAATCTGCATCTTGCCTTCAGCGATTTTCTCGCGGGTGCCGAAAAATTCGAGGTGACTTTCGCCGATCAGCGTGATGACCGCAAGTTTTGGTTTCGCAAGGGTGGACAGCAGATGAATATCGCCCATGTGGTCCTGACCCATTTCAAGCACTAGTTTTTCAGTATCATCAGGCATATGGAGGACGGTGTAGGGTAACCCAATTTCGTTGTTATAGTTACCTTGCGTTTTGTAGGTCTTGTAAGTCGTCGCAAGTATCTGTGCAATCATATCCTTGGTCGTCGTTTTTCCGTTGCTGCCGGTGATGGCGATGACATCAACCGCTGTTTTATCCAAGTAATAGCTAGCTAAGTCTTGAAAAGCCTGCTCCGTATTTTCGACTAAAATGTGAGGAAAAGCCACTTTTTGCTCTGAAAATGTGACAAGAGCACCATTTTCAAAAGCCGTCGGGATGAAGTCATGGCCATCACGCGCACCCTTTAAGGGCAAGAAAATGTCGCCAGGCTTGATGAGCCGACTGTCAAACTCGATATTGCCAAGCACCTGATCCTCATATTTTAAGACATCGTTTTGTGCCTTGACAGCGTCTGCTACTTCATGTAAGGTTAAATTCATAAGTACACCTGATTCTTTTTCATATCTTTTATTTTATCAAAAAAATGCCGAGATTACTCGACATTTATCATGTCATCAATCACAAGTAGGTACAATTGACTCTTGAAATTAAAAATGAGCAGCTCACGCAGTGGGGAATAACCCAAGGCATGATTGACTGCTCACGATTGTCTAACAAACTTATTTCTTTTCTTTGTAACCTTGGTCTTTTAATAATTTAATACTGTTTTTAAGACTAACACCTTTTGAAATATCTCCACCATCAGTTGATACACCTACTAATTTCTTAGCTTTTTTCATATCAACCACAGTGTAGTTAATCTCGACTTTTTCAGTGACAGCATCTTCACCATAGGTCAGCTCATCTTTAACACCCTTGACATCATTATAAGACTTGAGAACATCTTTTAAACGTTCTTTTGCTTCGTCTGCTGACTTAACGCCTAGCGCACTATAGGGAATCGTATTTTCAGATGTCTGTTTTGTCACCTTGTCCCCCTTAGCATAGTAAGTCAAGACGATTTTAATACCATTTTCTTCTTTTTCATAGCTTACTTTTTGTTCTTTAGCTGACAAACTACAAGCTGTCAAAACAAGAGCACCAACGATAACTATCACAGATAGCAATCCTTTTTTAATTCTTTTCATCCATACTTCCTCCTAAATTTATAACTTATTATATCATAATTTATTACAAATTATTTATAAAAATAGTATTTTGATTATAACTTTAAGCTTTTATCCTGTCAATTATATTAAAAAGCTAGTATTGATTTTTTACAACACTAGCTCATGGCTTATTATCGATAATGTTAAAGGTTTACTTCTCCTCTTTAAATCCCTGTTCTTTTAATAATTTAATACTGCTTTTCAGACTAACACCTTTAGACAAGTTGCCTTCATCAGCCATCATAGCTGTCAGTTTCATTGCATTTACCTTGTCTACAACCCTATAATCAACCACGACTTTTTCTGTGACAGAATCTTCACCGTAAACCAATTGGTCTCTGACGCCTTTGAGCTGATTATAAGACTTAGCAACCTCTTCCAGTTGTTCTTTTGCCTCATCAGCAGTCTTAACCCCTATTTCACTATAAGGAATAATATTTTCAAACGTTTGCTTCATCACTTTATCGCCCTTAGCATAATAGGTCAGAATAATTTTGACACCGTTCTCTTCTTTTTCTAGTCTCACTTTTTGTTCTTTTGCAACAAGACTACAGGCAGTCAAAATGATTAAGCCAGCAGCTACCGCAACGGATAACAATCCTTTTTCCCACTTTTTCATAGATGATCCCTCCCCAAAAGTTCCTTCACTCATTATATCATATCTATGACAATGAAATGATAAAACAAAGAAATTTAGAATTAAATTTAACTTACTTAAAATCAGTCGCTTGAACAACAAAAAGCCAACATTGATTTCAAACCAATATTGACTCATGTCAAGCGTTTTAGAGTACTTTCCCATTAGTTGCTATCACTCTTTGATACCAATCAAATGAATCTTTCTTGCTACGATTCAATGTGCCTTTACCGTCGTTATCTTTATCTACATAAATCATACCATAGCGTTTTTTCATCTCGCCAGTTCCGGCAGAAATCAAATCAATAAAGCCCCACGGTGTGTAGCCAAGTAAGTCAACACCATCTATTTCGACGGCATCTATCATTTGTTCAATATGGGCACGCAGATAAGCAATGCGATAGTCGTCATGAATCTTGCCATCGACAATTTCATCTACTGCACCAAAACCATTTTCAACAATAAACAGTGGCAATTCATAGCGCTCGTTAAACCAGTTCATCACATAGCGTAAGCCAAGCGGGTCAATCTGCCACCCCCATTCGCTTGCGTCAACATAAGGGTTTCGAATCAACTCCCTCGCCTCATCGTAATCAAAGCCAGCACCATTATCCGTATCTTTCACCGCAAAGCTCATGTAGTAAGAAAAGCCAATGTAGTCCACTGTTCCTGCTGCCAAATCTTTTTTATCAGCCTCGGTGATGTCGAGTTTAAAACCACGACGCTTGAAGTAAGCCGTCAGGTAGCTCGGATAATGACCGCGCGCATGTACATCACTAAACCAGTAACGGCGTTGCATGGCAACCTGCGCCTTCATGATGTCCCGCGGATTCATGCTCGCTGGGTAAATCGGACACATAGCAATCATACTACCGATTTGAAACTCAGGATTGATGTCATGACCAATTTTGACAGCTTTCGCACTTGCCACAAGCTCATAGTGAGCAGCCTGATACATAACGGGTTCTCTATCTTCACCGTCAGTAAATTTAAGACCTGAATTTGTAAACGGTGCAAAATCTTCGGTATAGTTAGCTTGGTTATTAATTTCGTTGAAGGTCATCCAATACTTGACCTTGTTTTTGTAGCGTTTAAAGACAGTTTCCGCAAAACGAACAAAGAAGTCTATCAGTTGACGATGCCGCCAACCACCATATTCAGTCACCAAGTGATAAGGCATCTCAAAATGCGACAGCGTAATGACTGGCTCAATCCCATATTTCAGACATTCATCAAACAAGTCGTCATAAAATTGCAGACCTGCTTCATTAGGCTCTAGCTCATCACCGTTTGGAAAAATTCGTGTCCAAGCGATAGAAGTCCTAAAACACTTGAGCCCAAGTTCTGCAAATAAAGCTACATCCTCTTTATAGCGATGATAAAAATCAATTGCTTCATGATTGGGATAGTTTTCATCAGGTAAGACACCATCCGTAATCCGGCGTGCCACACCATTAGCACCAGCTGTCATAACATCCGCAACAGAAACACCTTTACCGCCTGCTTGCCAACCACCCTCAAGTTGATGTGCAGCGACCGCTCCACCCCATAAAAAATCATTTCTTAAAGCCATTTTTTTCTCCAGTCTCTTTTCTATTGTACTATCGTACAATGTTTAGTGTTGTATTTAGTTTAACGCTTAGCTTAATGTTTACATATGGTTTATTGAGCGCTTATTTCTTTTTCTTGTGCGACTGTGAGTTGATCCATCTTCTTAGCAAACGGTAAGTAAATAAAGAAAGTCATCGTCAAACATATCGCTTGTAAAATTGCTGCTTGCCAACCATTTGTCAAAAAGCCTGAGATAATAGGGGGCGTCGTCCACGGTACGACAACGCCCGCAAACATTGGGACAATGCCTGTATAGATTGAAAAATAAAGTAATAAACCTGAACATAGTGGCGCCAAAATGAAGGGTAAAAGCATAATTGGATTCATCACAATAGGTGTTGCAAAAATCACTGGCTCATTGATGTTAAATAAGCCTGGAATGATAGACAATTTACCAAGTTCCTTGTACTGTTGAGATTTAGCAAAGAAAGTCATAAAGACGACTAAGCCAATCGTCATGCCTGCACCTGTTACTGTCATATATTGGTCCAAAAATTGTTGCGTCACAATTTTACCACCATTTGCTAAAGTCAATGCTTTACCCGAATCAAGAATTGCTTTATTATCAAGAGAATTTGCGGTCAAGAGTGGCCCCATAATACCACCAACAATTGTTGAACCATGAATTCCAAAGAACCAAAATAATGGTATTAAAACACCTAATAAGATTATGCCAGGTAAAGTCGTCGTCATGCCTTGCAGAGGTGTCTGTAAGACTTTATAAATCCAATCGAAAAATGTCGTGTGAAATTGGTCAAAAATGATATAGACAACTAAAGTCAGCACAGTAATTACGAAACCTGGAATCAAGGCTGTAAAAGAGCTGGCAACATTTGGTGGCACACCATCAGGCAACTTAATTCGAATATCATGTTTGATAAACCAAGAGTAGACAATCCCGACAAAGAGACCAACGATAATGGCAACAATCATCCCTTTGCCACCTGTCCAATCTTTGTTAATTACATTGCCTACAAAATGACCACTTTTTGTTTCAACAACTTCTGAACTCATCAAAAGTAAAAATGAAGCAAAAGAAATCATACCAGCTGGTAAAGTATCCTCAATCCCTTGTTCTTTCACATAGGACATCGTAATACCAATCGTTGCAAAAAATGCCATCACCGCAAATGTCGCACCAAACGCCTGGTTGAAGTAAGTTGACAAACCTGCATTTTCAACCGCCTTTGCAACACTTGGAATCGGAATATTCGCAAGTAGTAAAAAAACCGAGCCAATAATTGAAAATGGCATCGTGTAAAGCATACCATTTCTAAATGCCACCATAGGTTTGGTAGAAACAAATTTCATGATTTTCGGAATCAAAGTCCTGTTAATAAAGTCGTTCATTTATATTCTCCATTAAGATATTGAGGTGACTGCTCTAAGTCTATGAAAAATAGGAAAAGCCATAAAGAGACAACAGTGTCTACGTACCTTTATCTTTTTTCATAGACTCAAGGAGCCGAAACTCAATTATGATTAGTTAGAAAAGTTTTTTGCAAGCGCTTACTTAATTTTAGTATAAAGCATCTCTTTTCAAATTGGAATAGCATTTAGCCACAAAGAAACTTGTTTCATAAGTTGAAACAAAAAGACTAAGCTTTTTTGACAAGCTTAGTCTTTCTTATTTAGTAATTTTCACATGATGTGCCAATATCTCAATTAAAGCAAGCACTGGTAACTGTGTTGTTAGCTTAATTGACTTGGTACTTGCAAATTCATCAATCATATAATAAGAAAAATTCAAATCTGACATCTTTGAAATTGTCCCTTCTTCATCATTAGTGATAGAGATAATCTTGACACAATTTTTCTTGAGTTTGGCTAACTGCTCAATAATTTCTTCAGTCTCACCAGAAACAGATAGAACAATCATACAAGCATTCTTGTAACCATTGCCAACAATTGGAAAATAAGGGTCGGTAATCACGGATGATTGAATGCCAACATTATTAAAATATCTGTAACCATATTTAGCAAGAGCGCCACTCGTTCCAATCCCCATAAAAACCGAGTAATCACAAGATTCAATAATTTGACACGCCTGGCTTAATTTTTTTTGAAATCTGATACCTGTCAACCCTTTTAAAAAAGAATTTAGCTCTAAGAAGTTAGCATAGTAACTTTCAATAGAAGGCTCAAACTCACTTGCCTGCATCATATGGAATTTAAGTTCTGAAAAACCCGCAAATCCCAGATGTCGACAAAATCTGACAATGGTTGCTGCTGACACGTGCGTCATTTGAGCCAATTCACGAATCGTCATCTTACTAACATCAGCCACGTGCGCCATCAAAAAATTGTAGATTTGATATTCCGTCTCATTTAATTTTTTGATTTTTTCAATTTCAAACATGATATGTCCTTTCACTCTCTCATATAGGGACACATAAGACATTGTCTAAAATCCGCTTAATTCGAAAGCTTACTCTCTCGAATGTTAAAGGCTTCAAGCGCCAAGTCAACCAATTTTTCAATCAGTTCTGGATAGGACAGCCCCATGTTCTCCCACAAAAGAGGATACATTGAAAACTGTGTGAAACCAGGAATGGCATTGATTTCATTCAGATAAATCTGTTGGTCAGCAGTCATAAAAAAGTCACAGCGTGACAAGCCAGTCCCTGCAACTGCACGATAGGCAATTTCCGCGTATTTTCGCATTGCCACCATGGTTGCCTCAGGAATACTGGCAGGAATTGCCATGGTAATTTGATTGTCAATATATTTGGCATTGTAATCGTAAAACGCCACATCTTTGACCACTTCGCCTGGCAAGGTCGTCATCACATCAGAATTGCCAAGCACTGCCACCTCGATTTCGCGCGCATCAAGCCCTTGCTCGATGAGAATGCGACTGTCGAATTTTAGTGCTGCTTCTATGGCAGAACGTAAATCAGATTCAGACGCGACTTTGGAGATACCGACAGATGACCCCATATTAGCTGGTTTAACAAAGACAGGATAGGTCAAAGTCGCCGTCACTTCAGCGATTTTAGCGTCAATTTCAGCTAAATCCGTCAACGCAACATACGGTACTTGTGGCACACCGACCGACTCAAAAACGTGTTTCGCCATGATTTTATCCATGGTCACACTAGCTGAAGTGATATTCGGCCCAACATACGGCATTTTAAGCACTTCAAGAAAACCTTGAATGGAGCCATCTTCTCCCATAGGACCGTGAAGAACAGGAAAAACAACAGCTCCTGCTTCATAGATACTAGCAGGTGACACGATATCGGCCGCAACAATTGTCGCGTTGGTCATTAGCTTCGTTCCCTGAACAGGTGTCTCAGTGAAAACTTGCGTTTTGATAAACTCACCAGTTTGCGTGATAAAAAACGTCTTCACCACGAACTTGTCGTAGTTAACCGCAAACATCACACTCTCCGCTGATAATACCGATACTTCACGCTCAGCACTACGACCGCCATATAATAAAATCAAACTTTGTTTTGACATCTTGTCTCCTTGAAATAATCTAGTCAAATTTATTATATCACAAAAGCGATGGTACAATTTGATAAAATTTATGGATTGTTTCTATCATCAGTCCGAGTTGTCAAACTATACTTGTTTCACTATATAAGGCATAAGCAACTTTAGAGCTATTTTTATCAATTCGAGTCAAGACAGCAAAGGCGTTTAGGGATACGTCAAGACTTTTTAACGATAAAGTGATAGAAAACAGACAAAAGTGTATGCTTTATATCATTAAGTGAGTATAGATAGTCATCTTGATTGAAAATTTAAAATACCCTCCCAAACATAGCGTCCGAGAGAGCCTTTCATTTTCTTCAAGTTCTAAATCTCCTGCCGATTCTCGACAGCCTTACTGAGTGTGACTTCATCAGCATACTCAATATCACTGCCAACAGCAAGACCACGCGCCAGACGCGTCACCTTAATCCCCGCGGGCTTAATGATGCGCGCCAAATACATGGCAGTCGCCTCACCATCACTTGTCGCATTGGTAGCAATAATCACCTCCGCGACCTGACTATCCATCAACCGCGTAATTAAAGTTTTAACATTGATATCATCGGGGCTGACACCATTCATCGGACTAATTGTGCCATGCAGAACATGGTAGAGACCATTATATTCCCGAATTTTTTCCATAGCAAGGACATCCTTTGATTCCTCAACCACAAAAATAGTCGTTCGATCGCGCGATTCATCACTGCAGATGTTACAAGGGTCCGCATCCGTCAGATTCCCGCAGATGCTACAGAAGTGGAGATCGCGTTTAGCCGACAAAAGATTGGCTGCAAACTGATTGACATCATCGTCTGACATCCCAATCGTGTAAAAAGCAAGACGTGTTGCCGTTTTTTGACCAATACCGGGTAATTTTGCGTAAGACTCGATTAGCTTGGCAATTGGTTCTGGATAATAAGCCATGTTTGAGCCTTTCATTTTTAAGTTTTATTTAAAACCGTACATTGAATTATAGAGATTGACAATATCTCGTGTGATGTTTTGATTGGCATGCGTCGTTGTACCGTTAGATTTGATAATCGTATCAGGTACCATGACACCAATCGCGATTTGTGGTTTTTCAGACGGTGCATATGCCACGACATTATTCACTGACAGATAGATTTGATTGCCATTGGCATCGAGTTTATACGTCTCGGATGTTCCGGTTTTCGCATTAATATTCACACTCGCATTAACCATGATATCTTTACCAGTTGCCATATTACCACCATGCGTAACTTGGTACATGCCTTGCTGGAGCAAGCTCATATTTTCAAGTGAAATGTCGACCATATTCAGTGTTTTGGTTTCAATTTTTCGAGTCAGAGCGCCAAGTGAACCATCTGTATTATTATCATAGACACCTTCCACAAGATGAGGGGCAACACGCTTACCGTCATTGGCAATGGTCGCTGCATATTGGGCTAACTGCAAAGGCGTATAGTTATCATATTGACCGAAACTTTCATCCAAGTAATTGGCTGCTGTTTCATCTGGCCCATTAAAACCTGGTGACTCACCTGGAATATCAAGGCCCGTCGGAACACCTAAGCCAAATTCACCATAAGTTTTTCGGAATTTTTTAAAAGAATCTTCGAGTTTTGAAGTGTAAATTGCCATATTGGGGTGGTAGGGCTGACCTAAAATGTCTAATGCCGTCTGAATCATATAAGTATTGGATGAATATTCTAATGCCTGAACTGCCGAAATCGGCGTTGATGCACCATTAGTAAACCAAGACTGTTTCACTTGTGACCCTTGTATTTGAATAGGCTGATCATTCAGCACCTGATTGCCAGATAAGACACCTGCTTGCCAACCGGCAGAAATTGTCCCCATTTTGACTACGGATCCTGGGGTGAAGACGTTTTGAATTGTACCAAGCGTATCATCTGAAACTTCTCCTGTTTTTAAGTCGTATTGAATGCCACCCAGAGCATATATCGCACCGGTACTGGGATTCATAACCACAGCGTAAGCACCCTCTGAATAACCGCCAAAACCTTCAGCTTGAAGGGCAGCAAAATTATTTTTCAAAATATCTTGGACACCTTGCTGGAATTTCGAATCAATGGTCAATTTCAGGTTTTTGCCTTTTTCGCCTTGTTTCAGGACTTTTTCACCTGTCACTTTACCATTTTTATCAACCGTAATTTGTTTCACAGCATTGGTACCGTGAAGTTCATCTTCATAGCCTTTTTCTAAGTATGAAGTACCGACACGGTCATTACGTGAATAACCTTTTTTAAGATAGTCATCCAGACTTTCTGCCGGAATACCTGTTTTTTCACTGGTTACAGTCCCTAATATGCTGGTCAAAGGCGAATCTGCATACTCTCGCTCCCAAGTCGTACCGACTGTAACGCCTTTAAATGATCGCTCATTTTCAGCAACGGTCGCTTGTTGTTCAGCGGTGAAATTTCCTGACGCAATAATGGTCGTCGCAAAATTAGACGTAGCGTTCATTCGCTTATATAGTTTGGCAGCCAATTCTGTCTCCGCATCATAAGCAATTTCTTCGTTAGTCACTTTTTTGACATATTTAGCATAGAGATCACCCTCAGACAATTTTTCGCCTGTTTTAGAATTGATGCGTTCTTTTGCCGGTACGCGCTCTTGAACCTTAACTAAATTTTCAGGATCAGCTAAGAAGAAATCCTTTTTATCACGCTCAGTCAAGGTATCTGTTTTGACAGACTCTGGAATCACACTGACAAGCTTAATCGCAACTTGTCGCATTTCTTCTGCTGTCATCGTATTACTACGCGTGAAATTAATCGTCTGTACCGCTTGATTGGCTACCAAAGGCACACCATTGGCATCATAGATTTGACCCCGGGCTGTCCCTTCAGTAACCGTTGATAAAGACCCCGATGTCTCAAGTTTCTTGTCATAGAAGCCTTTATTAGCAATTTGCATCTGATAGAGTCTACCAACCAAAATCAAGAATAAAGCAAATATAAGAAAAAACAAGACATTAATACGTTTTAAGATAGCCTTAGAAGGATTTTCTAAGACTTTAGGTGATTTATTGTTTTGAGAACTATTTTTTGATTTCATTACTTACCATTATACGATACTTTTGTCTAAAAAAAAACTGCCAACCTTGCTAAAAGTCGGCAATTCAAATTGCTTGACTCAATGTTACGAGCTTAGACTTCTTTTATCAAGAATGTCAGCCTGTATGACCAAACGATTCTCGCCATCAATATCAGTACAGGTATACAGAGTGAGTTGCGCTTGACCAACCTTATCCGCCATAGCCTGGTAGGTCGTGTTAAAATTACCTTGCCCATCATCAATAAAGAGTTTTGTAATCTTAAATCGATATTCCATTTGTTCAGCCGATTGATTAACTTTAATCTCATCACCGATTTTTAATTTCAGTTTTTCCAATACAATGGGCTGTTTCATATCAAAACTGCCATCTTCATTGACTAAAAGCGGGCTGAAGTACTCTGTTGCGGATAAATAGGTACTATGGGCAGATAGCACATAATTATTCACACCTAATTTTTGAGTTGTTTTATTGGTACAAGCATATACCGCCTTATCAAATCCGGTGCCGTCTTCTTTCCCTCTACCTTTTACAATCGGCAAATCCAAGCCAACCTTGTCAATAATGACTTGGCCTATAAAATCTAGGCTCTCATCAAAATCAAGCATACTTTCTTGCATCGGTATGGTCTGTTCTTTGGAATCATTAGCTTCCTTCAAATATTCCGATAGTAGCTGACGATCAATCGCAACTTGAGGATGTGATGTTTTGGATTTTTCAACCTTATTAACAGGAATAAGACACCAAATCGCTAACACCATCATCAAGCTAGCGACAATTAATACGATCGTACTCACACGATTTTTAGTTTTTTTAGACGCTTTTTTTATGGTTTCTACTAGCTGCTTAGGTCTCACATTTATATCCCACTTTACATTTCTTTTTCATTTCCATTATTATGCTATAAAATAAAATGGTAGAGACAATAAAAACCAAGCAACCGAGAACTGTCACTTAGTTTTTAAACCTCCTATTGATTAGTCTGCATTGCGAATTTTATAAGTAACAGACCCCAACATTGAAAGGGCACTAACAGTTAAAAGCGCAAGGGGTGCTACTGTTGACGCTTTTGCGACAGGTGTCGCATTTGTTTTAGCCACCGCACCTTTAGGCGCTGATGTTGTCGGCAAGTTTTTAGAAACTGTCGCCGTAGGTTGCGTTGTTGCGCCTGCCACTAATAAATCAATACTTGCATTGATTAATGCTGCATCGTGGTCTAGTGACTCTTGCATTTGAGTAGCAGTCATCCCTGTGATTCTTAAAAAGTAAACGACTTCATCTGGTGTCAATGATTCAAAATCAGCCAAATCTGCTTCATAAGCATTGACATCAAATGGTGCACCGTTTTGATCAACTAAGCTCGCTTTAAAGGCTGCCCATGATGCTGGTGTATAATCAGATTCTTTCAAAGCTTTATATCTTCCAAGCGCTGTCTTAATGCCTGTTAAATTAATGTTTGCGACTTCTGATTTTTTAACTAAAACCGTATCCATCGCTTCATTAAGAAATACTGCTGTACTATTTATCCCAGCCTGCACTTCAGCAATTGTGCCACTTCCAGCTTCTTCAATCTCAGCATCGGTCTCGGTTTTCATCTCCGAAATCATCTTCTTAAATGCCTTGATATTTTCGGAATTTACTAACTTATTGAAATTAGCCCAAGATGTTGCTGTGTAATCCGCTTCAACCAAAGTGTTGTACTTTGCAAGCGCTGCATCGACTTGACTAAAATTAATACTTTGTGTCGCTGCTTGTGCGACAAGTGTCCCAGAAAAATCTGTCGGTGCCGCTAAAACTGCTGCCCCAGTCAATGCAGTAGCGATTGTCACTGCTGCTAATGCTTTTTTACTTTTTGAAAATCCCATAAGTTCCTCTTTTTCTTTTTTAAATCATCAATGCGCTAATTATATTCGGGTACCTAAAAAAACAGAACGCAACTTTTGAGGTATTTGAATATATCTACAACATCTACTTCCTAAACGTCATGCCTACATCACGGCTCGCAAGCCACCAACTATTGCGCCGTCATGCCTTACTGAACATAACTTCCCTCCTCACCACTTATCAATTTAATCTCCTAAGCCCCTCAACTAAAGATTACAAGTAAAAATGAGTATGCACTTTGCACCACTACACTTGTTATCTTAACATAAAATATACATTATTAAAAGAAAAAAATGGCATTTTGTCCTAATTTTTTTATTTTATGATACTTTTATTCATTTTTATGCTAATCATATGCCAGAAAGATGAGAGTTGTCTCAAGTGATAGGGAACTCATTCGCTATACATATGACAAAATAGGGTACTTGTTACACGTCTACTATCATTTTCAGGTATAGAAAAAACCACTACATAAGCAGTGGTCTAATTTCTTTTATTTTTCTTCCAAATAATATTGAGCTGTTTTATTCAAGTTATCGTCAAATTCGAATACCAATGGTGGGAAGTTTGGAATTTCGAATTTCAAGATTTCATCAGCGCTCATTTTGTTGATGTGTTTCACAAGGGCACGAATTGAGTTACCGTGTGCACCAACGAAAACGTTTTTGCCATCTTTAAGTGCTGGCGCAATTTGGTCTTCCCAGAAAGGCAAGGCACGTTCAAGTGTCAACTCAAGGTTTTCAGCATCCGGTACAATTGAATCTTCAAGGTGTGAATAACGACGGTCACCATGTGAAGAAAATTCAGCATCATGAGCCATCGGATCTGGGCTCACATTGTATGAACGACGCCAGATAAGTACTTGATCATCACCGTATTGAACAGCTGCATCAGCTTTGTTAAGACCTGTCAAAGCACCGTAATGACGCTCGTTTAAACGCCAAGACTTTTCAACTGGTACCCAAAGTTGGTCAGAATATTCAAGGACATAGTTAGTTGTTTTGATCGCACGTTTGAGAACTGACGTGAAAGCAATATCAAATTCGATACCAGCTTTTTTAATCAACTCACCAGCTTTTTTCGCTTCTGCAACACCTTGCTCAGCAAGATCAACGTCAGCCCAACCAGTAAAGAGGTTCTTTTCGTTCCATTCAGACAAGCCGTGGCGTGCGAATACTAATTTTACCATGTTTTTAATTTCTCCTGTAAGATATTAAGTTTTGTTTTTGTTATGATATCAACAAATGACGACGATTCGTCAGCCCATCAGTCAATCTGCAAAACGCAAAACTCAAATGATTTTAAAACAATACCCTATTATTCTACACTATTTTTGACTGATTTACCACTATTTTTACGTGCATTTTCATGATTTTTTCAAGATTTATCTCAAAACTTATTCTGCTCAAAATAGTTTTCTAGACTGCGTTTATAGGATTTAGCAACTTCTGATAAGACTTGACCTTTTTTCCTGATAAAAATTAAGGTATTGGCATTGCCATCTTCCAAAGGAATCACTCGAATACCATGGACACTTTCCTTATCAATAAAGCCTGAACCTGTGGCATACGCATCTGTACGCTCTAATATACCATTAAGTGATGCTCGGTCTGTCACATTATATATCTTAGTATTTTCAAAGGTTTCAACCAAGTCTTCTGAATAATAGAGAAATTGTTCATTTTCTTGCGTAAATCGAGCCCGACTTAAATGTCTCAAATCATCATTGGTCACAAACTCTTTATTGGCTAGAGGATGAGATTGGCGCAAATAGATATGCGTTTTAAAAGTCATCAACTCTTCAAACTCAAGATCCAACTTATCTAGCATCCGAGTGATGCCTAAACGGTTGTGATTATTTAAGTAAGCAATGCCGACATCAGACAGACCATCTGATACCTCACTCAAGATGTTATAAGTTGTTGATTCAAATAATCTAATATTTTTGATCTCAGGATTTTTTTCAGAAAACTCAACTGAAACTGGCGCTAAGAAATCATAATGCTGACTGGCAACTGAAAAGCTATGTTGCATTGTCGTCGGCGCTAGATACTTAGCCTCAAAAGTGTCAAAATCGCGTAAAACACTCTGAGCTTGCTCGTAAAAACGCTCCCCAGAAATCGTCAAACTTACGCCAGTGTTAAGGCGCTCAAAAATCTTAAACCCTAGCTCAGTTTCAAGATCCTTAACAGCGATAGACATTGATGGTTGGCTGACATAGAGTTGCTCACTTGCCTCCCGAAAAGTACCTGTATTAGCGATTGCGACGACATATCTTAATTGCTTAATGTTCATTTTTACTCCAATAAAAAGTGTATAACATACATTATACACTTTTTTTGCTTATTTATCAGCTGACTCTGTCCTTTACAAGGCTCTAGCTTATAGTCGAATCCGATACTAACTCATTGATTTCTCTTTGTCTTTTCTTGGTCATTCCTTGTAAAATCAACTGGTAAGCGTTCTGTATCATAGCTTTAATTGTCTCATCAGGAACTTGACCCGCGAGATCAATTGAATTCCAATGTACCTTATTCATGTAGTAACCCGGTACGATTTCAGCATATTGCTCTCGCAGTAATTCACCATCTTCGGGTCTCAACTTAACCGTTAAAATTCGTTTCCCTGATTTATCTTGTCCTAGCATGCCAAACATTTTATCATCTAGTAGTAAACGAGTCGCGCCCCACTCTGCTTTATAATCAGTATGAGCCTCTGGAAACGTCTCTGCATAAGTACAAATATCAACTTCTTTCATCTACTAGAGTCCCTTCAACTTATATTAAGAAACAGAAGGTTTTTGTTTCTGGTTTTGCCACAATTCACAGCTATACTTTTCGCACCAAAGTTCGAAATCTGCTTCATCAGACTTGGTCTTCTTGATAAAGATATCATCAACCTCAACATCTAAAGCTTTGGCAATTTTGAAAGCCAAGTCTAAAGACGGGTCATACTTATTATTTTCCACAGCATTAATTGACTGTCGAGTGGAATGCGTCAGACGCGCCAAGTCTTCCTGAGAAAATTTCATCGCCTTGCGCAATTTTTTAATATTATTCTCCATGGAACCTCCTTCTTAAATCTATTTCCCGATGCACAATGTCAACAGACCTTACATATTTTCATTGTATTATAAATTCGTATTTTTGACAAGACATTCAGTTTCATTTTACAAAGCTATCAAAATAGGTAGGCAAGCACTATACTGGTTAATCTACGAATAACGCAAGATATTCTGGATACCCAGCCTGAACCAAATCTGCTTTTGGAATAAAACGTAGTGCTGCTGAATTAATACAATAGCGCAGACCACCTGTTTCTTGGGGACCATCTTCAAAAACGTGTCCAAGGTGAGAATCTGCATCAGCCGAACGAACCTCAGTTCTATCTCTCCCAATAATTGAACGGTCTAACTTTTCAATAATTTCCATTGTATCAATTGGCTTACTGAATGCTGGCCAGCCACAGCCTGCATCAAATTTATCTGTTGATGAAAATAAAGGTTTCCCCGAAACAACATCGACAAAAATGCCATCTTGCCACCAATTATCATATTTACCAGTAAATGGTCTCTCAGTTGCTGATTCTTGTGTGACAGCATATTCTTCCTGGGTCAAGCGTTTCTTGAGTTCCTTTTGGTCGTATTTTGTCATAGCAACACCTCTTTCTACGATTTATCTTTATGAATGATGCCCACTAAGACTTTCTACGATTTTCTTCGTGACATCTTGAAATTTGACCTACGTGACGCTTCGTCCAAGCGGGGGCATATGCGAACTGCGCTCACTCAAAGGCTTTACTAATTTGATAGGATTAATATTCTTTAAAATCAGCGACCTTTTGAGGCTGCTTTAACACCTAAATTACCAAGTACTTGACTGATGAAAACGATCACCAAAACAAAAATAAGGGATAAGAAAGTCACATCACCACGACCACGCTGGTAGCCTTGTTGCAAAGCCATTGAGCCTAGTCCGCCACCACCGACAGTGCCAGCCATTGCTGTCAAACCAATCAAATTAATCACCGTAAAGCTCGACGCCCGAATAATCGACACTAAACCTTCTTTTAAATAGACACGGTAAATAATGCCGAAATTTCCGACGCCCATCGCACGCGCTGCTTCCACAACACCCGGATCAACTTCAAGCAAGGCATTTTGAATCTGACGAGCAAAAAACGGAATTGTACCTAACACCAATGGTACTGTTACTGCTGCAGTCCCAACAGAAGTCCCCACAATTAAACGCGTCACTGGCATAATCACAGCTAATAAAATGATAAAAGGGATAGAACGACCAATATTGACAATCTTATCCAAAATCGTATAAATCAAACGTTGTGGTGTCAGGCCACCTTCATCAGTCATCAACAAAATGACACCTAAAATCAAGCCCAAAATCCCCGCAATCACGCCCGTGATAAAAGTCATTTGCAAAGTTTCAAGCGTCGCCGTCCAAAAATCAGGCCACAAATCGGCAGCATTTGGAAAAAGTTGATTAATCATTTGGTACCTCTGTTTCTTTTTCTTCTGAGCGTTTAATTTCAGAAATTCGCACTTGTCGTTCTGCTAAATAGTTAGTAATCGCCACCAAATCAGGTTGCTTACCACTCTCACCCTCAAGCGTCACAATCATCGTACCAATCGGCACATTTTGCAGAAACTCAATATTCCCATACAAAATATCTGCCGTCACAGCAAACCGCTTGTAAAGCTCGATAATGATTGGTTCAGTCGCATTTGAAAATTTAAGTTCGTAGACAGGTTGATCCGTATGCGCCAGTAATTTTTTCTCAGCCTGCTCGACATGCGTCGCCGTTCTAATGAAATCTCGCGTCAAACCCGCTTTAGGTTCATTGAAAATGTCAATCACATCGCCACGCTCAATCACACGACCATTTTCCATGACCGCCACCTTATTACAAATTTCCTTAACCACTTGCATTTCATGCGTTATGATGACAATAGTAATGCCTAGTTTACGGTTCACCTCTTGGAGCAACTCTAGAATTGATAACGTTGTCTTTGGATCAAGAGCAGAAGTTGCTTCATCACAAAGTAAAATTTTGGGGTCATTAGCCAAGGCACGTGCAATTGCAACACGTTGCTTTTGGCCACCTGATAATTGACTCGGATAGGCGTCTTTTTTATCTAGAATACCAACTAGCGCCAACAAATGTGCCACTTTAACTTCAATTTCATGTTTGGTCAACCCTGACCCTTTTAATGGAAAAGCAACGTTGTCAGCGATCGTCCGTGATGCCATTAAATTAAAATGTTGAAAAATCATCCCAATCTTTTTACGTTCTTCACGCAAATCACGATTGGATAATTCAACCAGATTTTTTCCTTCAATACTCACGTCACCCTGTGTTGGCTTTTGAAGTAAATTAATAACTCGAACAAGCGTTGATTTTCCCGCACCTGAATAACCGACAATGCCGTAGATATCCCCTTTGTCGACTTTCAGTGAGACATTGTCAACCGCAACAACTTCACGATCTTTCTGTGTGAATTTTACACTAATATCTTTTAAATTTATCATATCCATTATTTTACCATTTTCTCAGACAATCTGTCGCCCTTTTTGATAGATGATTCCCTATTAATAACTCAGCAAAAAGCCTGAGTATAAAACTCAGGCCCTAAGCGATAAAGGTGTAACGGTTTTACACATCTTATTTTGCGCCTTCCCAAGCTGGGTAGTCGTTTGTTTTCTCAATCAATTTCGCAATTTCTGGTGTTTGATAAGCTTTGACAATTTTCTTGAAGTCTTCTTTATTTTTGTCTTCTTTGCGAACAGCGATGATATTTTTATACAGGTCACTTACTTTATCCAAGTGATCTGTATCGATATAAATCGCAGATTTTTTAGGTGTTGTATGCAATTGGTCAGTCACATAGTTCGTATTGATAAAGGCAGCTGTCACATCTGGTAACGTCGCAACCAATTGGTCAGCTTGAATTGGTTTAATCTCGATTTTAGTGTTGTAAGCCTCGATATCTTTTACCTCTGGTGAATCAGGCGCATCTTTTTTAAGTTTGATAATATTAAGTGCTTCGAGCGCTTGAAGTGCACGACCACCATTTGTCGGGTCATTTGGAATTGCGACTGTATCGCCATCCTTCAAGTCTTTCGGGTCTTTAATTTTTTCAGAGTAAAGACCGAATGGTGAAATCAAAGTATAGCCGATATAAGTTAGATCTTTTTTGTTTTCTTTATTGTAGTTGTTCAAATATGCCACATGTTGGAAACTGTTTAAGTCAAGAGACCCATCAGCAAGTGCTGGATTTTCTTCAGTATAGCCACTAAATAATTTCACATCAATTTTAATCTTGTCATCTTTTAGAGAATCACTGACTTTTTCCCAGATTTCTTTTTGTTGGTCACTTGCGACACCTACAACATAGGTTTTAACACCATCTTTTTTAGCGCCACAGGCTGCAAGTGTTCCAATTGCCAAAACAGCAACAAGTGCCGCCAAAACTTTAGTCCATTTTTTCATATCTTCATTCCTCCAAAATTTGTTATTTCATTAGTTAACTAAAACTAGTATAACACTAACTTGACTATCCTCGTCTTACCAAAATTTTATAACAGACTTCAAATTTTTCTATATCAAATCTCTTGATAATTTCTCTTGATTGTTTGGATACTCTGAGCTAATCGATTGGCTTCCGAGTTATTTAATGATGGTAAAACACGTCGTAAAACACCATCTTTCAAGTTAAATTCTGTTAAAGTGGCATAAAAACAATTTTCAGTCTCATCATAAGATGAAACTGGTAACAATTCTCTCGTATCTGCTTTTAAAACATGAATAATGCGTGCCACACTTGATGAAATGCCAAAGGCGGTATGGTGTTTAGCAGCATATATCTCCCAACCTGTACCAGTCGCCAATTTTTCAATGTCACTCGACACATTAAGTGCGACTTGGCTTTCACCATGCTCTCCAATGACTAGCACATCATCGCGTTCTGCTCGATGTTTCAAACGATTGGTATCAATCAATGTCCCACTTCCGATAATCTTGGCTTTATCAAAGCCAGTCCTATTTGCCAAATATAGGGCTATGACATCGCAGGGATTGGTAATTGAAATGACGATACCTGAAAAACCAGATGCCTTTAATTTTGGTGATACATCTTCAACAATTTTAGATGTCACGCGCAATTCTGCCAATCGGTCTGTCGCAGTTTCCAAAACAGTAATATCTCCTGCACAAAAAACGACGATTGCAGCATTTTCAAGAGCGGCATAATCATTTTTGATAAGTTTAACATGATGGTTCAAATTTTGCACGGTATCTGATAATTCAAGATACTCTGCTTGAACCTTCATTTCATTTGTATCAATCAAGACTAGCTCATCAGCTAATCCTTGTAGACAAAGCGTATAAGCTAGTGTCGCGCCGACATGTCCCATCCCAATAATTCCGATTTTCATCCTATTTTCCCCACTTTCAACTTCTTTGCTTAGCCATTGTAACTATAATATTGCTAGTTTCAAAAAATACCGCTTGCATTTATACTAGTATCATGATAAACTAATGTTGTAAAAAATACAAACACAAGGGGTACCGCAATCGCGGTTGAGATTTACCCTCAGAACCTGATGCGGTTAATACCGCCGTAGGGATGTGTCAATTTGATGACTCAATCGAATGACTTCTGATGACCCCTCCTTGTGAAATATAAGGAGATTTTTTTATGTCACAAACTCAAGTATTCAGCATTCGCATCTTAGCTGAGGTAGCGATTGTCGCTGCATTGGCTATGGCGCTCTCTTTCATCCCGCTCCAAGTTGCCTGGTTTGAAATCAGCTTAGGGACGACACTCATCGTCTTGATTTCACTACGCCACGGAACACTTGTTGGGCTGATAACCGGACTCATCTGGGGACTACTTCATTTCGCTCTAGGAAAGGTATACTTCCTCAGCGTCCCACAAGTTTTGATTGAGTACGTCTTGGCTTTCACTTTTGCGGGATTCGCAGGACTAGCACAGAAACCTTTTGCTAAAACAGGAAAAAATCGCTATATTGTGCTTGCCGTCATCATCAGTGCCTTTGCCAAATACTTCTGGCATTTCGTCGCTGGTGTCATCTTCTGGAGTGACTACGCCTGGAAAGGCTGGGGAGCTGTCAGCTATTCTTTAATTATCAACGGTGTAAGTGGTATCATGACAGCCCTTGCTGCAATTATCATTCTCATTGCGGTTAAGAAAGCCTATCCTAAATTATTCAATTATAATGTTTTAACAGAAAAATGAATACTCAACTTTTGACTTATTTTTCTGTTAATGTTAGGTAATAAGTTGACGGTGTACAGATGTACGTCGAGACTTATTAACGACGAAGCGACAGAAAATAATCAAAAGTGTATCAATTTTTAGTTAAACGAGTACATTAATCGAAAGCGCTGTTCAGGCGCTTTTTTGATGCACATTTTTTATATTTTGATATATTTGATATAATGAAAGCATACAAACAAAATATAAGGTGGTTAAACTAAACATGTCATGGCTTATTAGACTAATCAAAGGGGTGATCATCGCTCTCGGTTTCATTTTACCAGGTGTTTCGGGTGGTGTCCTCGCAGCAATCTTAGGAATTTACGAGCGGATGTTATCCTTTCTCGCACACATTCGTCGCAACTTCAAGGCAGATTTTTTCTATTTCCTGCCTGTCGGGATTGGTGGCATTTTAGGGATTGGACTCCTATCACGACCGCTTGAATTCTTGTTAGCTCATTATCAAGTTATCGTCCTCTGGGGTTTTGCGGGCGCTATTGTTGGGAGCTTACCCGCCTTGTGGCAAGAGGCAGAAAGTCAGTCACAGCGCGATAAAATCGACTGGTCTTGGTTGATTGGCACATTTGTTGCTAGTCTTGTCATTTTATATCGCATGCCCTATATCTTCGGCACACTGCCTGCCAATTTTGTAACTTTCATCTTAGCTGGTGCTCTGATTGCTTTAGGTGTCTTAATTCCAGGTCTTTCGCCTTCCAATCTCCTTTTGATTTTAGGACTCTACTCACCGATGTTAATCGGATTCAAAAACTTTGATTTACTCAATGTTTTCCTACCGATTACAATTGGTGGTATCCTTGCCGTGCTACTTTTTGCCAAAAGTATGGAATATCTCCTTGAACATCACCATTCACGGGTCTTTCATTTCATTTTAGGTATCGTATCTGCCTCTACCATCCTTATCCTCGTGCCAAACAACCAGAGCGCTGAAAGTATCACCTATGACGGAAGTAACCTGCTTACCCTTGTATTAGCGGTCATTTTTACGGTTCTAGGGCTGTGGTTAGGCCTATGGATGAGCAAACTTGAGGAGCGCTATAAATGAAAAAAGGAAAGTTGAAGAAAACCCTGGTTGAACAAATCTTGGATAAAGCAGGGATTGCCCATGATCCGCTAGCCTTAAATGCTTTAAAAGATGATCTGCCAGAGAATATCTCTAAATCTGATATTTATAAAACGTTGGCTTTAACAGGCAACAATGGACCGGTGATCGGTATCATCCCGCTAACGCAGCATCTATCTGAGAAAAAACTGGCTAAAGTTTCCGGTAATAAAAAAGTCAGCATGATCCCTCAAAAAGATTTGCAAAAAACAACGGGTTATATCCACGGCGCTAACAATCCTGTCGGTATCCGTCAAAAGCATGCTTTTCCGATTTTTATTGACGAAGTTGCGCTCAACAAAGACTTCATGATTGTCTCTGCTGGTGAAGTAGGTCGCAGTATTCAACTTCAACCTCAGCTTTTAGCCGATTTTGTTCATGCAAATTTTGCTGATATTTCAGAATAAAGAATGAAAGCGACCTGATGGTTGATTTTTCTGCGATAAATGCATTTGCAAAGTCTCATTTTTTGTTGTATACTTAAAAAGTATTTTGGGTTTACAAATAACCGAGCTATTTTAGAGACTTTGAGCGGATATCTGTTCACAATCCCCCCGCTTGACCCAAACAACTCGTAAGGTCAAGTTTTAAGAGTTCACGATGTGACAATACAGAAAGGAAAGTTTCCTAAAACGCTAAGCGTTTCAGGACATCAAACAAAGAAACATGACAACTAATAAAGTACAACGCTTAGCGATTATTGCCATTGCAACGGCATTTCTTGCAGTCGCAAGTCAGTTAACAATTCCACTACCACTTGTGCCCCTCACACTTCAAACCCTTGCAGTAGGTATTATTGCAACGCTATTAAAACCATTAGATAGTATTTTAGCGATTTGTCTCTATCTCATCCTTGGTGCTATTGGTATCCCAGTTTTTGCTGGAGGTGCTGCAGGTTTTGGTGTGATTCTTGGACCAACAGGAGGATTTTTGATTGGTTTCTTACTCCAATCCCAACAAGTTTCACTATTGGGTCAAACTGCTCTTATGGTGAAAAGCGCACGTGGTAAATTAATTTTATATAGCGTAGCCAACATTATCGGTGCTGCCTGGTGTTTGGCCTTAGGCACGATTTGGTTATCACTTGTCGCACGTCTATCACTTCAAGTTGCTTTTAAGTCTGGTTTCCTGCCTTTCATTATTCCTGGTATTGTTAAAGCAATTCTGGCAGCGTTCATCGGTTATGCACTTCGTCGTGCTTTAAAGACACATCCTTATTTCGCGGTTATCCCTGCCAAACAAGCTGAGAAAGTTGAAAAAACAGAACTGACCGAAAAAGCTTAGCCTATCCTTTTCAAGATTTAAGCATAAACGAGTAAACTGTTGTCGAGTTGTATTTTCAAGTTAAAAAAGTTAAAATAGTCATATGCTCATGAAACTATTGATTACGCTTTATCCGATAATAATATTTACGCTCATCGCTGTCTTTTTTAACTTTTTCAAAATTAGAAAACATCTGCCGTTTAATGTACCCGATGTCGCGACTTTTTTCTTGATTTTCGGTCTCCATTATTTTTCACGCCAGGTGACGCATGTGAGTATCCTACCTTATTTCTTACTGCTTGTCTCAACTTTGGCGCTTATCTTGCTTCTACTTGATTTATTTTATTATCGAGAATTTAGTGCAAAAAAATTCCTACATTTTTTCTGGAGAGTGACCTTCTTTATGACCTTACTGCTTTATATTTGTATGGTTTTCGTCATCTTTACCAATTAAAAATATCGTCAGATTTCAATCATCTGACGATATTTTTTTACTTCTTGAGTTCATCCACTAATTTTTGAAACTCTTCATTGGTTAAAGTGACACCCTTACCCATTTTTGTGTAATCTGGTGACCATTGACGGATATCAAATTTAGCAGGTGCACCGTTCCAAGAAACACGCGTCAACTCTTTTTTCCAGCCCTTTTCGTTTTCAGACAAGACAATCAAGTGTTCTTCAATTTCAAATTTAAATTCGCTCATTTTCTATCTTTAACTCCTTTATTTTTCCCTATATCTTATTATACGAAATCTAGACCAATTTATCTCAAAATATGTTATAATTTTTGTATGAAAAATTTTTTTAAAGGAATTCACAACTTCTTTTCAGGGAAGTCTGTGCATCAAAAACAGGATTATACCAAAATTGATCTTGAAGTTCTGGCCAATCTCGAACTTGCCCACTCCTTTAATCATGCCGTTCATCTTCATTTTAATGAAAAAAATGGTAACCTTATTAGTTTCACTGGCAGCATCTCGAGTATCACTGAGCGGCAAGTTGTCATGAAGGATCTACAATCCAATCAAATTCGGATTATTCTTTTGAGCAAAATCAAAAAAGTCACCTTTGTGCCAGAAAATGTCAAAAAATCAATCATAAATCAAAAAAACGCCTAGAATTTTAAAATTCTAGGCGTTTTATTTCGATACCAGTTCGTGCTTTAACAGCATCAATCGCATGATGATAACGACTGAGATAACCACCTTGGTCGCGACCATCACCTGTATCATCAAGCAAAACAACTTTATCCATTAAATCAAACTCGGCTAGCTGGCGCATTAACTCGTCATGAAAAGCTTGCCTAGATGACTCCCACGCCATATTTCGAAAACCATCATTGACATAGGTTGTAATCGGCGGAATAACCAAAATCAAATCCATCTGCTCATTGCGAATTGTTTGTTGGAACAAGGGTTCAAGCTGTTCTTGCTCCGCCTTGCTCAAGTATAGTTTGGCATAAACACGCGTCACAATGGCATCCGTATCAAGAAAAACAATGCCTTGGTTTGCTGGTGAATTGATTTCGTGTGAATTCGCATCATACTGACCTGTAATCAATCGGGCATAGTCATCCATCCCCAGCTCATTATCATCAAGATTAGCTCGTTCTTCATAAATTCTAGCATATTCTTCAGAAAACGGTGCATTAATCGAGCGTGCAAGCCGACGCACTAGGGTCGTTTTGCCAGTTGAGGCTGAGCCCATAATTGTCACAACTTTTGAAAACTGACGACGAAAAACGCGATTGATTTCCTGCCAATAGGCTTGTGGATTTTGCCGAATCATGGTGGCAGAAATCTGGATATCCTTGCGATCAGCTATTTCGACTGCATAGGTATTACCATCGTTTTTGGGAAAACGCTTGCCCAATTCAGTGACGTAATCCGCTTCACCAACGTAAAAAGTGACCTCAAGATTTTCAGATGTAGTGTTGGCATGAATCAACTCAAACAGGCGATCAGTCCAGTCATCCCAGCCATATGGTATCTCAGGAATACCATTCTCGTCAAGTTTTGCCACTTTAACCACGGGTTCATCATTAAAGGCTTCCCTTAGATAACGAAATCTTTTCTCCAAATGTAGTCCAATCTGTGAACCACGGTCACCGTCGTATCCTGAGACAATTAGTAAAACGCCCTCATTTAGAGCGGCAGTTTTATAAATTTGTTGCTGATGTCCCGTATGTAGCGGTGCGAAGGTGCCAAAATAGACCCCTATTTTCTTACCGGTTAATCTGTCTTTTGAGATGTTGTTTGTGATCATTTTTCTCCACTCATTTTCCCGATAGTCTAGAAATTTTAATCTATTTTGATTATATCAAAAAAAGCGATAAAACTCGCTTTTAACTGAATGAGATGCTGGATTATTTGCTTAAAAATCTTGTGGAAAGCCCATAAACAGGCGTATAAATAATATAAAAAATTGATGCCCCCATACTTAAGAGTAGCTTTAAATAAGACTGCTTCTTCTTGAATAAGTATAAAACTAATATAAGAAAGAAAACTGGCACTAATCAAAATAAGGCATGGAAAGTAAACGCTTTTGTAAAATGACCTAGTAACACACTACAAAAAGCGCGTGTCATGCCACAGCATGGATAAGGTATATTTGTCACCAAACGAAAAGGGCACCTATAATTTATTTCCAAGTACCATCCTTTGAATCAAAATAAAATCAGGTCCATCATAGTTACTCAGTTTTACCAAAGCAATAGTAGCGTCAACAAGAGTAGCAATATCACAACCACCTAAAGTTAAGATATATAAAACACCTAGCCCAACTTGACCTCGTGAAAAGCGGTGCACACCCAACTCTCCGTCCAGACAAGCTAAAAGGACATATGCAATTTTTGAAACGGGCTTAGTATTAGGACCATATTCAGGGACTGAAAAAGCTTGAGATTGTACTTTACTTACAATAACATCGTCACTGTTACCATAAACTTCAACACTATCTCCAATCTTAGGGGGATGTATAGTTCAACTTATATGATAAAAAATTATAGATCTATTATTACCTAGTCCAACTGAGACTTCATACCCTTTAATAACAATAATATCTGCCATATCACGCAACTCTATTTATTAGCTTTAAGCAATAAGACATTTATAAATAAAGTATATCAAGCAGATTTATGTTTTTAAATTTTATATCTAATTATATAAAAAAGCTAATTTTTTTAAACTAGCTTTAACTTTTCTAGACTCTAACCGTTTTTGCTACACCATTTTTTTCATACAAATTAATCAAGCCTGACCCATTTTTACGGATCATATCGCCTGGTTCTACTGCTGTTGGTACGGTCATAGTTAAAAGCTCCATCGGATTGGGTGCCCGGTCAATCCGTTCACCGTCTTCGTTTCGAAGATTTTCTACTGTGGCTGTGACATGACGGAAACCTGGACCGTAAAATTCGATTTCATCACCTTCTGTAATCACATTACGTTGACGAACGGTTGCCGTCATGGTCTTGGCATCAAAAGCAACAACTTCACCGACAAATTTGTACTGCGGAATTTTCCTGCGAGCGCCAAAAAGTTGTTCATTTTCACTTGGCGTTTGGTAATAAAAACCAGTTGCCAACTCACGTTGGGCAACTTTCCAAAGTTCATCTACAAGCGCAGGTTTGATTTGTTCAAAGGTTTCTGGACTTTCCAGATAGGCATCCACTGCTTTTTTATAGACATTGCTGACAGTTGAGACGTAGTGAATTGACTTCATCCGACCCTCAATTTTAAAAGAGTTGACACCATTTTCAATCAAATCTGGGACATGTTCAATCATACTCATATCAACAGCACTCATTGAAAAATCCTCAGGAATCTCACCTTGAACTGAGCGACGTTCAACACCAAAAGGCATATCATAGAGATCATATTTCCAACGGCAAGACTGAGAACAGCCTCCTCGATTGGCATCACGATGACTCATGTAGTTTGATAGCACACAGCGACCAGAGTAAGAGATACACATAGCGCCATGAACAAAGGCTTCAATTTCAACATCTGTATGTTGACGAATTTCAGCTAATTCAGCCATAGAGACTTCACGCGCCAAAACGACCCGTTCCAAACCAAGATTTTTCCAAAACTCCAAAGTCTCATAGTTAGTTGCACTTGCTTGCGTAGAAAGATGAATAGGTAACCCTGGTGCTTCACTAGCTGCAATAGCAATCAGTGCTGGATCACTAACGATAACGGCTGAGATACCGATATCACGGAGCGTTCGAAACCACTCCCCGGCGCCCACTTCATTTCCCTCATGGGTCACCATATTAGCAGCAACATAGACTTTTGCACCATGCGCTGATGCGAAAGCTACACCCTCGCGAATCTCATCAAAGCTGAAATTGCCAGCTCGTGAACGTAAGCCATAAGCATCGCCACCGATATAAACGGCATCTGCACCATAACTAATGGCAACTTTTAGTTTCTCCAAAGTACCCGCAGGCGCAAGTACCTCAGGACGTTTCAATTTTCTAGACATTTTTTTCTCCAATTTTCAAGATTGTAAGATATTTAAATCATTTTGAAAAGAAGTGTGTCGCACTTCAAAACTTTTTAACTTTCTTATTATAACATATATTTCACTTAATAAAACCGCCTGTCAGAACAATTTTGCCAATTGTGGCATTGCGTTCCAAGTCAGCGTGAGCTAATCGCAAGTTTTCGGCTGTGATGCCATCATAGGTTTTGCTCAGGGTGCTGACCAATTTCCCTTGTTCAAATAAAGTAGCCATTCTCGCAAGTGCTTCACCTTGGCTTGCCATTTGAACACGGTATTGCGCCTTGGCAAACATAAATTCCCAGTCGAAACTAGCCGCTTTATTTTTGATATTTGTCAATGGTAACAGGTCATCAGTCTCAACAATTGATCCGATATGTCCCAATGGTGCAATTAATGTTGCAGCAGGACCAAAATGACGCTCAGTGGAATGTAAAATAGCGATGCCGTCCACAAATTCAAACCCTAGTTGATGAATGCTGTCAACATAATTTTCCCGGTGATTGACAATTTCGTCAGCACCCATTTTTTTGACTTGATCAAGTGTTTCAGGGCGTGACGCTGTAGCAATGACTGTCAAACCTGCCCATTTTGCCAGTTGAATGGCGATAGAACCTACGCCACCTGCACCATTGATAATCAAGAGTGTTTTGCCCTGATTGGCATTTTCAGCGGGTATGAAGCCCATTTTTTCAAACAAGAGTTCGTAAGCTGTCAAGGCAGTCAAAGGCATAGCTGCAGCCTCGGCATCTGACAAATTGCTAGGTGCCAGTGCGACCAAGCGGTCATCAACCAACTGAAAGGCTTGGTTACTTCCACTACGACTGAACTCGCCTGCGTAGTAGACCCTATCGCCTAGTTTGAAATCGGTGACTTGTTCGCCAATTTCAACCACTGTGCCAACAGCATCCCAGCCAAGCACGCAAGGTGTTTCGCTCTTTTTTAAACCTTGACGAACCTTGAAATCAACGGGATTGACGGACACAGCTGTGACTTCAACCAATAAATCACGATCTTTTGCCGTTGGTTTATCAAGCTTCAAGTCAACGAGTGCCTTACTATTTGTGATGTCAATCCCTTCAAATGCACCAATTGCAGACATTTTTTCCATTTTTTTCTCCATTCTCATCATTCAAGGTGTTGAGATGACTGACCAGCTCCGTAGAAAGTTTCACTGCATTGCGTAATCGCAGATGCAAATTAGGATTTCGTCGTAAGCGAACGACGTTCGTGCGGACAAAATATCTATTTTTCTAGTTGAAAGCACTGCTTTCAATCTACGGATAGAGGCAACGAAATTGTCACCAGCTAGGAGTCGAAACTCAATTACCTTATTTAATCTCATCGGGATCCAAGTCATAAAAACCATGCCCAAGCGTTCGTCCTGTCGGGTGGAGGCTGCGAATTTCTTCGTCTAGGACAAAGGCTTGAATCGGTGTTAACCCACCTGCCTCTAGCAGTTTTTTCGCTTGAATAAAACGCTCAGCAATCTTAACAAAAGTGTCACCTGGCGTGTAGATGCCGTCTAACTTCCAGTGGGTATAACCCAAATCACACAAGGTAGCGAGTTCGGTCATCATGTCAACATCATCGGAAGCAAAAATGTGCGTACCGTGACTATCTTCATAGATTGAATAGTGCGTTGTTTCATCCTTAGGCTCGCTCAAAAACAGATTTCTGGCTTTAGATTTTTCTTCATCAGTTTTGATGAAATTATAGTAGTTTTCCAGAAGTGGGCGTTTAGATTGATGAATAATCGTTGCGCCATAGACCAAAATTTCACCAAAAATATCGAGATTTTCAGCCATTCTAATCAACTCTTCTTTTGGCAACTCACGTGATAGGACAGCACCAATAGCGCCTTGTTGTCCCCAAAAATTCACTTGGCGACTACTTGTTACCATAGTCGAGGCATCATAGATATAAGGAAGCTGATATTTATCACGATTCAAGACAAAAATCACACCAGTATCACCAACCGCAATTTGATCGACTTTGATCGTTTGTAAAAAATCAAGATAAGGCTTGATTGCTGCCATTTTTTCAGGGTGCATAATCGCATTAACTGCTACTGTTACTTGCGCTCCTACTGCGTGTGCCAGTTCTGTGATGTCACGGATTTCATTCCAAGTGAAAGTATTTGGTAAGCGAAGGGCGTACTCACTTTCTCCAATATAGAGCGTGTCAATCCCCAAATCAAGTAATGCTTTAGCTTGTTCGAAATTTTCTGCTGTTGCAGTTATCTTTATTTTCTTAGTCATAAATTTATTATAACAAGAAAAGACATTTTCGTCTGATATTTTTTATCCAAAAAACATCAGAAATATCTATCATTTATTTATAAATAAACAGAAAATTTATGGATAACACGATTTCGTAACCATTATGTAATATTTTAACTTAATTGTAAAGTGTATTTTTGTCTTAGCGTGGTATCATAGGGAAGTACGATAAGGGAGACAGTATGGAAGCACCTAAAGACGATGAGGATTTAAATTACTGGCAAGCGCCTACGCGCGACTATTACAGAGAAGAAAAGGCATCATATGATAAGATGATGGCTGAAAGATTTAACGAGATTGCCTTTTTCTTCAATATTGCTGTATTTTCAATCTTCATGATTTTTAGTTGCGCCATACTCTCGACAGTTATGTCAAGTTTCTTGAGCGTATTACTATCGATTGCATTATCTCTTACGATGTTGAAAGTTTCAAAAAAAGCAATCAAAACATTCCTACGGATTATAAAGAAATAAGCCACAAGGCTTATTTTTTTGCTTTCTAAAGATTTTCTCTATCCAATCAATCTTAAAATCTGTCAACATCTATTTGACAACAAACAAAAAAAGTCTCGGAAACCCGAGACTTTTCATATAAATTATTTAACGAAGTCCAAAAGTGCCAAGAAGCTATCAGCTTCAAGTGATGCACCACCAACAAGCGCGCCATCAACGTTTACTTTGCTCATGTATTCCGCAACGTTTTCAGGTTTAACTGAACCACCGTATTGGATACGAACAGCTTCAGAAACTGCTTTACCGTAAAGTTTTTCAACTGTTGCACGAACAACACCACAAGTTTCATCAGCAGTGTTAGCATCAGCTGATTTACCAGTACCGATTGCCCAGATTGGTTCGTAAGCAATAACAAGGTTAGAAACTTGTTCAGGTGTAAGATCTTTCAAAGCTGCAGTGATTTGACCTTCAACCCATTCAGCTGTTTTACCAGCTTCATAAGTTTCAAGCGTTTCACCACAACAGATGATTGGTGTCACACCATTTGCGATAATAGCTTTCGCTTTTTTATTGATGTCTTCATCAGTTTCGTGGAAGTATTCACGACGTTCAGAATGACCGATGATGATGTATTCGATACCAAGGTCAGCGATTGCTGCTGGAGAGTTTTCACCAGTGAAAGCTCCTGCATTTTCAAAATATGAATTTTGTGCAGCCAATTGGATAACGTCATCTTTCAAGTTGTAAGCAAGCGGTGCAAGGAACAATGCTGGGCTACCAATAACAGTATCCACAAGGTCAGCAGATGGTGCTTTACCTTTTACTGCCTCAGCGAAAGCTTGTGCTTCAGCCAAAGTTTTATTCATTTTCCAGTTACCAGCGATAATCGGTTTACGTGACATGAGTCCACCTCTAAAATTTTATTATTTGGAACTATACTTGACTTGCATCAAGATAAAATCCATGCACTATTATTTTAACATAAAAAGCGAGAATATTCACAATAAAGTGCGATATAGCTGAAAATCTACAGAAAATTTACTAAAAAATCTCGCATTAACGAGATTTTTTAGTAGCAACCACATTACAGTGCCACAACTGCCTCTTTAATTGCTGTCACTAACTTGATATCTGTAAGCCCAGTGACAGATTTAATCACCTCAATTAAGTCTTCTGTCGCCAAACGTTTTTGAAGTTCAACTGCTTGGGCATCTGACTCATCTGTATATTTGAAAATCTTCGCAACTGTTGCCAGATGTGTTGCAAAGGACAGATTCCGGTCATTTAATTCTCGAATAGGACGAATGAACCGTTCATCGTAACCTAATTTGCGAATAGGTGTACGAGCAACACGAGAGATATCATCAGATAAATGGGGATTAACAAAACGGCCCCGAATTTTCTCGTGATAAGCACTAAGCTCCGCTTCGTTGAACAAATCCCATTTGGCCAGCAAAAGCTCACGCGTTTCTTCTTGCGTTTGTAAGAGCGCAGACATCACACGCTCATCCTTTAAAGCACCATCTATCGTTTCACTACCATAGTAAAAACCATTATAAGCAACTGTCGCATGTCCCGTATTAACTGAGAAAAGCTTACGCTCGATGAAAGGCTCTAAATCCGTCGCATAATGGACGCCATTCAAATGTATCAAAGTATTGCGGATTTGACTTTGATCGATAACCCATTCGCTAAAGGGTTCTACGACGACGAATAATGGGTCTGCATGAGTTTGACCGGGTACAATTCGATCAACTGCAGCATTTGGAAATCCAATATAAGTAGTAGCGTATGCTTTATTTTCTTCTGTCAGAAAGGCATCAACCTTAGATTTCAAAAATTCTGAGCCACCTATCATGTTTTCACAGGCAATGAAATCTAGCGGTGCCATAATCTTAGCAGCTTGACGTGCTTGAATGCCCTTAGCAATGAGTTCTGCGATAAAAGGTAGGATATTAGGACCAATAGCTGTTGTCACGATATTAGCATTTTTAATAGCCTCAATGACTGCCTCTGGTTGTTTAGCATTGTTAAGACCAGAGACATGATGAATCGGAATTCGTGTCGCTGCATCCTCTGCCAGCTCTATTTCATAGTTACCACGTTCATTTAGAGCATTAATAATCGTTTCATTGACATCGACAAACACAACCTCGAAATCATTCTTGTGTAAAATTTCTCCGATAAAACCTCGTCCAATATTTCCTGCACCAAAATGTACTGCTTTTTTCATGTTATACCCCTTCTAAATAGTGAATGTTTTCACAAGTTAACATTTAAATAAAACAACTCTTCAGTCATTCTAAATTTCCTAGACTTTTAATTCCTTTGCTACAACTTAAACTTCTACTGAATTAAGTAAGTCTGCGATTTCCTCTGCCGTTTGGGCATCCGCTAGTTTGACAACATTATCAACATCTGCACAGAAAATCGAAATCTTCTGAATCAAATCTAAGTGTTCATTACCGACACCAGCGATACCAAAAAGCATCGTCGCAATTTTTGAATCTGCATCATTTCCAAAGTTCACACCACGTGGCACTTGAACAATGGTAATCCCAGTTTTTAAAACTTCTTTCTTAGCAGCGTCCGTTCCATGAGGAATCGCAATAAAATTTCCCATATAAACCGAAAGTTCGCGGTTGCGCTCTATCATAGCAGGAATATAATCCGCGGTGACATAACCTCCTGCTAGTAATTGTTCCCCACAAAACACAATCGCCTCCTCTTGTGTTTCAAAGACTTGACCTAACTTAATTAAATTCGTTTGTATCTTCATTTTTACCTCTTTCTGCGCCTTCACTTTATGAAAACTTGAAACTTGACATTCCATTTGTAACCCTGCCAAGTGAGGGATCTGCTCAAAGTCTTTCCCTTTAATTTCCCTCTTGATACTTTAATTGTAACCGCTTTCTACACAAGCGTAAATAAAAGCCTTGTCACAAAAAAATGTGACAAGGCTTAGTAGAGTGTTAAGCAATTTATTGCTCTTCTGTCGTATATTTAGTAAAACTTTCACTAATAATTTTACTCAATAGTTCATAGACGATATCATAATTACCCGAGCTATAAATCGTCGTGTAAAGGGTATTTTCAATGATAGAACTTGAGATTTTACCCATGATATAGTTATAAATCTCATCAATAGATTGTGGTGCTGTCAAAAATAAAATCCGATTAGCCATCATAGGCTCTTTATCCATACCTATCACTTCAATCTCTTGCGTTAAATCAAAGATTTTAAATTCCGGGCGTGGCACAACTTTGGAAATACCATGAATCAAAACCAAATTAGTTTTGGGAATGCCAAACGATGTCCTTTTAAAACGTTCTAGCAACTCCCAATCAATTAAATTATCAGCACGCATGAGATCATAAATTGTTTCGTTAAAATCAGCAATATTAGTCAGTTCAGAAATACTAAAGTTCTGTAAAATGACCTGACTTTTCAAAAAGAAATCTTGAAAATCAAGTGGATTTTCCATCGTTGCATCATTTTGCTGGCGTGGTGTCCGCTTTGCTCTCAACTTACGAATGTCACGCGCAATGCCTGAAACATTGGACAATCCGATATTTGAACTCAGTTGGATGAATAACTCAGATGACAATTCTTTCGTATCATCTTCAATTTTTTCAGTCGTAAAAATCAGATCAAAATGCGATAAATCTTCCTGATGCATCTGACTGACTTGAATAATCTTAATTGATGTGATGAAAGGAAACTGAGTCTGCAGATTACGTGCGAGAATAGCCATTGACACACGCCCGCGACTGGTAATCAGAAGTGCCGTCATCGGGAAAACACGACTAGAACGCTCCAATGTCGCTAAAAAATGGAGTGTAATTAAAGCCACTTCATGCTTAGAAAATTTCTTATCAAAAACATCAGCTAGGCAACGATTAATCACCTTAAATAAACGTGCATGTTCTTCTTGAACACGAATGATCAAATCATTTTTATCATCCGAAAAAAGCTGAGGTAGAATAAAACTACTGCGCAAATGCATATTTAACAAGGTAAAAATTTTCTCATCTCTACTGAAATTAAGACCAGTGGTTACACTAACATTTTCAATGAACTGGCGAACTTTATAAGAAAAACTCGTATCATATTTTTCATTAAATAGGATGTTCCCACCTTTATCAAAGTGCAAGACATCTACCATATGAGATAGATACATAATTTCTGGAAGATTCACTCGAAAATCAGGCAAGTTTTGAACAATTTCGGTCACAAAATCCAAAGCTTTTTTCGACGGTCTAAACTGATAATGATTTTCAATCAGATGTTGCTGTCCCAATCGCTCTAATGTTACAACGAAAAACAGTCTTAAAATCCCTTGCGTGCGGTCTGAAATATTGCTAATCTTTGAGCGTTTGAAAGCAATCATAACACTCTCAAAATACGCTTTTTGAAAAAGCTGAACAA
Source organism: Pseudolactococcus chungangensis CAU 28 = DSM 22330 (assembly GCF_002441885.1). GTDB lineage: Bacteria > Bacillota > Bacilli > Lactobacillales > Streptococcaceae > Pseudolactococcus > Pseudolactococcus chungangensis. The sequence continues at coordinate 86,298 of NZ_JXJT01000002.1, read as the reverse complement.
CTTTATTTTCTTGATAGATAGCGTCATTAAAATTAAAAATATCACGCGTTGACAAGTTGCTAACGAGACAAGATACGAGGAGCGTTCGTTTACTATACTCGCTTGCAACGACTTCTAATCCTCCCTCTCGCACAAGACCATTGCCAGCGAAAGTCAGATTTTTTTCGATGATTTTCAAATCGTTTGTAGCTGTCGGCTGGCTAATAGCAAAGTGTGTTATGAAGTCTGCCAACTTAGCCTGCTCGAAAATCAACATAATTAACTCCATAAAATGACGCTCATTTTGTGTATAATCCTCCACCACGCGCTTATCGGTTAAGTTAGATAACTCACCTTTAAGGCTGTAAAATTGGTCAATTTTGATTAGGCTGACTTGGTAATTGGGCAGAAAATCTTGCAAATTTTGTAAGTCTCTGTAAAGCGTTCTACGACTCACACCGACAACATCAAGTAGCTCAGCAATGCTGACTTGTCCTTTCTTGACAATTTCATCGATAATCTGCTGTTCTCGTTTCGTAACGAGCATAACGCCTCCTTTAATATCTGAAATCGTAATTAAATTGCACTCTAGATAGAGACCACAAAAACCCGACTTGCGGGTCTTACATTTTTAGATTTTTCTGACTATTTCTTCATTCGTGCTACCATTTTATCATACTCAGGTGTTGTTATCAAACTGTCAACGCTGAGATGTTGCGCGTTAGGTGCATGATGCTTTGCAATTTCAGTATTGTCCTTTGTCGTCACAACGACAATATTCGGTGCATTATAGGCTGCGAGTGCTAGAAACTCGACATCTGAAACCGGAATCTTCACATCATGATTTCTGAAAATCGCTAGGATCGTTTCTTTACCCATAGTCGCGCTACCGACAGATGTTGCATCGTGTGCGAAGACAACCTCATCAATCAGATTCAAGTCAATCTCGTCATCCACTTCAGAAACCGCTTGTGCAACTGGTGTTTGCGCTGCACTTGTGCTACCAGTCAAACTTTCGATAATGTCATCATATTTGGGCGAATTTAAGAAATTAGACACCGCAACTCTTGTTGAACTTGGTGCCATTTGCGCTGCACGCGGCGCCAACTCTTCTTGTGTCACGACCAAGGTATCTGCCGCATCAGATAAGTTGGAAATCGCCCGATTGGTCACATCAATACTGAGCCCAGCTTTTTTGACCTTATCACGAAGGATAGACGCTCCCATCGCTGAAGAGCCCATGCCTGCGTCGCAGGCAAATATGATGTGTTTAATATTGCCCAGATTGCTAAGTGGTACAACTACAGATGATGTTTGTGCTTGCCCTTTAGCAACTGCTTTTTTAGCAGCAAGATCAGCTTGTGCGGTGGTGAGTGCTGTATCATCTACCATTGATTTATCATTTTTTAGAATGATTGCAGAAACTAAGAATGAGACAGCCGCTGCCGCAAGGACACCTAATAAAACAGTGATATGTGGCCCGAAACCTTTTGGTGCCATTGCCTCAATCGCAATAATAGAACCAGGTGATGCAGGAGATGTCAAAGCGGACCCTAGAATTGAGTTCGTAAATGTCCCTGTCACACCACCTGCAATTACTGCAAGGAAAAGTGCAGGTTTCATCATAACATATGGAAAGTATATTTCATGTATACCACCCAAGAAATGGATGATGATAGCACCAGGTGCGGTTGCTTTTGCTGAACCTTTGCCAAAAAACATGAATGCTAATAAGAGACCAAGACCTGGTCCAGGGTTTGCCTCAAGTAAGAATAAAATAGACTTACCAGTCGCTGCGACTTGTTCAGTTCCGATTGGCGTTAAAATACCATGGTTAATCGCGTTATTCAGGAAAAGAATTTTAGCTGGTTCAATAAAGATATTGGCAAGTGGTAAAAGGTGTGCGTTGATAATCGTCTCTACACCCTTTGCCATGAGATTTGTCAAAGCCTCAACAATTGGACCAATTAAAGTATAGCCAAATAGTGCCAAGACAAAGCCTAGGATACCTGCTGAAAAGTTATTCACTAGCATTTCAAAACCGGCTTTGATTTTAGGTTGAACAGTTTGGTCAAATTTTTTCATTAACCAGCCGGCCAGTGGCCCCATCGCCATTGCCCCGATAAACATCGGAATGTCTGTTCCGACGATGACACCCATAGCAGCAATCGCACCAACAACACCACCACGGCCATCACCATAGATATTTTTACCACCAGTATAAGCGATCAGTAATGGTAATAGATAACTGAGCATCGGTCCGACTAGCTCAGCGAAGTTTTTATTGGGTAAATAACCTGTTGGAATAAAGAGTGCGGTGATAATCCCCCAAGCAATAAATCCACCTATATTTGGCATAACCATGCCTGAGAGTGCTGTTCCCAAACGCTGAACTGCAACTTTTAAGTTGAATTGTGACTCATTCATATTTTTCTCCTTATGTATTCAGATGTGTGAACACGATTTTTAAGTTTGACGCTGAAACAAGTTAAAGTGTTCAATAAAAATAGCATTACCTGTTTCAAGTATCGGTTAACTTACAAACTAATTGTAACCGTTTCCAATTAAAGGAACAATAAAAGTCTTGACACAAAAAAGTGTGTCAAGACTTATAACCTTGTAAAATTTGAACGTGAATTGTTGCTTTCTTGGGTGGATTTTTAGCAATTTCTCTTTTGTCTACCTCAGAAATTCGCCATTCTAATGGGCTCATAGATAAAAAATCTTGTTGGAGATTTTGGGGAAGCTCAAACTCATATTTGATTTCTTTTTGCGTCAGACTAGGGTAGTTTTCAATAAATTTTGCTAAGACATCCCGATTATCATAATCTACCGGCAAACCAAAAGCAGAGCGTAATTCTTGCAAATAATAACGGTCAGGGATGACCTTTATCACTTGAGCACCATGGTCCAAAACGCGATTGAACTCTCGATAGTTTGACGGTGTAAAGATATTCAGGACTGTTGCCATGCTTTGGTCAGCAAAAGGGAGGTTGGTGAGGTCTGATAGGCTGAAGAAGGCTTGCATATCAGTCAAGTCGGTCGCCATGTTGACGCCGTCTAAGGCAATGTCAAAGCCAAATTTATGACCGGCTACATCCAGCAATTCTAAAAAGCTACCTTCGCCACTGCCAACATCTAGCAAGTTGCCTGGGGTAAGCATGGCTTGAATCTCGTTCAAAACTGGCGCGTACATACCGGATTGAATCAGTTTACGACGTGGCTCAAACATTTTACGTGTGTAATGGGTGGTGTCTGGCTTAATCGTCAGGAAATTCACTACACCTTTTTTACTGATATTATAAGTGTGACGGTTGTCACAGATAAGGGCATAATGATCAAGGTGAAAAGATGTGTGACATAGGGGGCATCTTAATAAGTCAATGTTTTGTGCCAAATAGTGGGCGGTTTTATCAATTTTCTTTAGCATTAGTATTAGCGTTTTCCACTTCCAGTGAGAGCGTGTTTCTAAGCTGCGGGAGTCTATCAGCCATCAATAACATCTCATCACTAACGGTTTCGATTTTATCACCGGGTTTAAAATGATAGACTTCATAGGTAATCAAATCACGAAATTTCGACACACAGGTCCAATCCAACTCAGGAAAGGTTCGCTTGGTTTCGTCGGAAATTTCTCTTATATTGTAAGCGATATGTTCTAGCTCAATCATATAGTCAATATCAATTTGCTGACCAACTGTGTTTTTCAAGAGTTTAACATGGTCTAGCATCATATTAATAAGATATAAATCAGCTTTCAAATAATTGTACAACTAGACCCTCTTACCCTTCTAATAGATATATTTATCTATTATAGCATAGAAACTGATAGCTACTCAAGTTACACTTTTTAACATTTTTTTATCATATAGTATTTTAATTAAGATATATTTATTTAACTATAATACCCTATAATATACAGTATATGAATACTAATTTTATCACTAATTATGCGTAACTCATGGCTTAGATACAGGCATTCTGCCAGCTATGTTTATAACATTGTTAAACATCAATAAAGGTAGATTATCCTATTTTTACTATAAATAATCATAATAAAAAAAAACAAACGTAAAAAATTATATCAAACAACAAAAAAAGATTAACTTATTATTAGAGTTTCGAAATGACTTGCGCTATAATAGAAACATGTTTTATTTTCTACTATACTTGATATCACACTTATTTGATATCAGAGTTTCCAATATATGGTATTGATGAATTCAACCTGCCATCCGATACTATCCACTAAAAAAAACAAGGAGAGCATTAGAAATGAAAAATTTTCTATTAGATAAAGACTCACATTATATCTTAAAAATGATTAATTTGCTTAACGCCGCTCCCAATCATGAACTTACATTGAGCGAGTTAGAGACAGAGTTGGGCCTTGCAAAACAAACTGTTAAAAGTTATTTTGATAAGCTACTCGACTATTGTCATGAACAAGGGCTAACAACTTTTTCAGTCAAAGCCAATCATTTCAAAATGGCCCAAGAAACAGCTTTCAATCTCTTTAAGCTCCACCATTACTTGGTTGAAAAATCAGTCAAATATCAAATGATGTATCGTATTTTCTCTGATACTTCTACAACTTTTACAAGCTTACATAAAGATTTGGAAATTAGCCGTAGTAAATGTTCCGTTCATATCAAACAGCTAAATGACTACCTGGACTGCTACAACTGCTACATTAACTTTCTACAAAGAAAGCCCATGCATGGCAAGGCGTACCAAGTTAGATTTGTCTACCACAACATTTTTTGGGGATTAGATTTGGAACAAATTATCCAGAAAACACCAAGTCTCGAGGCAGCAAGTCAACTTATCATTGATTTTGTACCAAACATCGATTATGCTACTTTTTTGAGAATCAAATTGAGTTTCTACGTTTTCCAAGTCAATACGAGACATGGTTCTTTCCTGACACCAGATGAGGATATATTTGCAATACCCGACTCACCTTATGTTACATTTGATGATTTTTTCGACAAAATAGAGGCGGTTGGTTTCCTCAATACATGCCCTGATTTCGAGACCAAACAACGAGAAGGTCGTTACCTCTACTTTATTTTTTGTCGCGCAAACTTAATCATGTTGGAAACTTTTCAAACAACTGATTTCCAGATTGAACGCTCAAAATCGTCAGAAGTACATGATTTGATTACCCAATTCCAGAAAAATATTACCTTTAGCTTGTCACCAGAAGAGTTACACTACCTCCACTATAATCTCACCCTCATGAACAAAGAGGCGGAAATTTTTAGAGGACGAAATAAAATCTTCGACCTAGAAGAAACAGCTGAAGAAATTTATCGCTCAGAAGCAATCACTTTTGAATTTATCAATGACTTTGTTGTCGAACTCCGAGACCATAATCCTAAAATTCAGAAACTCATTTTAAATTTTCCTAATCTCTACTATCACTACATTATCCTCTTTAAAAACATTCTCAGAAAACACAAGAAACCACTTAAAATATTGGTTCAAACAAACTCATCGCCACTCCATCGTGAGATGCTGATTTCTAAAATTCGAGATACGACACCTGCGCCTATCATCATATATACCTTTAATCAGCTCAAAGGCGAAAAGCCAGATGCCATCATCTCAAACTGGATGCCAGAGAATAAATATGCCGACGTGCCGTTCTTCTCAACCTCCTTATTTTACTCAAATTGGAACAAAGCAGAACTTGATAAATTCTTAAACAAACTCTCCGACCGTAAAAATAATTTTTGTCGCTCAACTAACTAATCTTTCTGAGCAGACACAGGTATGTTATAATCAAAGTAATTGAAAAAACAGATTGGAGACACACCCTTGTTAATCAGAGAATTTTGTGCTGAAAACTTTACCGATATTCCTCGAGCGGTCGCTGCTGGTGCTGAACGCATTGAGCTCTGCGACAACCTCGCAGTTGGCGGTACAACCCCAAGCTACGGCGTCATCAAAGAAACCGCCGACTACCTCAAGGATACCAAAACAACCCTTGCTAGTATGATTCGCCCACGTGGTGGTAACTTCATCTACAACTCCATCGAACTACGTATCATGGAGTCTGACATTTTGAAAGCCATTGAAGCTGGCACAAATGAGTTAGTATTTGGTGCACTAACAGATGATAACAGCTTAGACTTAGAAGCTTTGGAAACGCTAGTGATAGCGAGCCAGGGCCTTCCCATAACCTTTCATATGGCATTTGATGAAATACCCTCAGACTTACAAAAATCCGCCCTAGATGAACTCATCACTCTCGGATTTGATAAAATTCTCATGCACGGTGACAGCCTTGATAAACCCATCAATACAGCTAAAATCGCTGAACTTGTCAGCTATGCTGCTGGCCGTATCCAGATTTTAGCAGGTGGTGGCGTGAGCGCTGCCAACGCTGAAATAATTTCAATTGAGACAAATAGTTCCTATGTGCATGGTACAAAAATTGTGACGCTTTAAGCTTTAAATAGAAAAAATCCTCAAACTTCAAGATAGTAGTCTGAGGGATTTTTATATTATAGCAGTTCAACCGCTTAAAAATTTTTAACCAAATGTTTTTCTGAAATAGCTTTGACTTTTTCAACACGACGAATATATTTTTCTTCTGGTAGAAAATCAGTCGTCATCCAAGTCCGAACAATCTCCAATGCAAGCGCTGAACCAATGATTTTACCACCTAAACATAAGACATTACTGTCTGTATGCTCACGCGCTAATTTCGCACAGAAAGGATCTTGACACACAACGGCATCAATACCATAAATTCGATTGGCGATTAAGGCAGAACCATACCCCACACCATCAACGAAAATGCCGCATACTTTTTCCTGACTCACTTTGAGAGCTGCCGGATAGACGAAATCTGACAAATCAACCGCAGTTGTGTCATAAGGTCCCATATCATCAACCTCATGCCCCATTGTTTCTAGTAATGCCTTAATTTCTGCTTTTAACTCGACCCCTGCGTGATCACTTGCCATGATAATTTTCATTTTTTCGTTTTTTTACTCAACTTTCTCTATTTTTGGTGCTTAATCTTCAATCCGATAAACATCGCGATCTTTCGTTTCTTGAATATTACGGTAATTGCTCCGTAATTTATCTTGTAATAAATCTTTCTCAGCTGGTGAAATTTTGATCGGTTCTTCTAAAATCAACCAAGTAATCGTTTGGTTCAATGGTGGTGTCGTCATTGAACCTTTGTAAGTCCAAAAAGTATGATTTTGCGGTAACAATTTATTGATATCAAAGTCAACCAACTTATGTGAGCTATTTAACAAAGTTAAAATACTGTCATCTGTACAGTCTTCATCGACATCGGCAAATACGGCCAAAACAAGCTGGTTGATATCAACACTCTCAAAAGCAAAGTGAATCTCAGCTGCATGTCTTTTACCATCAACCAAATGTTCAGCACCATCATGAAAATGGAAACGGTTGAGCATATATTCATGACCGCGCCATTGTAAATCACCATCCGCATAGATTTGAATTCCTATCGGCGTATCTTTCACAATAACTTCTTGATCACTCGGCAAATTAATTTGCAAAGATGTATCAACCTTAGCTAGCAACTGATCCGTCTGCACATCGATTGGCGACTGAGGAATCAAAGTATTATCAGCAAGCGCCCACTTCTCTTGGTGCCTGTAATCTAGATGTTTCATCATGGCAACTCCTTTAATGATGAGCGGGGAAACCCGCTAAAAATGCGATAAGTATCTCTTTCATAAGAGATGGCGTCAGATAGAATGTAGACTTTAAAATAAAGGTCACTTAATTAAGTATTCATTCCAAACTCTATCTCTTCTATCATACCATATTTTGATTGGATACCTAAAATTTTTCATCCGAAATATATGATTTATTGTGATAAAAGGCGACATCGCTAAGTTATTTCCAAATGTTATCATCATCTAATGATGCTAAATATAAGATGTCCTAGATAGATATCTTGCGACCATTTTCCGAATTATCCGAATAATCAACACCTTTTTAAAAATAAAACACATTTTATCACTCTAAAATCCTCGTGATTATGGTAAGATATGAGAAAGAAAAAACCAAGTCGCACTTTAACTGACAAAACATGGAGAAAACATGCTAAATACCGTCCTTTCACTTCAAGAACAAAAAAATAAACAGCAAAAAATCACAATGTTAACTGCCTACGACTTCACAACAGCCAGACTCTTCGATGAAGCGGGTATCAATATGCTTTTGGTCGGTGATTCTCTCGGAATGGTCATGCTAGGCCATGAAGATACACTGAGCGTGACAATGGCTGATATGCTCCATCATACCAAGGCCGTCTCACGCGCTGCAAAAAGTGCTTTTGTTGTGGCCGATTTACCATTTTTATCTTACCACATTAGCACCGAAGCTGCTGTCATCAATGCTGGCCGTCTGATTCAAGAAGGTGGCGCAAATGCCGTTAAATTAGAGGGTGGCAAGGCTTTTTCCGATGTCATTACCGCTATCACAAGAGCTGCTATCCCAGTCGTCGCGCACCTCGGTCTAACCCCACAATCCGTCAACGCCTTTGGTGGTTTCAAAGTACAAGGGCGCACCGAAACTGCTGCCCGACAAGTGATTAAAGATGCCCTTGCCGTGCAAAACGCCGGTGCTTTTGCGGTTGTCTTAGAGGGAATTCCTTCGCTATTGGGCGAATTCATTAGTCAACTTTTACATATTCCGACCATTGGCATCGGTGCAGGTAACGCAACTGACGGGCAAGTCCTAGTCTATCAAGATATGCTCGGCATGATTGATACCCTTCAACCCAAATTTGTTCGCCGTTTTGCTGAGGGGAGCACACTCTTCAAAGATGCCGTCTCCAGCTATCAAAAGGATGTCCAGTCTGGCGATTTTCCAAACGAGACTGAGAGCTACAAAATTGATTCGGATATCATCCAAAAGTTAAAACAAGAATTTAGTACCACTAGTAGTAGACAAGGAGAAAAATCGTGACAATTTCAACTGCCACAACCATTGCTGAACTCAAAGCAAAACTCGCATCATGGCAATCTGCGCATCAAACAGTTGGTTTCGTCCCAACCATGGGCTTTTTACATGAGGGCCATCAAAGCCTTATCCGCAAGGCCGCCACTGACAATGACCGAGTCGTCGTCAGTATTTTTGTCAACCCCACTCAGTTTGCTGCAGGTGAAGATTTAACAACCTACCCACGAGACCTCGCACAAGACCAATTCAAATGTCTAGAGGCAGGTGCCGACCTTATCTTCGCACCTAGCGTTTCTGAGATGTATCCGTCTGGCTTTAATACCTATGTCACAACATTTGGCATCAGCGAGCTCCTAGAGGGCAAGAGCCGCCCCACACATTTCCGCGGCGTCACAACAGTCGTCACCAAACTCTTCAACCTCGTCCAACCAAACAAAGCTTACTTTGGTCAAAAAGATGCCCAGCAAGTTGCTGTACTCCAACAAATGGTGCGTGACCTCAACCAAAATATTGACCTAGTTGTCTGCCCCATTATCCGCGAGACAGATGGCCTAGCTAAAAGTTCACGCAACACCTATCTTAGTACAGAGGCTAGACAACAAGCCGTCGTCTTATCCCAGGCGCTAGCATTGGCTGAAACCCTCATTTCAAATGGTGAGCTCAAAACGAGCAACATTATAACCGCCCTCAAAACACATATCCAGACCCAATCCTTAACCAAAATAGACTATATCAAAATCGTTGACCCTGCTACCCTACAAGACATCAACATCATCACCACAGACATCTTACTGCTACTTGCCGTCTATGTTGATCAAACACGACTGATAGACAACACACTCATACACTTGGAGGCCTAATCATGCTACTAGATATGCTAAAATGCAAAATTCATCGCGCAACCGTCACACAGGCAGAATTGGACTATGTCGGTAGCATCACTATCGACGCTAAATTATTAGCAGCGTCAGGCTTACTTCCCTATGAAAAAGTACACATCGTGAACATTAATAACGGCGAGCGCTTTGAGACCTACGTGATTGAAGGTCCAGCGGACACAGGCGTCATTTGCCTCAATGGTGCTGCTGCTAGAAAAGTCCAAGTCCAGGATAAAATCATCATCATGGCCTATGCGCAAGTCACTCCAGAAGAGGCTAGAGTTCTCAAACCACAAGTTGTCTTTGTCACAGACGACAACAAAGTAGAGAAAATCACAGATTATGAAAAAATCGGTAAAATCGGGTATTAAAAAATAGCGCTGAAACGCTATTTTTTATTTTAGTTTCCATTTTGGATAAAGCACACCCATCAAGACAGCAAGTAGAACAAAAATACCTGCAAGCAGTTTATTTTGGAAAGTTAGCAGACTCACTACTAGCTCAACCAAACTAACTGTAAACACCAGATTTCGAATCAACTTACCCGCTGCCAAATTTTTAGCACTTGCTTTAAGTGGGTAAAGATTAGTTAAGATCTGATAATCCTGAGATTGACGAATCGGAAACAGTTGAAAAACAAGTAAGTAATTAAAAATTAAAGCGAGTAACAAAGCAAAAATATCCGCATGAATAAAGATAAGTGAAAGCACAGCAAGTCCTAACAAACGTAACATCAGCAGCCAATAATCACCACTTCGCAAAAAAGTTCTGATAAAAAGGTAATCATAGGTCATTTTTGTCTTAGGTAGCAAGACATCCAAATACTTGCGACGTTTTGCCTGCTGCTGTAATCCCTTGACATCTGTAAACTGGCTAAATACCTTCAGCACCGCATTCTGCCGATTTTTCTCATAATTGATAAGTGACTGCCACTGAATCAACTCATTTTGAACAAAGGACTGAGCTTTTTTAGAGAGTAGCATATATTTAATCGCGATTAAGACGATAGCCCAGACTAGCGTTAAAGTAAAGGGTAGGCTTATCAGTGGTCTGATGATAAACGTCATCAAGACAATCACAACCGCCGGAAAGACCAGAGATTTTTTCACAGCATTTTTCAGATAGGCTTGGACAGCTTTTTCTTTTGCTAGGAGGAACTGTTGGTCTGCACGTTCGACAAATGTCGCTAATTGCCCGAAAAATAACACCACTATAGAGACTAGGACAGCTATCACATAACCCGGTAGCCAATGCGCTGGTAATTTTTTCAAGAAATCAGCGTATTGATAGGCTAGAAAACCTATGAGAAACATGATAACAAGAACAAAATGGTCGTTAAAGACATAGCGAAGATATTTGAGGTTTTGTGACCGCCAGTTGCCATGCCTTTTAGCAAATAAATCATAAATATCTTTAGCCATGCGCCTGCCAACTTTCATCAGTCAAAGCGACATAAATCTCATCAAGACTTGCCTCAGGTAGGTTAAATTTCACACGAAGTGCTGCTAAGTCACCGTCTGCAATGACTCGACCCTCGTGTAAGACGATAAATTTATCACAAAACCTCTCTGCAGTTGATAAAATATGCGTTGACATCAAGATGGATGCTCCTGTTTTTTTCATCTCTAACATCAGGTCAATCAAGTCATTTATAGCAAGTGGGTCAAGCCCCAAAAATGGTTCATCAATAATATAAAGTGACGGCTCTGTTAAAAAAGCACAGATAATCATCACTTTTTGCTTCATCCCTTTAGAAAAATTTGCCGGAAACCAGTCTAACTTATCAGAAAGTCTAAATGTTTTCAGTAATTTTTCAGCACGTGACATAGCCACTTCTGGCGCAACATCATAGGCTAGTGCAGTGACTTCAATATGCTCACGCAAGGTCAATTCTTCATACAAAGACGGTTGCTCAGGAATAAAACCAATTTTTTTACGGTAGGTTTCAGCGTCCTCACGGATACTCAAACCATCTAGCAAAATTTGACCTTGATAGGGTGTCAGCAACCCAATAATCTCCTGGATTGTCGTCGACTTACCTGCACCGTTTAAGCCAATCAAGCCGACAAGTTCTCCGTCATTGACCGTAAAATCCACGTCTTTCAGAACGGTCGTCCCGAAATAACCACCTGTTAAATTTTCAATTTTCAATGTCATATACGCTCTCTATACTCTTTTTTACATCAAATACTATAATGTGATAACTGCTGATCTCAAATGCTCCCGATTTTCTTAATCTGCTTACTTCATCAGATAAAGGATTTTTTTAAAAAAACTATTCAAATTTAAAAGCTGATCATTCTCGGATATATTTTTAAAACAAATGATGGGATAGAATGTGAGTTGCAAAAACTAGTGGTAGAAGCATTACAGTAAAAACAGTTATCACCTTTAATACTATTCCGCATTTCATACATCAATTTATTACTAATTTTATGTTGATCTATTGTTACATTTTCCCCGAATTTATACCTAGTTCAAAAAGACTTATCATCCTATCCTTTATTTTATTCACATGCCATCCTCTTTATAAATTCTATTATGAACTATTTTCCACAGCCTAATCAAAACTCAAGATTTTGAAATTTCAATGCACATCAACGTCTATATGAGGACACAATCATAATTCAATTATATCATATAAACTTTTTTTATAATAAATATTTCAATAATCACATACTTAATATAAAATAACGCATTACACATCAATTTAAACACAAAATAAAGTCTACCAGTTTTTTTTTCATGCGGGTAGACTTTATTTTTTTATTCAACTCATGATTTTTGAATTGCTTGGTTAGTTTTTGGGTTATTTTGATAACATACTTCATCAATAAGCTAATTACACCTTGCAATTAAAAGTTGTACCTTAAATACTTCGTATCCCTTCATTACACAATGTCTATAAAATTAAACGATAAAAAATTGTATAATCATAAACTACTTGGTTCTTACTGATAGTCTTTTTTTATTTTATAAGGTAATTCCAAGTGCATCTTCTCATTTTCAACTGATTTATATCTTACTATTAAAATTATTCTTTCCCTTACTTTTGAAAGTTTTCAATAAATATTCCTGTATTAAAGATATTACTTCATCATTTTCTGGCAAATTTGAATGCTGGGCCTCTTCGCCCGAAACAGTGATTTGTGTAAATAGCTTAACTTGCTTCTGAAAAATATACTTTCCTGCCATAACGCTCTGAACAGGTACTACTCCGTCATCAGTGTAATCTTCTGTTCCAGCAATCGAATATACTGATAAATTTTTAGGCAATTTATTTTTATTCTCAATATATTCTTTTAAAATAACAGTAGGACGTGTTGGTGAAGTCTCCGAAAAATTATAGGGTGTACCTAAAGACATAAAATCAGAGATCTGAAATTTATCTTCATCATATCCATTTTCTAAAAAACCCGTCCAAATTAATCCCCCATTCGAATGCCCAATCGCTTGAAAGTTTTTAAAATGATATCTTGTTTGCAGATCATTCATCGCTATATTTAACCATTCATATTGTTTTTTTATGTTACTGTATCCATCATTGTTATTTTTAAAACCAATAACAATAAACGGTCGAAGGTCTTTTGAATTTAAAGAACCAAAATAATCCAAACTACCATCTGTATTTACTTGAACTTTTAGGATACTATGCTTAGGTTCAGTGTTATTCAATTTGGATATTAAACTATTAAAACGATTGATATCAGCGTTTGAGCCAGGAATAAAAATAATCGGTTTTAAACGAGAGTTCCTAAGCTTTGATTCCTTATCATCCATGTTAATAACCCAATTGTGACCATAATAGGCAATGACAGACATAAAAAGTAAACTTAAGATGATAGCTATCTTATTTTTCATAATCTACCTCACTATTTTGTATTTTAATAAATGGGCTATATACAATAATTGAAATAAAAATAATAAAGGTATTCAAAATTAAAGTCCAACCATCATTACTTCCTAAAAACGCTAATAAAAAGTTGGGTATCTCATTTGGAATTATTAAAGAAGCTGGCTTAATCAAATGACTAACTATTGCTAAATATCCAATTATAGTTCCCATAATACTTGTAATTAACATTGGGAACAATATGATCGGTCGAAAAAAAATCGGTAACCCAAAATACAGTAATTGGTTTTGATCAAATAAGCTGGGTAAAAGAGATAAAAAACCTAAATTTTGACGTTTTTTTGAGACAGCATACAGTAACATAAAACTAAGTACTAATGTATTACCGACTCCTCCAAATTGTGAAAACGCATGGTAGACACTGTATAAATTCGTAGGATAGGGGAGAATACTATTTTTATTTTTTAATATCTCATCTAAATTTTTTATGACTGAAGGAAGGGCAGTTTGATTACTAAAAAATTCATTTGGAATTGAAAATCCAATACCAAAAAATAATGGAACAAGAAAACTAAAAATTATCAATCCTTGAAAAGTAGTCCAAAATTGATTTATTGATATTCCACTTACTATTTGTTGAAATATATTGGCGATAGAAAATCTATGAATCGTTAAATAAAACGACAAAATAATACCAGCCCACAATAAATATCTTGCTGAAAAAGGCTGCAAGTCATTTCTACAAAATTTCTTTTTATAATAAGTAAAACTTTCACAACTCACTGTTGTAACGATAATAATTAACAAATAGTGCATCGTACTGTAAGTCATTACTTTATTGTTCTCAGTTAATATAAAGAATGGACCTAAAAAATTAATAAGAGTTGGTAAGATCTTTTGAGAAACTTGACGTACAGATAGGTAAGATAGACTATATGTTGTTGCAAAGATCATTAAGACTATAATGTCTAAATGGGAAGAAATTTCCTGTAAATTTATAAAATTAGGAAACTTCACAGATATGCCAAAGAGTCTTGTAACGAGAGCATCAGGTTTTAGAAAGATATTAATAGTTAGTTGCAAGTATACACTTACAGCAAGTATTGGTACTGTTTGCCTCATTGATGAAAAAATTGCATTAAAAATGGGTTGTTTTAAGATAAAACTATCCCATCTGATTACGCTATCTATTATTCTTTTTATCATATCACTCCATTTCTATCAAAATCGTAGCAATTCAATCCTCATCTATTATATCAGAGTAGACACTATTATGTAGAGATACAGTATTATTTAATTAATACAATTTCATTTTTTGTATTTCGTAACTACAGGTCTCACATTTCATAGCATTTTTTCTTGCCCTCAAAGTAGCTAACGTCATTTACAATTTTCAAATAAAAAAAGCTACCAGTTTCTTTCTTACTAGTAGACTTTATTTTGTATCCAACTAATGATTTTTTTGATTGCTTGGTTAGTTGTTTGGTTAATTACATTAATTTTCAAGCATTAAAACAACAGCGCTTGACCCTACAACACTTTTAAGTCAGAAGATGTTATAATGTAATTATAACAAATTTCAGAAAAGAAACGGTGACATTCATGACAGATTGCATTTTTTGTAAAATTATCTCTAGGGATATTCCCTCTTATCAAATTTATGAAGACGATGATGTCCTAGCCTTTCTCGATATCACACAAACGACCAAAGGTCATACGCTAGTCGTTCCAAAAAAACATATCCGAAACGTTTTAGAAATGACCGGCGAAGATGCTGCAACGTTATTTTCTAAAATCCCACAAATCGCGAGTCACATTACCAAAACACTAGGGGCAAGCGGTATGAATATTCTTCAAAATAATGAAACAATTGCAGGACAAACTGTTTTCCACGCACACGTTCACCTGATTCCACGCTATAGTAAAGACGATGGTTTCAAAGCTAGTTTCACAGAACACGACATCGACCTAAATGCACTACAGAGTACTCTAACCGCCCCTTAATACTTAGGACAATGGTATCAGAGATCTAGCAACATTGACTAAAAGGAGAACGCCTTTGTGCGAATGAAAGTTCGTGAATGACCACGCTTGGACGGATCTGAGCGCAGGTCAAGTTTCAAGATTTCAGGAAGTGAAGTCGTAGAAAGGAAAGCTAATATGGGCATTGTCGACTATTTTAAAGACTTAAAAGCTATCAGTGGTGATTTTATTTCAGAAACAGCTGAAGCTAAGAAACATTTGGATGCCGTCAAATTTGAACTTGGTTATGCACAATTTGTCATGGATGATATCAAAAAAGACATCAAAGAATATCAGTTCCAAGCACAGCCAAGAATTGATGCGATTAATGCACTATCGACTAAAATTCAAAACGAGCTCTCAAAGTAATTGAGAACTCGTTTTTTTATGTACTTAATGGTAGCTTATCTTGAAACTATTAACGTAACGTTAATGATTGATACAACACTTGCTTAAAATTGATTACGAGCAAACTTCCGCCCCCAGAACACTCCGAATAATTCAGCAGTCACCATGGCACCAATAAAAAGTAGCAACATACCTGTGTTTTGAATATAATGAAAGGTATGCTCAGAAAACCAAAGCGTTAATATAACAATTGCTAAACAAATATTAGACGCAATCATTTCCTTTATTCTATCATCTTTTATCAAGACAAAGCTCAAGCATAACATACCAACAAACATCATGTAATCGCCCATTACCGTCATTCCAATCGACTGGAATGCAAACAAAATAGCAAACGCAGCCGTCATGTAACACCATACAAATTTTAACATAAAATAACACCCCCTGAAAAGTAATAATAACAGAATATTAAGATTTATATATCTGATATTATATAAAAATAATAAAACAAGAATTAAATCCCTGTTAATGCTTCTAATCTAGGCAATAAATCATGAAAATATTGCGATCTACCACCTAAAAAACGTCCTAAAATACGGAAATATATTAGTCTTATTAAATCTTATACAAACTCTACCCTAATGTCAACTAAAATAATAATAATAAATGCTAAAATTCTCTTATTATTACTAACCCTGTCACGACAACTGATAACAGTCCTTTATAAATCAATGTTCCTATTTCCTTTCAATAACAGCCTTTTATTTATTAAAAAAATCACGAGTTAAACGTCTTCTCTATCATTTTAAAACATATTTCCAATTCAATTTTAAAACAAAGAAAAAAGCCATTCATAACTAAATGACTTTTTTAATATTCGTTCGAATTAGAAGTTTGGATCTACTTTGATACCAGGACCAAAAGTAGTTGTCACTGTCAAGCTTTGGATGTAAGTTCCTTTAGCAGTTGCTGGTTTCGCAGCGGCGATAACAGCGTTGATTGCTTTAAAGTTTTCAACCAATTTTTCAGTTTCGAATGACACTTTACCGATAGCCACGTGTACGATACCAGCTTTTTCAGCACGGTAAGTGACTTTACCAGCTTTAACTTCTTCAACTGCTTTCGTAACGTCCATTGTTACAGTACCAGTTTTAGGGTTAGGCATAAGGTTACGTGGTCCAAGTACACGACCAAGACGACCAACAACAGCCATCATATCAGGTGTCGCTACGACAACGTCGAAATCAAACCAACCACCGTTGATTTTTTCAACGTATTCCATTTCACCAACATAGTCAGCGCCAGCAGCTTTAGCTTCTTCAGCTTTTTCACCTTTAGCGAAAACCAAAACTTTAGCTGTTTTACCAGTTCCGTTTGGCAATACCATTGCGCCACGGATTTGTTGATCAGCTTTTTTAACGTCGATGTTCAAGTTGTAAGCAACTTCAACAGTCGCATCAAATTTAGCGAAGTTAGTTTCTTGTGCCAATGCAACAGCTTCTTCAACTGTGTATACTTTACTTGCTTCTACTTTTTCCAAAGCAGCACGCAATTGTTTGCTTTTTTTAGCCATTATAAATTTCTCCTTGTGGTTTTAGCGGTTGCAAGCAACCTTCCACCGCTTCATCATAGTCGATCGGTGGTTGACATCATTCAGACCTCAGTCTGAAAGCAGCATTTTGATATTCTCTATCATTCAAAAATGACCCAAAGTCATATCTGAAATTACGACAGAAAAATCGAAAATTAACCTTCGACAGTGAAGCCCATTGAACGTGCTGTTCCTTCGATCATGCGCATTGCAGATTCAACAGATGAAGCGTTAAGGTCTTCCATTTTAGTTTCAGCGATTTGTTGTACTTGTGCTTTGGTAACAGTTGCCACTTTAACTGTGTTAGGTGTACCAGAACCTTTTTCAACACCTGCTGCTTTTTTTAGCAAAACAGCTGCTGGTGGTGTTTTTGTAACGAAAGTAAATGATTTATCTTCGTATACTGAGATCACAACTGGAATGATCATGCCAGCTTGGTCAGCTGTACGTGCATTAAATTCTTTTGTGAAGCCCATGATATTGATACCAGCTTGACCAAGTGCTGGTCCTACTGGTGGAGCTGGTGTTGCTTTTCCGGCTGGAATTTGCAATTTAACGATGTTTTGTACTTCTTTAGCCACGATAATTTCCTCCTAATAATGATTTCTTGCGAAATCTCTTCTCGTGATGTGGTTTAATGGACGAATGCCCTCCCACGCAGTCTGCTTTTTATAAAGCATACCGTAACATTGTACCGCTATTTTTGTATTTTGTCAAGTTATTTATTATTTGACTTGTCTAAGTCTTATTGTGCCAAAACACCTTCTGTTTTATGATAGTTTTGATCATCAATTTGCAGAGATAAAATTATAGAAACAAAATATGATAAAAATGCCGTTCCTAATTAAACAAGAAACCAATTTCTTAATAAACTTTTTTCATATCAAAGGAGACTATTCAAAACTTTGTTAGATAAGTAATAGTTCTTCTACTTCTATAATTTATGGTGCAGCAACTTTACCCTCTTCTGGTAAATCATTTGTCTTTAACATTATTTTGCTTTCGACTATCACATTTTCAGTTTGTACTTCTTCAACTGATTCTATTTTCTTTATCGTTTTTCTACTTTAATAGCTAATACTTTTTCTTTAATAACTTTTTCTTGTGTTATTTTTGTTGCAACAGCTTGATTGGCAGGTACCGATCCCGATGCTGACGCTTAAAAACAAAACCAATACAGTATTTATAACTACACGATATTTAACCGTTACACTATTAATTTTACCTCCGATACGTTCCGATAGGCTTTTCATTTTTTCTCCTTTTACTTTTTACCACAAAATTTTTTTATTTATATCAATTCAATAACAATGGGTTTCATAAATGTTGTTTTAAGTATACATTTAACATATTGTCCCTATACTATTAGTTTTTGAAGAGCAAAAATACAGCTTTTTTAAAATTTTAAAGAAGAACAAAAAAACCACCATCACTAGTGGCTTAATTTGAAAAAATCAAGTAAGGCAATAATCAACCCGCTAAATACAGCTCCCAAATCTCATCAAATGTTGATAAATTAAAGGCAAAGTTTGCATGAGTTTCCAGATAAGATGAGATTTCATCGAAATTTGATGATTGTTTTGGAAACGTCGTGTCATCATAAACCAAGTTAGCGAGTTTAGTGATAGCATCAATTTCTTTATACGCCCGATGTTTCATCAAAAAAATATAAAAACTCATTTCTCCCCCCATTGTTTGGCTAGAAAGTCGTGTCTCATTTGTGAACTTTGGGCATATCGAGTTGGATTCTTTTTATAAAAACCTTGGTGGTAACTTTCTGCCGGCCAGAATGTCTGACTCGGTTCAATCGCCACAACAATCGGAAAATCGAAGCGTCCTGAAGCCTGTAATTGCGCTTTACTTTCAGTCGCTACCTGCGCCTGTTCAGCATTATCATAAAAAATCACTGGACGATAATTATCACCACGGTCTTGAAATTGACCGAAGGCATCCGTCGGATCGGTCAGCGTCCAGTAAAGCGCAACTAACTCCCGATAACTGACGACATCGTTATCGAAAATAATCTCAACAGCCTCTGTGTGGCCAGTTTGATGACTTAAAACATCTTCATAGGTTGGATTTTGCGTGGTACCACCTGTATAGCCGCTCAAAACACTCAAAATGCCTGGCATTTCCTCAAAGGGTTGCACCATGCACCAAAAGCAGCCACCCGCAAATATTGCTCGTTCTTGGCTCATAGTAATGTCGTTCCTGTCTCATCTTGTTTGATTTTACCTTGTTTCATTAGACCACCTAATGCTTTTTTAAATTGGCCTTTTGAAATGGCAAATGTTGCTTTGATAGCCTCTGGTGCTGATTTATCGTAGAAAGGCATATGACCACCTTGTTGTGCCAAGTAAGTCATAATCAGTTGTGAATCAGCATCCAACATCTCGTAAGAGCGCGGTTTAAGGCTAAGATTTAACGTTCTATCAATTTCACGATAACCAATCACGCGCACATCAAGTTCTTGTCCTAAGCGCGGTTCAGAAAAACGTTCATTTGGATGAATAAAGCCAAGCATATTATTTTCTGGCAGATAAACAAAGCTACCAGAGAGTTTATTGCGGTAGACAATAGCGTGTAAGTTCTGATTTTGCATGTTATCATAAGCTTTGCCAGCCATCTGTACAAAAGTTTCAGGGTAGGCTAGCTCTCCCCAGATACGGTCTTTATTGTCAACATCAAGTTTAACGTACAGTTTATCGCCTTTTTTCGGCCATAACTCTTTCAATTCAGGCAAAACATCAACTGAAACGACGATGTCTTTTTCAGGAATGTTGACATCCAGAAAAACACCTAAATCTTTTCTAACATCAGTTACAGTCCCCCAACCGTAAGCGTCTCGCGTGGCTGTGGGTTCTGTTAGAGTCAATCGTTGCTTTCCTGCCTTGTCCGTGTAGGCAAATCCTGTCACATCGTCACCAATCGCAAAATCGCCCTCAGTTTTCGGTAATCTGAAAATCAGACCCTCTTTTTGAATGTAGTAATTTTGCTCATTTTCATCAGTGATTTTTCCGGTAATCATAGTTGCCATAAGGGCATTTAAATCTGTCATAGTATCCTCTTTATTTTCATATCTCATTGGTTAAATAGATGCAATTTTCTCCATTATACCATAAAAAGCAGACTGTTTCTCGACTGCTGTCCAGAGTTGTATGCGTTCGAAAGTATCAAAAAACCACACTAGTGTACTGTGCGGTTCTATAATAATTAAACTGTCAAAAGCTCTTCTTCTTTATTGGCAGTGTGTTGGTCGATTTCTTTAACCGCAGCATCTGTCACTTTTTGAATTTCTTTTTCAAGTGTTTTCAACTCATCTTCTGTAATTTCTTTTGCTTTTTCAGATTTCTTAGCATCATTCATGGCATCTTTACGGATGTTACGAATTGCTACTTTACCACCCTCAGCTGTTTTCTTCACTTCTTTTGCTAGTTCTTTCCGACGTTCTTCAGTCAGAGCCGGGATAACCAAGCGAATCACATTACCATCAGATTGCGGATTGATTCCCAAATCACTCGCATTTAGCGCAGCTTCGATATCTTTAATCACTGTTTTATCAAACGGTGTAATCAAAAGCACACGCGCTTCAGGTACAGAAATACCTGCCAATTGATTCAAAGGTGTTGGAGCACCATAATAGTCCACAGTAATGCGGTCAAGCAAGCTCGCATTAGCACGTCCAGCACGAATGCTACCAAATTCACGTTGCAAGCTGTCAATAGATTGTTTCATACGGTCTTGAGCCGTTGTTACGATGTCATTTGTCATGATAGTCTTCCTCTTATATTTTCTTCAAAATTAATTAGACACGGTTGTTCCGATATGTTCACCCAGAACGACACGTTTGATATTACCACTTTCATTGAGATTAAAGACAACAAGGTCGATATTGTTATCCATAGACAAGCTGGATGCCGTTGAGTCCATAATCTTCAAACCTTGCTTCAACACTTCAATATGCGTCAATTCCTCAAACTTAATCGCTGCCGTATTGGTGCGTGGGTCATCATTGTAAACCCCATCAACCCCATTTTTAGCCATGAGAATGGCGTCAGCACCAATTTCAGCGGCTCTGAGTGCAGCCGTCGTATCCGTTGAGAAATAAGGTGATCCAGTTCCAGCAGCAAAGATCACAATACGCTCTTTTTCAAGATGGCGTAAAGCACGTCCCCGAACATAAGGTTCAGCCAATTGTTGCATATTAATCGCAGTTTGAACACGTGTTGTGACACCAACTCGCTCAAGTGCATCTGCCATGACAAGGGCATTCATGACCGTGCCTAACATGCCTGTATAGTCAGCTGGAACACGCTCCATTCCTGCTGCCGCAGCCTCTTCACCACGCCACAGATTACCACCGCCAATAACCAAAGCAATTTCGATACCTAAATCGTGAACTTCTTTCAGCTCGTTGGCGATTTCCTCAACCGTCGCAATATCAATACCGACACCGCGTTCACCCGCAAGTGCTTCTCCGGAAAGTTTGATGAGGACGCGTTTATATTTTACTTGAGACATAATTCACCTTTCATACTGTTCATTTCATACTTTATCTTATCCATTTTACCACAAAATTGAAGAATTTTAAAAAAACATAATCAGATTTCTAAGTTTATTTCAAGCACATTCTAAACTCACGCCAACAGTAGCTTGGTCTAAAACGTCTCACCTATCAGACTTGCTAGTCTTGTAGAAACAACAAAACTTCCTTAGGCCATTGCATCAAGGAAGTTTTTTATCTTTTTTAGGCTTGTGCCTTAATTTTTTCAACATCACGCGCGATGACAAGTTCTTCATCTGTCGGAATGACAAGCACTTTCACTCTAGCATCTGGCGTTGAGATAATACCCTCCGCACCAAAAACGTTTTTGCTTTCGTCAATATCTAAGCCAAACCACGATAAACCATCAACGACTGCTTTACGAACAACATCTGAGTTTTCACCGATACCTGCTGTAAAAATAAGGGCGTCTGCACCATTTAGGACAGCTAAGTATTGACCGATATATTTTTGAAGTCGGTTGATATACATGTCGAAAGCTAGAATGGCCTTTTCATCGCCCGCTTTATAAGCGGAGATAATATCACGCATATCTGATGAAATTTCAGAAATACCCACCAAACCAGACTTTTTATTAAAGATATCAATGATTTCAGCCACATCCGTAATACCTGCTTTAGCCATAATATAAGGAATGAGTGAGGCATCTAATTCACCAGTCCGTGTGCCCATCATAACACCAGCAAGAGGTGTAAAGCCCATAGACGTATCAACTGATTTGCCACCATCGATAGCCGCTAAACTAACACCATTACCGATATGTGCCGTAATCAGTTTAAGGTCTTCTGGTGCCTTGCCGAGATATTCAGCAGCTTTTTGTGAGACATACATATGGCTTGTACCATGCGCGCCATATTTGCGAACTGCGTATTTATCATAGTATTCATTCGGCACAGGGTAACGATAAGCAACTGCAGGCATCGTTGAGTGAAAGGCGGTATCAAAGACAGCGACATGAGTCGCTTCAGGCAATAGTGCACAGAAAGCATAGATACCAGCAGCATTCGCTGGATTATGTAACGGCGCTAAATCTGATAACGCTTCGATTTGCTTAGCCACTTCGTTAGTAATTAAAACTGAATCTTTGAACAATTCCCCACCAGCAACGACACGGTGGCCAGTCCCAGTGATTTCTGAAAAGTGTGCAATGATATTCAGATTTTTAAGGTCATTCATTAAAATCGCCACAGCTTCTGTATGATTGTGAATATTTTTTACTATGACATGTTTATCGCCATCAAAACTAACTGTTGAAACCGATTCTGGCAAGCCAATCCGCTCAATCAGTCCTTTAGCTATCACTGTTTCCTCTGGCATTTGGTAAAGCTGCCATTTAAGACTTGAGCTACCAGCATTAATCGCAATTGTTTTTGACATTTTCCATTCTCCTAAATTAAGATGTTGAGGCGACTGGTTTAGTGTGTAGAAAATTAGGAAAAAGATGTAAAGACACATTAGTGTCTGCGTACTTTTTATCTATTTTCCTGACACCAAGGAGCCGAAACTCAATTAAATAAAATGTTGGGGCAACTGTTTTGGTGGCAGTCGTTCTGGTCAGCTCAACGACTCCAGTGCCTCAGATGTTTTTAAGTAATACATCAGATATCGTTTACTATCTAAAAAAACGCTTATGTTGAAAACGTTTTCCATTAAATTATATCATATTTTGAAGAAATTGCGTCATAAAAGTTTGCACAATTTTCGGATTTGTCAGGCTGGTTAAAGGAAAAATAAATGGCACTTTCCCCTGTGCGGACTTTTGTAAAACAAAGATTGCCTTGCTATTATTTTCAGTGACTATATCCTCTGGTAAGGTAATGACAGCAACGACGCGTGCATAATCCTGCAACCATTTTTTTAACAAGTCGGCCTGCGGACTTGAAAGTAAATCACTCGGTGCAACAAAAATGGCATAACCGCCTGTTTTTAGGTATTTAAAACCTTGCACCATCAATAGATGATGGGCATAGGTATGCTCTAGCTGACTACCAACTGCTGAGCGCTTGGCAATCTCATCATCTGGATAATAACCGACTGGTAAGTCTGATAACAATATATCGACAGGATCAATAACTTGTGGCCGCACTGCATCAATCTGTAAAAATTGAGCTGAAGTTTGCATGACATCAGCAATACTAGCTGACAGGTCAATCATCAAATCATCCACCTCAAAGCCAGTATAGGTCAGCTCCTTATCCTGCAATCCAGTCAATAATGTCTCAGCTAAATTACCTGTACCAGAACCTAACTCCAAAATAGACAAGCTAGTTGCAGAAGTCAAGGTCTCAATCATAAAATTGATAATGTATCCAATCGCGTCCGGTGTTAATTGGTGATTGGCTTGTAAGTGCATTTCTTTTGCACCTTTTACCAAAGCAAATTGATAGACTTTTTGCCACTCTAGTTTTGTCAACTGGAGTTCTCGTAATTGCTCATTACGGTGTTGCAAGTCATCCGAGACAGCTTTACCAATGTAGCTCACATTTTGCTCAATCAAGGCATCGTAAAAATGCGTGGCTAAATGGGTTTCAAGTTGCTGAACATTGGCTAATAACAGACCAAATGCCGATTCGATTTTTTCCATATTCATAACCTTTATTATATACTCAATTAAGTCGATAAAGCAAACATTTTTTGCTATTTGCCACTACTTGCTCGCAATCAAATCTTGATTGGACGGAGGAATATCTCAAAAATTTCGTTCCCTCTCTTTCCTTATATGAGTCTCCACAATTTGTTCTTGAACTTTAAGCTTTGATTTAAGTCTCATTTAAGCAAGCCTGGTTATACTTAAATCATTCCTAAAATATTTTTTCATAATAACTCCCAAAAAATCTCGTAGGCTTGGATAACCTGCGAGATTTTTTTGGTTTAATCTGTCGTTTCCCAAACCATATCATACCAAGTAGCACCACCATGTGCCGATTTCGATTGACCATCGTTGATAAAGCCATTTTTTTCATAGTAGGGAATCAGGTAATCATGACAAGTTAAGGTAATCCCTTCACGTTTTTGCTCACACGCAAGGTCTTTCAAAACTGCAATCAATTTTGTCCCAACGGCTTGACCTTTAAAAGTATCTGCAACAGATAAACTAGTGACCGCAATATAGCCACCTATTGTGGGATTTTCAGTCACAGTTTGAAATAAATCATCTGTCAAATGGCGCGCATGAATCACTGGACCTTCTATGTAGCCTGCGACTTGACCATCAATTTCAGCTACTAAAAAGGTGTCCGGTATTTTAGCTATTCGTGCCTTAATTGCCTCGTAGCTTGCCGCCTCACTCTCTGAGAAATTCGCGATTTCTATGCTATAAGCAACTTCTAGGTCTGCTGAGGTAACATGTCTGATATTCATCTCTCTCCCCTTTTTATATCTTGTCCGCTACATGAGACAAACGCCAACTTTAGTAAAAAATTGGCGTTTGTTTTTTTATTTAAATTACTGAACATTACTTGTCAGTTGTGATAAAAGTGTTTCAAAAGCATATTCATATTTTTGAATATCACCAGCACCCATAAAGACATAGACAGCATTGTCGTGGTCAAGTAAAGGTGACACATTATCAACTGTAATAACTTTAGCTGGTTTTTCAATTTTCACTGCTAGGTCTTCAACCTTGACTTCACCATGATCAACTTCACGCGCTGAGCCATAGATCTGTGCTAAATAAACGGCATCAGCTTGGTTTAAGCTTGTCGCAAATTCATCAATCAAGGCAATTGTTCTTGTGAACGTATGCGGTTGAAAAACAGCAACAATTTCTTTATCCGGATATTTTTGACGTGCTGCGTCCACTGTCGCTTCAATTTCAGTCGGATGGTGTGCAAAATCATCAATAATGACTTGTTCACCAATTCGTTTTTCTGTGAATCGACGTTTCACGCCACCAAATGTTGCCATGTATTTGGCAACTTCTTCGGTGTCAAAACCATCTTGATGTGTCACGGCAACAACTGCTAAGGCATTCAAAATATTATGTTTGCCGTATGTCGGCACAACAAATTCACCGATTTTTTGGTCATGGAAATAGGCTGTAAATTTTGAACCGCTTGTTGTCCGCCTCACATCTTTAGCAATATAGTCATCACTGTCAGAAAAACCGTAACGGTAAATTGGCACATTAGCTTTTATTTTTTGTAGATATTTATCATCCCCATAAACGAATACACCTTTAGTGACTTGATTAGCATAGGTTTGAAAAGCGTCAAAGACATCATCAATTCCTGTGAAATAGTCAGGATGGTCAAAATCGACATTCGTAATGATTGTGTACTCAGGATGGTAAGGTAGAAAATGGCGCTCATACTCGTCAGATTCAAAAACAAAGAATTTAGAATCTTCGGAACCGCGACCTGTCCCATCACCAATTAGATATGACGTGTCTGTCACGTGACGCATCACATGTGCTAAAAGACCAGTTGTTGATGTTTTACCATGCGCACCAGCGACACCGATCGAGGTGAAATTAGTCATAAATTGACCAAGAAACTCATGGTAGCGGACAAAGTGGTACCCGTTTTTATTAGCGTAAGCCAATTCAATATTATTATCATCTCGGAAAGCATTGCCGGCGATAATTTCAACGTCTGGCGTAATATTTTTAGTGTCGAATGGTAGAAGCGGAATGCCCGCCAACTCTAATCCACGTTGGGTAAAGTAATAATCTGTTGAATCAGACCCTTGAACTTTGTGCCCCATTTGATGTAGCATGAGCGCAAGTGCTGACATACCTGACCCTTTGATTCCAATAAAATGATAAGTTTTTTGTGACATTTGTCTACTCTTTTAAGTTGGGTTGGGCAATAGTGTAGATAGATTGAAAATTTTCATGAAATTTCCAATCTATCTACGTCCAACTAAACTCTATTCCTTCCTAATTTAAACTTCGAGCTCACTTTTGTACGAAATAAATCATTTTCTACAAGAGTTTATGACATCGTCGTCCTGCTCTCAGTGTCATGTCTAACGATAACGAATGGTCATCTTTGTGGCCCTTGATTATCTAGCATTAATCAACTGTATCAAAACCATCACGATGCCGATGTTTACTAGCAAAATAGTCCTGTTTTGGCTCATCAAATAAAGAGCCGTTCGACTCACGAGCTGCTATTTTGTCAAAGCCTGAGACTGATTTCCCCAATGAATGTTGCGTTTGAGCAACTTTTTTATTCGCTAGACCTTTGATACCTAGCTCTTCTGCTGATGCCCGTTCCAATGGATTGACATATGGTTTAACAGGTTTAGGCGCAACCGCATTTTCACGTGCGCGCTTTCTGGCATCTTCAACCAAGGTTGATTTTTTCTTAATCGGTACTTGATTTGCAGATGACGCCTTAAAATTTTTGCTCAACGGACGTTTTCCAGCGACTGTTGGCGTTTGACGACGCGTCTCAAAAGAACCGAATTGCTCCTCTTCAGTAGACGACTCGGAGACACTACCAGACGATGCATAATTACCAGTAGATGACTCAAAACGCTCGAGAGATGCATCTGGATTTTTGGTTAAAAGTTGTTGATTGGTCATAATAACCCGATTATCTGGTGTTAACACCGCATCATCGGGCATAATCGGAAATGTAATTTTATTTTTGTAATACGATTTTTCCATAATTGGCCTTACTTTCACTTGAGTTAAAGAATGTTTTAATAGCACCAGTCGCTTAAAGAATCATCGACAAGAGATACCAACTACATTGTACCAAAATTTTGAGGAATAGTCTCGGCTTATACGAATTTCTCCCACTCAAAGCCCCAAAATAGACTTCATTTCATCCTTAGAAATCGTACTATCATCCGCACCACCATCTAAAACTGTCGATACCATATCACGTTTACTATCCTGCAGCGCCATGATTTTCTCCTCAATCGTGCCTCGGGTAATCAAGCGAATGACTTCTACCGTTTTCGTTTGGCCCATGCGGTGAGCTCGCGAAATAGCTTGCTCTTCGACAGAAGGATTCCACCACAAGTCAATCAAAATGACGACATCAGCGGACGTTAAGTTAAGACCTGTCCCACCAGCCTTGAGTGAAATCAAAAACGCATCTCTTGAACCAGCATTAAAAGCCTTGACCATTTTCATTCTATCTTTAATCGGTGTTGAACCAGTCAATTGATAGCTCGAAATCCCCGCTTCTTCCAACTGTCTCTCAATATGTGGAAACATTTTTCTAAACTGAGAAAAAATGAGTGGTCTATGCCCTGAATCTTTGATTTGCTGCAAAAGCTCTGCCAAACTTTTGAGTTTGCCAGATATTCCTCTATAATCAGACATAAATAAAGCAGGTGTATCACAAATTTGACGTAAGCGTGTAATTCCCGCCAAAATTTCTATTTTCGAGCGTGAAAATTCATAATCGTTCATATTTCTCACACGATTTTGGATGGCCTCAAGCTGTGCTAGATAGATAATTTTTTGTGACTCTTCAAGCTCACTATACTGTATCATCTCAAGCTTTTCTGGTAATTCCAGAAGGACATCTTCCTTACGACGACGCATCACAAATGGTTGAATCATACGAGAAATCGCATCATGTTTCAGTCTACGAAATTGCTTTCGGTCACCTAAAATCCCTGGCATGATGATTTGGAAAATCGCCCAAATCTCATCAACACGATTTTCAATAGGTGTACCAGATAAAGCAAAGGTATGGTCAACTTTGAGTTGAGACAATGCTTTATTTGTCTTAGAATTAAAGTTTTTAACCGTTTGCGCCTCATCAATTAATAAATAGTTTAGCTCAAGCGCTTGATAGGTCGTCACATCTTTCAAAAAACTACCATAACTCGTGATAAAAATCTGCGTCTTGGGATTGCTGATTAACGTTGAACGTTCATGTTTAGTACCATCCACAACGACAACTTCAAGGTCTGGTGCAAATTTAGCAAACTCACTCGACCAGTTGTAAATCAGACTAGACGGAGAAACAATCAAGGCAACATCACCTTGGGACAAATTGCTTGCCAGATAAGTAATCGACTGCAAAGTTTTACCTAGGCCCATATCATCAGCAAGTACACCACCCATATGGTAGCTACTCAGCATATTCATCCAACGCACACCGTCTTCTTGATACGGCCGTAAAGTCGCCTTGATTTGTTCAGGTTTTTGATACGGAAAATCGTGTGGATTGGTCAAATTCTCATATAAGGTTTCAAATTTTTTCGAATATGAGATACCATCTTTGTCACCAAAAATTTTAGAGAGCTGGAAGGTTTTAAAAGTTGGAACAGCAATTTTGCCTTCTCCAACCTGAACAGCATCTGACATATCTGTCAAGACTTGCTTGACTGCATCAAATTGCTCACCTAGCAAGATAAGTTGACCTGACTCTGTCACATAATAACCAGCATTTTCTTGAAGTCTCGCCACCAGTTTTGAAAATTCTTGCTCAGGCACATGGGGCATACTGAAATTGATCTCTAACAATCCGCCATTTTGGTCAATATCAATATCAAAATTCTCTGTGATTTGTAATTCTTGAATGCTTGGTGAAAGAGTAACATCACCTAATTTAGCAAATTGTGGTAAAATTTCAGTGAAAAACTTATAGATTTCCTCACCTTTAGGTGGCACTGTCTGCGTATCAAAACCAACTGGAAAGCCTGAGCGTTTAACCAAATCAAAGATTCGTTTTTCTAAACGTAGATACCGTGAAAAATCTAGCGTATCTAACTCTCTAAAACTCGTAATTTTAAAATCACCATAATCAAAAGCAATCTGCAAGGTTAAGAAACCAGCCAAGTCAAAGATAAACTGAGGTTTAAATGGTCGAATTTTAAAGGCACTAGGTGCATCAACGTATCCTAATTTTTCAAAAATTTGTAAAGCCTGAGCTAATTTATCCTTGTCATCGTAATCAAAATGAATCATTCTCAAGTTGTCTGTTGTCATTGGCACTTTGGATAAAAGATTCAATATCTCCAACTGCTCAGCATCCAACTGATAAAAAACATGGTCCCGATAGATAATCTCGCCATCAAAGAAGGTTTGATGTGGCATCTCTTTAATCGTCAACTCAATGACATCATCCAGAGGTTTAACCTCAAATTGATACAAGTCACCTTCATCATCTAATGGCAAAACACTAAAATATCTGACTGGTTTATCTGATATTTTCATCGAAAAATCCATAGCCACAGTCAAGGCTAATAGCTCTGGTAATAGTCCTGCATGAGGGACAAAATATCGCCCCAACTTACGAAAAAGATTCGTCAAAGCCATTTCTTCATGGCTTGGGGTGATTTTCAATAGATAACTTAGAAAATCTTGACTGGCTTTATCAAAATGCGACAGCATTAGCGTCACATAATGTGAACTCCCAATCAGATAAGTACCACCTTTTCTAAGCAAGGTAACAAAATGCGGAATGTCCTTAATGATATAAGATCGAGACATGGTAGATAGACGAATTTTGAACGTAAAAGCTAAAAAGTTGCCACTGTAATAAAAGGACTCCATTAACCGAGGATCAGAAACTTCAACCTCTAAAATCATTTTTTCCGATTGATTTGCCCATTTATCCTCATTAACTTTAGCTAAAAAGTCAGCGGATGCTTGCAATTCTTTTGATTTTTCGACTTCAGCTTCATAGGCCTTCTTTTCTTCTTCGACTGCTTCAATATCTGCTTTTTTCAAATATTCTTCGACAGCAGCAATATGTTGACAATAGCGTTTATTACGTTGAAAGACATCACAAAGACACAAATCATTTTGACCATCCAGATCATAAACGACTTGCTCACCATCAACATCAGCCGAAAGTTTCATTCCACTGACAGACACATCGGTCATCAGTCCTTTATCAAAAAGTTCCGCACCCTCGGCACGGATGCGCGCTGGCATCATTCGACTCATATCATTGTCCCATCTTCAAAGCATTTTTTAAAAGGCTAATACTTAAAACTTCCTATCTTTATTTTAGTCGGCATCGGCGTGATGGCACATTTCTTTTTGTTGCTATTTTCTTGCCACATGCGCTTAAATTTTGGCACTATTATACCATATTTTCTAGAAAATTTCAGAGATTTTCTATATCTTAAAATATGTCACTTTTGTGACCGATTATAACTTAGCTTTTGCTTGTGTTCCAACCAAACAGAGATATTCACGAAATAATTTTCATCATTTTTAAAAAAGCTTGAATTAAAACATTTCGGTCTGCAATCCATTGCTTTCGCTCATCACGTAAATGGACGCGATTGGACAGAAAAATGACGGCTTGTTGGGTCTTTAAGTTTAACAGAATAAAAGTACCAGTGTATCCTGTGTGCAGTAACCATTGTCCCACTTGTTTTTTTGAGGATTCTGCTGAAGTTTCAAGTCCTACCAAATCCCAAGCCAAGCTCCTAGCTTTGTTTGCTTTTGCGTAATCTTTCAGTAGCAATAGATAGACTGGGTTGGCAAAATAGGCTTGAGAAAAGGCAATCAAGTCGTCTAAGTCTGAAAAGAGACCAGCTGAACCAGTATGACGCCCCAAGACCTGGGCTTTAGGGTCGTGGACAAGTCCTTTAGGCAAATTCCAAGCTGTCGCAACTGTTTTATCAGGCGCGACAAAACTTGTATGGTGCATATTAAATGGCTTAAAAACACGGTCTTGCAGAATATCTGCTAAATCTTGTCCGTAAATCTCCTCTAACATGAAACCCAGTAAAATAAAATTCACATCTGTGTAGTGAAACGTCTTATCTGATGTGACAGTTACCTGATTGAGCGCTGCTCGTAGCTCGTCGTAAGCTAGGTTATGACGATTTTCAATAAAGGGGTCAATACCTGAGGTATGGGTTAAAAGCTGCCGAATGGTAAGTGTGGTGCTGCCTGGTCCTTTAAAATCAGGATAATAATCTATGAGTAACGCATCAAGTTCTACCTGGCCTGACAAGACTAAATCAATCATCACTGTGCCAGTGCCGACGACTTTTGAGACACTAGCCAGGTCATAACTCATATCAGTTTGTAGCAGCACTGGTTCAGGCCTCAGGCATTCATAGCCAATAACATATTTCTCTATAGCTTGGCCGTTGACAATCGCAAAAGACGCACCCGGAAAAATTCCAGATGCGACATAAGCTTTTACAAGTTCTAAAGGATTGTCCGACATTGCTGCAATCATTTCACAAACCATATTTCTAGATTTTGACCATCTGTTAAGGTCAAAATTTTACCTTTTTTATCCACATAATAGTCTAAGCCTAAATCATCTAATTGGCTTGCAATTTGGTGTAAATCAACTTCCGGTACGACTTCGAATTCGATGATTTCCAAATCCCAGACTTCTTCTGGACTGGCTAATAAATCAGGGCCTTGCGCCTCAAAATATGAAATTTTTCCAAAAGGTAACTGAACAGCATTTTTCTTCTCAGTTAAACCAAAGCCCTCAACATAAAATGCCAAAGTATTTTCCAAGTTACTCGTATTGAGTTGAATCTCTGTAATTTTAATATCCTGTGACTCAGACTGGCTTGGCACAATTTCAAAAACATCGCCTTCAGGTGAAGTTGCCTCAAATCCTTCTGTAAACTCTGGACTTTCAATCACAATTTTACGTAATTTTTTCACGCCATTGACAGCACGTGTTCGCATACTTGGTGATTCTTCCAAAATCAGTCGAGTATCCATGTGCGTTTTAGCTGATTGACTACCGAGCATTGCTAGGGCATTTTCTTCTGAGATAACTTTCAATCCCAAAACTTCCTTATAAAACGCTAAGTTCAAATCACGATTATTCACACGAATAACTGGTACGGCTTTGGTCGTATTATCAAAAACTGTCTTCATTTTCTCTCTTTTTCTCACTTTTCTCACGTCACTAAAGTCATTTTAGACTTTAACTCAGAGGCAATTTAGTTTTTGGATATTTTCTGTTATCTCTATTATAGTCAACTCTATCAAATTTTACAAAAATTTATCATTTTTTTACGTTAATTTATTAACCAGTGGTTAGCAAAAACAAAGATGATAATGATTTATTTCACAAATATGTCGCATCGGTAGATTTTTTAGAAAAAATATTGTGAAAACTTATTAAATATGTTATCTTATATACATGAATTATTTAGAAATTGCTAAAAATAAAGCTAAGCAAC
Source organism: Pseudolactococcus chungangensis CAU 28 = DSM 22330 (assembly GCF_002441885.1). Lineage (GTDB taxonomy): Bacteria > Bacillota > Bacilli > Lactobacillales > Streptococcaceae > Pseudolactococcus > Pseudolactococcus chungangensis. The sequence goes on along the minus strand of NZ_JXJT01000002.1, from coordinate 53,011 downwards.
AGCCACAATTGTCCACTCTTGAGATACACGACCAAACTTGGAAAACTCGTCTCACCTTCATCTGGGCGCTTGTTTTATGGCAAATCTCATCCGCGTTACCGGCAATCACTTCGAATCGCCAAGGACATTTTGAACTTTGGAAAATCGGACTCTTTCTAATACTCTTCGTCGCTTGCGTCTGGCTCTCTTACATTTGGGCGCTTAAATATTACTTAATTCCTAAAATAAACTGGCGGTACTTCCAACTAGGAAAAATCGCTGCTGGCTTTGGACTCATGTTTGTATCAGCATTAATTTCAAGTGTCATCATGATGCTAACCGGAACCAATGGTACTGAAAATCAAGAGCTCCTTAATAACATCGGTAAAGTCCTACCACCACTTGTCTTTGTTATTATGGCAACATCTGCTGGATTCTTCGAAGAATTGATTTTTAGGGTCAGTCTGTTTGAACTCGTGTTTAACAAATGGCCTAAAGTCGCTGCCGTTTTTGCTTGGGCACTCTTTACCGCAGCACATAGTCCGACAGATTTTGCAAGTTTCATGACTTATGGGTTGATGAGTCTCGTTTTAACAGGACTCTATGTCAAATATCGTAATTTTTACCTTAACCTGTCTGTTCACTTCCTTTGGAATGCCTTTGGTATGGTTAGTTATTTCTTAATTAAGTAACCTCTTACTAGTAAATCATGTCAAATAAAAAAACCTTGGTCAATTGATTGACCAGGGTTTTTAGCTATTATTTCTAATTAGATAGCAGTTGCTTAGATAAAAATAATTTTGAACAAGGCAATGGCAGAAATACCAGCCAAGATTGGTGCCACAACGGGAACCCAAGCATACCACCATTTTGAATCAGACTTGCTTTCACCAAGAATTGATTTTGGTAAGATAGCATGAAGAATACGTGGACCGAGGTCACGCGCTGGGTTAAGACCTGGACCAGTAGGACCACCGAGTGAGGCAACAAGTGTCATCACAAGGAAACCAAGTGCCAAATGCGCTACTGCAAGTGAACCAGCATTACCAGTTGTTAAACCAACAATACCTTGTTGAACTTTAGTTGCAATATCCATATCCGCAACTTTCGTCCCAGCTCCACCTTGCGATGACAACAATTTGTCAATAGCAGGAATCACTTCAGCACCGAAGAAGTTTTTAGTCAGACCAAGTGCAGCGAAGAAAAGCACAAATGAACCAAAGAACTCGTTTAAGAAACCGTTGATTGTCGCACCACTGCGTGATGTTCCAGTACCATCATCAACGTTATCGATTGTTGAGAAAGTCCCAAGAATATGGTTTGAGTTTGTTGTTTTTAAGTAGTAAGGGCGATAAACCATTACGATAACTGCTTGACCAACGATTGCCCCAAGAAATTGTGCCACGATGTATTGTGCCACATGTGCCCAAGGGAAGAGCCCTGAAACGGCAAGACCTAATGTGAAGGCTGGGTTGATGTGGTTACCTGAAACATTACCAAACATCAAAGCAGGAATCATAACCCCGCAACCATAACCCCAAGCAATGGTCATCCAACCTGAAGCGAATCCTTTAGTGCCTTTGAGGTCAACGTTTGCGACCGCGCCGTTACCGAGGATAATGAGAATTGCTGTTCCGAGGAATTCAGCAAGATATTTTGTCATCCATGTTACGTCCATTTTTGTGCGTAATCTCCTTTGTTAAGTTATTGAGTTAATTGATACGAGATTTCAAAAAAACCTCAAAATTCAATGCTCAATGTTAATGATAAGTACCTTATAAGTTTATCAGAAAATACTAGACGTGTAAAGTCATACTGAACACTTTCATGAAAATTTAAGGTTCATTTAAGACCTTTTGATTGACCTTTTTGTTATAATTTTGTAGAATGCTTGTTTTATTCAGACAATTTGACCATTTAAAAACTCTAATTTATTTAAGGGGACACAATGCAATTCAATCACTTTTCTATTATTGACAAATCATTCGACCAAGAACTGAGCGATTTGGCTAGTCTTGGCTTTAAATTTGATACCTCATCTACTGCCAAAGTCAATCTTAAAAATTGGCTGTTGACTGCGCCGATTGCGATGACAAGTTTAGCAGCTACTGACCAAGAAACAATCAGTGATTTTTTAGATTCCGAAACACCATTAACTTGGAATATTTTTTATGCCATTAGTTTACAATTGCTTGATTTTGTCGCAAATTTTGACTTTCAACTGGCAGAGGCAATCACTTTTGCTAACGCTATCAATCTACCTCTGGTTGATTTATCTACTAAGACATCTGCAAAACAACTGATATCTGCTATCTATCTTTTGATGAACTCCCGTCGTCAAACTGGTATGACCTTAGTCGAACACTGGGTATCCGAGGGCTTGTTGCCACTTGATAACCACTACCATTTTTTCAATGATAAGAGCCTAGCAACCTTCGATACCAGCCAGCTCATTCGAGAAGTGGTCTATGTGGAAAGTTCGGTTGACACGCAAAATCGCGGTGAGTATGATTTAGTTAAAGTCGAAATTATTCGGCCACTATTTGACGGCAAGCTACCAGCGATTATGACGGCAAGTCCTTATCATTTTGGCACCAATGTCAAGGCAAATGACGATAAATTACATCACATGAATGTAGAATTAGTCGAAAAACCGCTTGATAGACTTGCGATTTCTGAATCAACTCTCACACTGCCAGAGTATCCAGCTACTGAAATACCGCTTGTGGATAACAATCAAGCTACTGAGCACTTCACCCACACTTGGACCTACTCGCTTAACGACTATTTCCTCGCGCGCGGTTTCGCATCAATATACGTCGCGAGTGTCGGCACACGTGATTCTGATGGTTTCCAGACCTCAGGTGACTACCAACAGATTGCCGGTGTGACTGCTGTCATTGACTGGCTGAACGGTCGCGCACGCGCCTTTACCAATCGCCAAAAAACACATATTTTAACCGCAGATTGGGCAAATGGTCACGTCGCCATGACCGGCAAATCTTATCTCGGCACCCTCGCTTACGGCGCTGCAACGACTGGTGTCGCAGGTCTCGATATCATTCTAGCAGAAGCCGGCATCACGAACTGGTACGACTACTACCGTGAAAACGGCCTCGTCCGCAGTCCTGGCGGCTATCCTGGTGAAGACCTCGATGTCCTCGCTGAACTCACGTATTCACGAAATCTCGACGCTGCCGATTACTTGGTCAATAATTCTGCCTACCAAAAGCAACTCGCTGATATGAGCCAGGCGCTAGATCGCACCTCTGGCGATTATAATGCCTACTGGCACGCTAGAAATTATCTGCCACATGTGGATAAAGTTAAAGCTGATATCCTTATCGTCCACGGTTTGCAAGATTTCAATGTCACGCCCTCTCATGCCTTTAACTTTTGGCATACGCTACCTGAACATGTTACCAAACATGCTTTTCTACATCAAGGTAGCCATATCTACATGAATAACTGGCAGTCTATTGATTTTTCTGAAACAATCAATGCCTACTTTTCAGCTAAATTATTAGCACGTGACTTAACGCTTGATTTACCACCTGTCATTTGGCAAAAAAATAATATTGCCCAATCTTTTGAGAGACTACCTGAGTTTGGTGGGCATGATATTGAAGTCCTGCCACTTGGTTTTGCAGGTGAGCTCGACCAGTTTGAGAATCACTATCCTGCTGAGACATTTGAACAATATAGTAAAAATTTCCAAACATTTAAAGCGGATTTATTTGAAGACAAGGCAAATGCTGCCATTATTGATATCCATCTCCCTGAAACTTTACAAATCAATGGCCAGATTGTGCTTGATTTGCGGCTGAAACTAAATGATACAAAAGGGATGCTGTCGGCTCAGGTTTTAGATTTCGGCTCCAAGAAACGTCTGACGGATGTCAGCACGCTGCTTGAGCCCAAGACCATTGACCGAGGGCGGAACTTTATGTTGGATGATTTGCGTGATCTGACTTTGGTGGATAAGCCTTATCAAGTTGTGACTAAGGGCTTTATGAATCTACAAAATCGCCAGCAGCTGACGGAGATTAATTCTGTTATTGCGGATGAATGGTTTCGGGTTGAGTTGCGTTTGCAGCCGACGATTTATGATTTTGAGGCAGGGGATACGCTGCGACTTGTGCTTTATAGCACGGATTTTGAGCATACGGTTCGTGATAATCGCGAGGTTAGCTATACCGTTAATTTGGAAAAATCACATCTTTATCTGCCAAAAACGAAAAAAGAAGGACATAAGATATGACCACTATCGGTATTCTAGGCTCTCAATATTTAAGTACACCTGAGCTACCTTTTCATCAATTTCCTGTAACTTATACACGAACTGCTTTTATCAACGCCTTGCAAAGCGTCGGGGGAACTGTGATTATGATTCCGATTGACCGTGATTTGGATAAGCTCGCTGACTATATCAAACTGGTGGATAAAGTCATGTTGACGGGTGGTGAAGATGTTGCGCCGCTGTTTTATGGTCAAGACCCACATCCTTTGCTTGGCAATATCAATCCAGAACGTGACCGTTTCGAGATTGCGGCTATCCATGAAGTCATCAAGCAAGAAAAAGCCTTGCTTGGTGTTTGCCGTGGTCATCAGTTGCTTAACGTCGCGCTTGGTGGTACTTTATATCAGGACGTGAGCCTTTATAGAAATCCTGAAGTTGCGACCCTGAAACATATGCAAGCCCCAACTAAATTTAAATTTACGACACATTTCGTTAATGTTGATCCAACATCAAGCCTTAATTTTCTTCCTGAAACCTATCATGTTAATTCTTATCACCATCAGATGATTGACCAGTTGGCTGATGATTTGATAACGATTGCCACGGCTAGTGACGGCGTTATCGAGGCTGTCGAAAACAAAGCCAAACGTTTACTAGGTGTCCAGTGGCATCCAGAAGGAACTTGGGATAATATTCCTGATGAACGTGCAATTTTTGATTTTTTTGTTAATCAACTTTAAGGATAAGAAAAATGACCTCAGTCTTGAGGTCATTTTTCTTATAGTCGATAATGCAAAACGTGAACCAAGTCACCATCTGTTGATTGCTTATTTTCTTCAAAAACTTCAAACCCTAGTCGCTGCCAAAAAGCCAGACCATTAGGGTTATTCTCAAGGACAGCTAGCCGAACTTTTCTCATGCCAATACTGCGGAAATAAGTCAACTGCTCTGTCACAATTGCACGTCCTATCCCTTGACTTTGAAAGATTTTGTCAACTAAAAACAAGCCAATAAAAACAGTGGCCTCATTTGGATAACCCAAAACATAATCTAAAACACCAAGTGGTCTGTCTTTATCATCTGTCAATAAAAAATATTTTTTATTTTCTGGCGTAATGTGCGCCGGTCCAGAATGTACATCTTCATCAACTTGTACCAAATCAAGTTTACTTGTACCATTCAATGCAAAATAATCCTTATTACGCTGATAAAGCGCCAAAATCTCAGAATATTTTTCGTCAGTCTCAATCAATACATAACGAAACATCGTTATTTCACAAACTGCGCCAAATGATTAACAGCTTTTGCCTTGCCTAGAAGATAAATTGTATCTGGCAGCTCAGGACCGTGCATTTCGCCAGAAACAGCGATTCGAATCGGCATAAAGAGATTTTTCCCTTTGATACCCGTTTCCTTTTGCACTTCTTTAATCAGTGGAAAGATGTTGTCTTTAACATAATCCGCATCCGCCAAGCCTTCAAGTTTTTCTTTAAAGGCTTTGATGACAATAGGTGCAGTCTCTGTTGCTAATACTTCTTTTGCAGCATCGGAAAGTGATGGAAACTCAGCATAAAAGAGATCCGTTAACGGCACGATTTCATCTATTGATTTTAATTGGGGTTGGTAAAGCTCAACTAAATGTTTAGACTTGTCATCCAAACGACTAGCAGTTGCTAAGAAGGGTTTCGCCATGTCGAAAATCTTATCCAAATCAGCATGTTTGATATAGTCATTGTCCAACCAATCTAATTTCTTTTGGTCAAATGCCGCAGGCGATTTAGACAAACGATTTTCATCGAATAAGTCAATTAATTGGGTTTGAGAGAAGATTTCTTCTTCACCACCAGGATTCCAGCCTAGCAAAGCGATAAAGTTGAAAACAGCTTCTGGTAAATAACCTTTTTTACGATAGTCCTCGATGAATTGTAGGGTATTGGTATCACGTTTCGATAATTTTTTACCAGTCTCAGAGTTGATAATCAAGGTCATGTGACCAAACTCAGGAGCATCCCAGCCAAGGGCTTCATAAATCATTAATTGTTTAGGCGTGTTGGCAATATGGTCGTCGCCACGAATGACATGAGAAATTTGCATATCATGGTCATCTACGACAACAGCAAAGTTATAAGTTGGATAGCCATCACGTTTTTGAATGACCCAATCACCACCTATATTTTTACCTTCAAACTCAATATCACCTTTAACGATATCATGCCATTTGTAAATAGAGCCTTCTGGTACCTTGATACGCACTGTTGGTTCAATACCATTTGCCTCACGCTCAGCAATGTAAGCAGCAATTTCAGATTCAGTTAGACCGGCATATTCACTGATATAAACTGGTGGCAAACCTTTTGCTTCTTGAGCTTCACGGTCTGCTGCAATCTCTTCTTCTGTCTTGTAAGATTTATATGCCTTGCCTGATGCGAGTAATGCATCGATATAAGTTTGATAAAGTGACAAGCGTTCAGATTGACGGTATTTCTCATGTGTTTCAGGTGATTCATCCCAGTCAATCCCTAACCAACGCAAGTTATCAAGCTGTGAACGCTCGCCATCTTCAACATGGCGTTTACGGTCCGTATCTTCAATACGGATAATAAAATCTCCACCATGATGACGGGCATACAGATAATTAAAAAGTGCAGTCCGTGCATTTCCGATGTGTAATAAGCCAGTAGGTGATGGTGCGTAACGCACACGAATTTTGTTTGTCATTTTTACGTCCTTAATCTAACTTATAAACCAAGATTGGTTTATAAACTTTTGTTTCAATCGTCATTCCTATTTTACCAAAATATCAAAAAAAGCGCTAACTTTCTTGCTGCGCTTTAATCTTCTTTATCTTTCTTGTGCTGGTCACGGTCATACAGACTACCAAATCATTCACCAAGACAAATACCTAGAGCTAAATTTTAAAAAATCAAACCTAAACTAACGCCTAAAGCGAGATCGGTCCCTATGCCTGAATTATTTTTTCTTCTTCAAGGCATTTCTCCTGACTTTAAACTTGACTAATCAAGACGACCGCTTCACAAGCCATGCCTTCACGACGACCGACAAAACCAAGTTTTTCAGTTGTTGTCGCTTTGATATTGATGTTGGCAATATCTGTCTGTAAAATTCTGGCGATATTTTGTTTCATTTGTTGTAAATGTGGTGCCATTTTAGGTGCTTCAGCCAAAATCGTGGCGTCAATATTGCCAATCTCATAGCCTTTTTCAACCATTTTCTGATAGATATCAGCTAAGATTTGTGTTGAGGCAATGCCTTCAGTTTCTGGATTGGTATCCGGAAAGGCGTGACCGATGTCGCCCATGCCCAGTGCTCCAATGATAGCATCCGTGATAGCATGTAAAAGCACATCCGCATCTGAATGGCCTAAGAGTCCTGTTTCATGCGGAATGTTCACACCTCCGATAATCAACTGACGACCATTTACCAACTGATGGACATCATAACCGTGGCCGATTTTAAGTGAGGGCATCAAATAATCCTCCTAGTGGGTTACCAGATGAGCTTGAGTGACCGTCTGTTACGATGTAGTTTTTCATGATGTTGGCAAAGGTTTCAATGTTAAGGCTTTGCACGTAGATTTCGCCGGTGCCACGGAAGGTGTTGACGATACCTTCACCCGTGCCAATGGACTGTACAAAACCGTTTTCCAGGTGAATATTGTAGTCCAATGTGTCTGACCAAGCAACGACATGTGCATTATCAATTGTGATTTCTTGACTTTGGAGTTCGATTTTTTTAATGCTCCCAAAAGCATTCACAAGTAATGTCCCAATGCCATCTGTCGTCATGACGAATAGCCCACCTTGTCCACCAAAAAAGGCTTTGCCGACACTTTGCCGTTCCATAGTATACTGGGCGCTACCGTCAAGTGCTAAGAAAGCGCCATCGTTTAGTCGATATTGTTTACTGCCAAGGTCTAGGGGCATAACTTGACCAGGCGTCGAGGGGGCTAGTGCGATGATACCGTTATCGTTATTTGACACTGCTTTGGTGATAAAGACACTTTCACCTGATGTCATGGCACGACCCGCTGCTTTAAACAGCTTACCAATACCACTTCCTTTTGCGTTCAACTCAGACGTTAACGTTACTGCAGCATTATGATAGATCATACTACCACGCTGAATGTAGGCAAACTCTCCTGTTTCCAACGCAATTTCAATCATCGGAAACTGCATATTACTGTCAATTGTGTACTTCATTTTGTTATCAGCCATCATCTTCACTCCATTTCTGTTGATTATGTTGCTTACATTGTAGCAAAAATCATCACAAAACACCTCAGGCCTCAGACCGATGTGTTAAAATCGCTTGACCGAAAATCAAATCTTCTGGTGTCGTGATTTTGATATTTTCATAAGAACCTGGGACAATGGTAATAGGCTTATCAGAAAAGACCTCAACTAAACTCGCATCGTCAGTCCCCAGAAACGCTTTCGAATGCGCATCCTGATGCACTTTTTGGATGAGACTGGTCTCAAAAAATTGTGGTGTCTGAGCACCCCAGAGATTTTCACGTGGTACAGTCTGACTGATCTGCTCCTGATGGTTGACCTGCTTAATAGTATCCTTAACAGGCACTGCCAAAATCGCATTATTGTAGGCTTTTAGGGCCGCTAATTCAGATAGCGTGACAAATGGTCGCGCCCCATCATGAATCATAACAGCATCCTCCGAAACCTCTTTAAGCGCATGTCTAACTGAATCTTGACGTTCTGCGCCACCGACAACAAAGCATACCCTATCTGATAAATAATCAGTAAAATAGGATTTTTCTTCAGCTTTTCCAACCAAAATTACTTGCTTACAATCTGAATCTGACAAGAATAACTCTAAGCCATATTGAAAAATCGCCTTATCTGCTAAAGTCAAAAAAATCTTGTTACAAGCAGCAGCCATTCGACTTCCTGAACCCGCAGCTAAAAGTACCGCGCTATAGGCTTTATGACCCTGATCAATCATCGTGCCAATTCTCCAAAAATCATGCGACCAGCTGATGTTTGAAGTGACTTAGTCACCTCGATTTTAACCATTTTATCAATTAAATTAGCCGTCTCTTCAACAACAATCATCGTACCATCTGGCAGATAACCTATCCCTTGACGACGCTCCGTCCCTTTTTTCACAATCTGAATATCGAGTGTATCACCGACAATAAGCTGCGGTTTTACTGCGTTTGCTAAGTCATTGATATTTAAAACTTGCACACCTTGAATTTCAGCTACTTTATTGAGATTGAAATCATTGGTAACCAGTGCTGCACCAGTTTCTGATGCGTAGCGTAAAAGTTTCGTATCAACTTCATGAATATCAGAATAATCCTTATTCGTCACCGTGACTTTGGCAATTTCCTTCATGTCATTGACTAAATCAAGTCCTCTACGACCTTTGGCTCGTTTTAAGTTATCGTTACTGTCAGACAACAGTTGCAACTCTAACAAGACAAAGTTAGGCACGATAATTTCGCCGTCCAAAAAGCCTGTTTTCAAAATATCAAAAATCCGACCGTCAATCAGAACACTTGTGTCCAACAATTTAGCGTAATTTTTATTTTTACGTTTATCTCTTTTCTCTGGTTTCTCTGCTTTTTCAGCCACCGCTACTTTTTTTCGACTGAAAAATTTGAAAATATCAGCTTCACGTTTTGACGAAATGCTATACCCAACATAAATCGTTAGCATCATCAATAAAAACGGAATAATCGTTGATAAAATCGGTGTCCGCAAAATCCATAGTGGGATACTTGCAATAGCGCCAATGATAAGACCAATCACTCCTCCCATAAATCCCCAAGTAATTTTAGGAATATTGATAGTTGCAATCGTTTGGTCAATTTTTTCGACAAAGTTCAGCAGTAGTCTGATAAATATAAAAGAAAAAATCAGAAAAATAATTGCGCCAATTAAACTATTGACCACTGCGTTGTTTTCAAATTGCCTTTGATGGATGAGCACCCAAAATTCGGGTAAAAACGTATCGCCAAGTGTAGCACCGACAATAGCCATCAAGGCGTGAATGATAATTCTTTTCATACATTCATTCCTCCTTCAAGATGTTGAGGCGACTGGTTTGAGACTATGAAAAATAGGAAAAGACGTCAAGACACGACAGTGTCTGCCCACTTTTATCTTTTTTCCTAGTCTCAAGGAGCCAAAACTCAGTTAAATAAGATGTTGAGGCGACTGCTTATTGTTAGGAAAATAGGTGAAGGATGCAGGTAATGTGCATCCTAATATCTTTTCCCTAACATTAGAGAGTCGAAACTCAAGTGCAATTGTATGATAGGTTGGTTACGCTACCACAATTGAAAAATAAAGATGTGTCACTCAATGGTACACATCTTCATTTTATCATAATTAACATAAAAATACCTTGATTAACCGAACACCTTCTGCAAAACTTCCGCTAAAGTTGTGACACCAATAACTTCTATTTCTGGTGGTATCTCTAAACCTGCTAAAGCATTTTTAGGGGCATAGAGTTTTTTAAAGCCTAATTTTGCTGCTTCATTAATGCGACTCTCGATACGATTGACACGACGAATCTCCCCAGTCAATCCGATCTCACCGACAAAGGCAACATCTGGTGCAGTCGGTTTTTCTTTATAACTTGAGGCGATAGCTACTGCAATCGCTAAGTCAATTGCTGGCTCATCAAGTTTCACGCCACCTGCTGATTTGAGGTAGGCATCTTGATTTTGGAGCAAGAGATTAGCGCGCTTCTCAAGTACTGCCATAATCAAGCTGACGCGATTAAAATCAAGGCCCGAGGTTGTCCGTCTAGCATTACCAAAAATTGTTGGTGTGACAAGTGCTTGAATCTCAACCAAAATTGGTCTTGTCCCTTCCATAGAGACGACAATAGCTGAACCTGTTGCCCCTTCTAAACGTTCTTCTAAAAAAATTTCACTTGGATTGGTGACTTCAACGAGTCCTTGAGATTGCATCTCAAAAATCCCAATTTCATTGGTCGAGCCAAATCGATTTTTCACGGCCCGCAAAATCCGAAAGGTATGCTGGCGCTCACCTTCAAAATAAAGCACCGTATCTACCATATGTTCTAGCATTCTCGGACCGGCAAGGCTACCTTCCTTGGTCACATGACCGACGATAAAGGTGGCAATATTATTGGTTTTTGCGATTTGGAGTAACTCAGCGGTCACTTCCCGTACTTGACTCACCGAGCCTTGTACACCTGTGATTTCGGGACTCATCACGGTTTGGATGGAGTCAATAACTAAAAAATCTGGTTGTAATTTTTCAATTTCAGTTCGGATGTTCTGCATGTTATTTTCTGCATAGAGATAGAAATCCGAGTCCAAATCACCTAAACGTTCTGCACGCATTTTGATTTGTTGGGCTGATTCCTCACCTGAAACATAAAGAACACGCCCAATATTAGCCAACTGCACTGACACTTGTAAAAGAATGGTTGATTTGCCAATACCCGGGTCACCACCGATAAGTATCAAGCTACCTGGCACGACACCGCCACCTAGTACACGATTAAATTCTCCCATATTTGTCAAAACGCGTGGTGTAGCCAAGCTTTCGACTTCACCTAGTTTAACAGGTCGTGTTTTTTCACCAGTCAGGGTCACGCGCGCATTTTTGACCTCTTTTGCTTCAACTTCTTCGACAAAAGAATTCCATGCGCCACAATTAGGACAGCGACCCAAATATTTGGGTGACTGATACCCACAAGATTGGCAGACGAATTTTGATTTTGCTTTCGCCATTTTATGCCCCTGTGCTACCAAAGCCACCGATGCGTGTACCTTCAGCACGGTCGCCATCTGCTAATAGAAATGGTGCAAAAACACCTTGGACGATGCGTTCGCCTTTGGCAACTTCTACGATTTGATCAGTGATGTTTTTCATTTGAGCAAAGATGTGTCCTTCATTATCTGGATTACCATAGTAATCACCGTCAATAACACCAACGCTGTTAATCAAAACTAGACCTTTTTTACGTGGATTAGATGAGCGGTCATAGAGGTAGAGCACTTCGCCTGGTTGCATATAGGCTTTGATACCTGTCGGAATGAGTTTGATTTCACCTGGGTTTAGGCTGATTGTTTCTGCTGCGATAAAGTCGTAACCTGCTGCGTGTGCAGTACTTCTAAGGGGTAGGTCGATTCCTGCGTTTTCATAAGCTGTAACGCGTTCAAATCCTCTTGTTTTCATATTTTCTCCAATATTTTAATTTCTATATCCTATTATACGAAAAAAGCCGAGAAAAATCTCAGACGCTTTTCGTTATTAATTTTACTTGGCAAATTGGGCTTGCTGTAACTGATAATAATAGCCATGTCTCGCCATTAAGTCGTCGTGACTACCTATTTCAACAATTTGACCTTGATTCAGGACTAAAATTTTGTCGGCATTTCGAATTGTTGATAGACGGTGAGCGATGACAAAACTTGTACGTCCTGTCATCATGGTTAAGAAGGCCTCTGAAATTTTTTGCTCTGTCAAGGTATCTACTGAACTTGTTGCCTCATCTAAAATAAGCATATCAGGTTGACTAATCATGGTTCGTGCAATGGTTAAAAGCTGACGTTGACCCTCAGAAATTTTGAGAGCGTGGGTACCAATCTGAGTCTCTAGCTTATCTGGCAAGCGCATGACAAAATCATACATATGTGATGCTTTCAAAGCGGCATAAATTTCTTCATCTGTTGCATCTTCACGACCATAGCAGAGATTGGCTCGCAAAGAACTGCCAAACAACCAGGTTTCTTGTAAGACCATACCAAAGCTTTGCCGTAAGCTATCACGCGTCATATCACGAATATCAGTCCCGTCTATTAAAATTGCCCCTTTATCTACATCGTAAAAACGCATCAAGAGATTAATCAGTGTTGATTTACCTGCACCAGTTTTTCCGACGATGGCAATCATTTCACCAGGGGCGACCTTGAGTGAAAAATCGGTAATCAAGGATTGCCCAGGATCATAACCAAAGCTGACATCTTGAAAATCAATTTCCCCTTTAGCATGTTCCAAAACTTGTGCATCTGGTGCATCTGGTTGCTCTATCGGTTGGTTCATAAGTTCTTGGGTGCGTTTCAAGCCAGCGAACGCGGTCTGAATCTGTGTTGTAATCCCTGAAATCTCAATAAAAGGTTTAGAAAACTGAGTGGCATAGATTGTAAAGCTAGAAATCACACCAATCGTCACTGTTGTAGACCCGTTGAGAGCCATGAGACCACCAACACACCCCACTGATAGATAAGCCAAATGGTCTACAAAACGTGACAAGGGATTGGTCAAAGCAGAAGAAAATTGTGCTTTCTGACCTTTGATATAGAGTTCTTGGTTTAAGACCTCAAAATGGGCTTGATTGACTGTTTCTCGTTGAAAAGCCTTAACCGTTTTCTGATTGCCAATCATTTCCGTCATATAACCTGAAATGTCTCCAATAATCTGTTGCTGGCTCACAAAGTCTTGCTGTGAGGTACGCGCAACTAGCCAAGACACTAAGAAAATAATCGGTGTTGAAATCAAAACAACCAAGGTCAAAATCGGGCTCAAATATAACATAAAGACTAGCGCAATAATGACAACTGTGATGCCAGAGAACAGCTGATTAAAGACTGCAGCGCTCGCAACTGAAATGTTATCCATATCATTCGTGAAGCGACTGACGATATTGCCATGAGCGGTTTGGTCATAATAGCGTAGTGGTAACTGATTCAGGTGTTCATAAGCATCTTTACGCAGGACAGCAACTGAGCGATAGGACAGGCGATTACTCAAGCGTTGAATAAGCCACTGGCTGATGACTGTGACAAGTAAGACAACGACAAGTCGCATTAAAATGTAACGAAGTGTTGAGAAATTAACCTGACCTTGATGTACCATTTGGTCGACACTTAAACCAATGTAATATGTCGTCAAAACGACTGTGACACCACTAGCCAAGCCTAAAATAATTGATAAGATAAGCTCTAAGCGAAAGGCAAGTAGGTAGGGTAAAAAGAACCGCCACGAGGCTTTTTGATTTGTTCTAGTCATGTTCTTCCTCCTGTGATGCAACAATTGCTTGGTATTCATGCGAGCTTGCAAGCAATGATTCGTGGCTACCTTTGCCGACTAAACAACCGCTATCTAAGACTAAGATTTCTTTAGCTTTCTGAATCGAGCGGACGCGTTGGGAAATAATAATCATAGCACTATCTAAATCTCGTGCGAGCGCTTGTCGCAAGTCTAAATCAGTCTGATAGTCTAGAGCAGAAAGTGAATCATCCAAAATTAAGAGATTAGGCTTACGAATTAAGGCGCGTGCAATCGTTAGACGTTGGCGTTGACCACCTGAAAAGTTTTTACCATTTTCCATGACCATAGTATTTAGTCCTTCTGGTAATTTTTCGACAAATTCACGACATTGGGCCGTTGCCAAAGCTTGGAAACATTCTGCATCAGTCGCATCGGCTTTCCCCCATTGCAAATTCTCACGGATCGTGCCATGAAAGAGTACTGCGGTCTGTGGCACGAAAGCTATTTGGTGGCGTAGCGCCGCCAAATCCCATTCTCGAACATCTAAACCATTGACCAGGATACGCCCTGCTGCTACATCGTAAAAACGTGGGATGAGCTGGGTCAATGTGGTTTTACCACTACCAGTTGCGCCTGTGATGCCTATGAACTCACCAGGTTTGAGGCTAAAGTTGATGTTTTGTAAAGCTAGACCGCCGTTTGCATCGTAGCGAAAGGCGACGTTTTCAAAGCGGATAAAATCTAGCTGACTCGGTGCGGTTTGTGCTTGCTGGGGCTGGGTCAAAGATGGGGTCGTTTCAAAGACTTGGTTGATACGCACACTAGACGCTGCTGCGCGGGTAAAGATAACCACTAGGTTAGAGACAACGATTAAAGCCAGTAGCATCTGGTTCATGTAGTTGATTAAGGCTAGGACTTCGCCGGGTGCTAGATGACCGGTATTGACCTTAAAGCCACCAATATAAACCAAGGCGACAATACCGAGGTTCATGACTAGTGTCGTTGCAGGTGACAAGAGTGCCGATAGATTGGTCACGCGCTGGTAGATGTTTGCCAAATCATCAGCCGCATCATCGAAACGTTTGACATCTTCTTTTCGGCGGGCAAAGGCTCGAATGACGCGCACACCGCTAAGATTTTGATTGACCAGTTCATTGAGCTGGTCCAATTTTGCTTGGACACGTCTATAAAGTGGCACGCTGTAGCGCACAATAAAAAATAAAATAGCACAAAAAATCGGCAATAAAATTAAATAAAGCAACCCTGTTTGCCAATCAATATAAAAAGCCATGATGACAGAGCCGATACTCAAAAATGGTGCACGAACAACCAAACGAATTAACATAGCTAAAGCAAGCTGTAGTTGATTAATATCACTGGTTAAGCGTGTAATCAGCGTATCTGTTCCAAATTGATTTAAATCTTGATGGGACAGCTGGTTGATTTTTTTCATGAGTTGCGTGCGTAATTTTGTACCAAAGCCTTGCGATGCAATTGAGGCATAATACTGACAAATAACCGCACAAATCATACCAATGACTGACATGGTAACCATCCAAACTGTCATTCGCCAAACTGTGGCTGGATGCCCTGCTCTCACGCCTTGGTCAATCAAGCGTGCCATAAATAAAGGTAGCACCAATTCAAAAACGGCCTCCAAAAACTTGAAAAAGGGGCCCAAAATAATCTGCTTTCGGTATGCCTTTGCATAGCGCAATAAATGTATCACAAAAATCTCCCTATCCTTGTTTGAGTAAAAAATGGGAACGCAACTTTTGAGCAATTTTGGTCCAAAGTCAACGGCTAAGCCATGTTGTAAGTCACTTTTCCGCAAACCACTAAAGCAGCCACTCCAATGCCATAGGCGATAAGTGTCTCGATTTTTTACTTAAATGCATATCACTCACCTCTATTGTAGCTCAATTATTAACGGATAGCAAAAACAGTCTGTAATTTTAATATCTGGAAGTATTGGCATTTTCTTGACTAGTTTATCTGATTTAAAAATAAAAAACCATAGAAATCTGAGTTTCTAGGGCTTTTCTTTGTTGAATTATTTAACCTCTTTAAAAGTAACGTGTTTACGCAATTTTGGAGAGTATTTTTTAAGTTCAAGACGGTCAGGGTTGTTACGTTTGTTCTTTTGAGTCAGGTACAAACGTTCGCCAGATTCTTTGTGTTCAAGAGTAATATTTACGCGCATCTTAGTTTGTCCTTTCTATTATTTTGTAACTTTTTTACCTTTGTAATATCCTTTGAGGGATACACGGTGGCCGCGGCTGTAATCACCAGTTGTTTCATCAAATGAAACTGTTGGTGCTGTCATTTTGTAGTGCGTACGACGTTTGTTTTTCTTAGATTTTGATGTGTGACGTGCAGGTACTGCCATTGTCCTAAATCTCCTTTGGTTTTATTGTTATACTCATTTAATAACCGAGCATAATGTTGCCTTGATTTCTCAATACTTATCTATTCTAACAAAGTCTAGTCGAGAAATCAAGCATTTTGTCAAGTATTTTTACTTGACGCGATATCAGCCTGAGTTTTCATCTTCATCACTTGATTAAAGCATAAGACCAACAACACCGTTACCACGACCATGACCACGGCAACGCCCGTGTGGTGGATGTAAACCGAAAAACTGACCAGACTGCCAGACAGGACGCTCCCAATCGGATCTGTAATTGTCACAAAACCTGAGTAAGTCCCGATTTTCTCCTCATTCATCAGATCGGCGCGCAGACTTTGTGAGGACGGCACGAGGATCATCTCACCAATCGTCATGACAATGGATGCTAGAATTAACGGTATGAAGCTGTTCATTAAAAAGGCGGCAGCAAATCCTAGCCCTTGTAATAAGGCACCGGTGGTGAGGCTTTTTCGCTCTGACCACTTGGTGGTGAGTTGATTGATAAAGGTCATGCTGAAGATTATGATGAGGGTATTTAACATGAGAAATATGGTCAACATTCTCTGACCATAAATTTCAAAGCCAAAAATCGTCGTTGTTTTGAAACTGTCTGACAAGTGAACTGGAAGATAGAAGTCAATATTTCCAAAAATCACCTTGTTTAAGATGACGGCACCGATAAACAAGAGGAAGATTTTATCACGCACAACGACCCCATAGTTTTGAATGAAACTTTCACGTTCTTTTTTGGCTTTGGATGCTGGCACGAAACTCTCACTGATTAAAAAATACTTGATACTACCATTAATCAACTGCGCGACTAATAAACCCAGTAACAGGTCAAACAAGTAGTCTCTGAACAACCAGCCACTGAGCGCTGCACCAAAAGTAATCGAGACATTAATAATCCAATAACTCAGACTGTAAACATATTTTCGATTAGTTTCATCTGATACATCAATAATCATGGCATTATCTGCCGCAGATTCAAAAGAAAAACCAAAATTCAAAAGGAAAAAACCAACAAATGTTGTCCAAGGATTTTGAAATATCGGACTATTTGACAGCACCGCAATTAAGGCTCCCAAAATTGAAATTATCGAGCCGATGAGGAGAATCGGTCGTCTACCGTGCCTGTCAGCCAAATGGCCGCCATAAAGTCCGATTAGAAAGCTTGATACACTTGAGATAATCAGCAAAACACCTGTAATAGCCGCACCTAGATAGTGATTATAGTAAATTGTCATACTAGACCCCACCGTGCTGTATCCCAGAACCCCGATAAAAGTCATGATAATCCGGAGTTTGAGCGTCCGATTGAGTCGCATAAATATTGTCATAAAAAAATTCCCATTACTTAATTTATTTATTATTATTATAACAAAAAAACTAGAATCTTCATCTAGTTTTCTTAGCTCTTGTTACAATTTTTCAAGTTCAGCAATCCGTGCTTGTGTTGTATCGAATTTTGTTTGATAATCCGCTTGTTTAGCTTGTTCTTTTTCAACAACTTCTGGTTTGGCATTGGCAACGAATTTCTCATTAGAAAGTTTGCGTGAGACCATGTCCAATTCTTTTTGCCATTTGGCTAATTCTTTAGTCAAGCGGGCAATTTCATCTGAGATATTAATCAAACCTGCAAGCGGCAAGTAGATTTCAACATTTGATAGAATCGCTGTCATAGCTTGTGCTGGGGCAATGATGTCAGCTGAAATCTCTAAGGTTTCCGGATTTGTGAAACGTGTTAGATAGTTGCTATTCTCTTTCAAGAATGTTTCAATTTCAGCATTTTCTGTCTTAATCAAAATCGGCACTGCTTTGCTTGGTGCTGTATTCACTTCAGCGCGGATATTTCGAACTGATTTGATGATGTCTTTAAGCACTTCTACACCACGAACGGCTGCAGCATCAGAAAATTCTGGGCGAACTTCTGGATATTGAGCAACGACCAGGCTATTGTCAATCAAGCCCAGATTTTCCGAAATTTCTTCGGTTACAAATGGCATGATTGGGTGGAGGAGACGCAAAATTTGGTCTAAAACATAGACAAGGACGCTACGTGTGACATCTTTTTCAGCCTCATCTTCACCGTAAAGCACTTCTTTGGTCAATTCAACATACCAGTTGGCGAAGTCTTCCCAAATGAAGTTATAAAGAGCACGACCAGCCTCACCAAATTCAAACTTATCGAAATTTTTCGTGACATGGTCAATCGTTTCATTGAGCTTAGTCAAGATCCAACGATCCGTGACATTACCTGCTGTTTTTTGCGCTACTTTATCAACATTGATATAAGTATCTGCTGCGCTGAGCGCTTCCTTGTTCATGATGATGTAGCGTGAAATGTTCCAGATTTTGTTAATGAAGTTCCAAGCAGCATCCATTTTTTCATAAGAGAAACGGACGTCTTGACCTGGTGCAGAACCATTTGACAAGAACCAACGCAAGGCATCAGCACCGTATTTTTCGATGACGTCCATTGGGTCAATACCGTTACCTAAGGATTTCGACATTTTACGGCCTTCTTCATCCCGAATCAAACCATGAATCAAAACGTCTTTAAATGGGCGTTCGTTTGTAAATTCCAAACTTTGGAAAATCATGCGGCTGACCCAGAAGAAGATGATATCGTATCCCGTAACAAGAGTTGACGTTGGGAAGTAACGCTTGAAGTCTTCGGCTTCCTCATCTGGCCACCCCATGGTTGAAAACGGCCATAAAGCTGATGAGAACCATGTATCCAAAACGTCAGAATCCTGTGTCCAACCATCACCTTCTGGCGCTGTTTCACCGACGTACATCTCGCCGTCTGCGTTATACCAGGCAGGAATTTGATGTCCCCACCAGAGTTGCCGTGAGATGACCCAGTCATGAACGTTTTCCATCCATTGTGTGAAAGTGTCGTTGAAACGTGGCGGGAAGAACTCGACTGCGTTGTCTGTTTTTTGGTTGGCGATGGCATTTTTAGCTAGCTCATCCATTTTAACAAACCATTGCGTTGATAGACGTGGTTCCACAACGGCACCTGAACGCTCAGAGTGACCGACACTGTGGACCATTTTCTCGATTTTAACGAGTTGACCCATCTCGTCGAGTTTAGCAACGATTTGTTTGCGTGCTTCAAAGCGATCCATGTCCGCAAATTCTGCCGCAAGCTCATTCATTGTGCCGTCATCGTTCATGACATTAATCATCGGCAAATTATGACCTTGGGCGTTGAGACGTTCAACAACATCAAAGTCGTTGGGGTCATGCGCTGGTGTGATTTTAACAACACCTGTGCCTTTTGCCATGTCTGCGTGTTCATCTGTGAGGACTGGGATTTCGTGGTTAACAAAAGGTACCGTCACAGTTTTACCGATGATATCTTGGTAACGTTCATCTTTCGCATTAACAATGACTGCCACATCGCCGAGCAAAGTTTCTGGACGCGTTGTTGCGATTTCAACATTGCCTGAACCATCTGTCAAGGGATAAGTGATGTGGTAGAACGCACCTTCAACATCTTTATGAATGACTTCAATGTCTGACAATGCTGTGCGGGCTGCTGGATCCCAGTTGATGATGAATTCACCACGGTAGATAAAACCTTTTTCGTAAAGTTTAACGAAAACTTTTTTAACCGCTTTTGACAGGCCATCATCTAGAGTGAAACGTTCGCGTGAATAATCAAGCGATAGTCCCATTTTACCCCATTGTGCTTTAATTGTTGCCGCATATTCGTCTTTCCATTCCCAGACTTTTTCTAGGAATTTTTCACGACCGAGGTCATAACGTGAAATGCCTTGCTCACGCAAGCGTTCTTCAACTTTAGCTTGCGTGGCAATGCCTGCATGGTCCATACCTGGTAACCAAAGCGTGTCATAGCCTTGCATCCGTTTGGCACGGATGATAATATCTTGTAAGGTTGTATCCCAAGCGTGTCCGAGGTGAAGTTTACCTGTGACATTTGGTGGTGGAATGACGATGCTATAAGGTTTAGCTTTTTTATCGCCACTTGGTTTAAAAACGTCAGCAGCTAGCCATTTATCATAGCGACCTGCTTCTACTTCGGTTGGGTTGAATTTTGTTGATAGTTCTGTCATGTTATGCTCCTATTTCTTGATTTTTTATAGTGTTAAACTGTTTTAAATTATTTTCAATTGAGTGAAAATAATGGATAAAAATACTTTAAATTTTCAATTTATCGTTAATGATTTCTATCCCTTACCCCACAAACTTCACATTAATCACAATAATCGCAGCAATTAATATCAAAAGCAGCACGGTAAACACGATATGGCGTTTTTTATGCATGAGAATGATAGCGACAAATTCGCGGATGAAAGCATTGGGGAGGAAATATCTAGCTGTTCTGCTACCGATGCCGTCACTGTTTAGACCAACTTTCTTAGCAAACAGACCTGCTCGAAAGATATGGTAGTCGTTGCTGACAAAAGCACTTTGATACGGCTTGCCTTGACTTCTTTCATCCATTAAGGCTTTTGAAAACTTCAAATTTTGTAAGGTCGTTTTACTGTTTTCTTCCGTGATAATCGCAGCTTTTGGCACACCTTGTGACAAGGCATAGTTTGCCATGGCTACCGCCTCTGGCATTTTTTCGTCTTGACCTTGTCCCCCACTCATGATGAGTAGCGGCTGCTTGCCTGTTCTTGCTTGTTGTTGGTTCGCAAACGACAAGGCTGCATCTATTCTGCCCGCAAGCAACGGTGTCACTGTCTCACCGTTAAGTAGACCTGAGCCCAGAACGATGAGATAGTCTTTATTGAATTTGGGTTTGATATGATTGAAGAGGAGACTGCTTGTCAAAACGGTTATGAAACTGAAAAAATAATAGATAAGGAAGATGATGATGACCATGTAAATGTAAGCAAAAACGCTACCGCCTTTAAACAAAAAATGTTGAAAAAGAATGAGTACCAGACCAGCTAGACCTAGTAAAAGCGTTAGCATATTACCAAGCGTTCGACTCTCTTTTTTCAAGACGATGCGAGCATTCCAAAGGAGATAGATAATCAAGCCATAACCACCAAAGGTTAGTAACATCAGCAACATCAGCCCAATGATAGTACTGAGTATAATCGGCAGTGGTGTGGCAAAAGGGAGACAAAGCACGACAAGATAACCGACAGTGATCACAATACTCAGATTAAAAAGATAACCTGTGAGTAAGCGTCTTTTATCTCTGTGAATAACGAAATAGGAAACCAGCCAAGAGATTAAGAGCATACCCAGCAAAAAATTAAAAAATGCCCCTAAATCTATTTTTCTGTAAGCAATCACTGTATCTACCAACAGAGCCGTTCCCAGCCATAAAGCGAGCACTGTCAAACGAAATCTGACTTTTTTAATACGAACTAAGACCAAATAAACGATAAGCGTCAAGATTAAAATAAGGTCTGGAATAATAATCATACGGATGCCTTTCTAGCAATGAAATTAAGGTTTTTTGGGGATATCTCTTTTGGAGCGCTACTGTATTCATATGTTGATTATATTTTGCTTGATTACTCTCTTTATATACGTATATAAAATAATTTTCAATCGCATCTAACAAGAAACGCTCCGTATCGTGTGCCTCGCTGTATCAAATTCATATAGCAATCTTAATTCACATTTTCCTGTTTTGATTAAAGCTTGACACCAATCGTTATCACGATAATGCTGTTTCAAACGATTGGCAAGACCATTTAAAGTCTGACCAACATAAAGACAGATCCCCTCTTCAAAAATACCGTAAATACCATTGACAGCTGTATAGTTGGGATAACGTTTTCCTTTTTCAAAAAATTGAGGGTCACAATAGCCGTTATTAAATGGTGCTACGATGGGAAAACTTTCATCGTCTTGAATATTAAAATTTTCCACCATATCTTTAAAGACATTTTTCATTTTCTCTATATCTTCTCCTAGAGTAAAGACAAGTAAATCAAGCCAAAAAGCGCCCTAATCGCAATAGATTAGGGCGCTTTCACGTGGTACCACCTAAATTCCCAGACACCATGTGCCTGGACACTCATTTTTTTATTTATACTCACTTAACTATTGAGTATATGGTTATCAAGAAGCAACAATCATGAGGACGTTTGTAGGATTTTCAGCACCCTCCTACTCTCTTTATAAACGCAGTCTCACGATACTCTTCTCGTTTCCTTTATTCTATCAATTTTTAATTAGAAAGGCAATCCCTTTGTGAATTTACCAAGTTTTTGCTCTGTTGTTTTATCAATGTCAACCAAGGCTGCATTAACAGCTTGTCTGATCATGTCTGACAAGGTTTCTGAATCTTCTGGGTCAATCAAGTCTGGTGAGATATCAATCTGTGTCATCTTACGGTCACCTGTAAAGGCAACTTTTACCAAGTCTTGAGCAGACGCGCCATAAAAGGTTGTTGTTTCGATTTCAGCTTGCGCAATTTTCATATTTTTTTGCAAGTCTTGAGCTTGTTTCATCATTTTTTGCATATTCATCATCGTAATCTATATCTCCTTAATACATGTGCCTTGATGGCTTTTGTTTTTTATCGTCTTCTTTTGCTTTACTTTTTTAAACAGGTATTTAAACAGGTAATAGAAGCGAACTGATTACTTCATTATATCATTTTCTATCTTTAATTTGTAGTTAGAGATAGCTATGCATCCATTGACAATCAATATAGTAAGCCATCTTGTTTTGAAAGATTATCTAATATCATCACAAGTTTACTAAAATTATCATTAACAACCGATTTTTTTAAGAAGGCATATTGCACGTAAAACATCTCTTTATCTTCCGGCACTAATGAGATTTCAACTAGTCCTTTCATATTTTGAAAGGGGAGATAGGGCGTCATTAATGTAATGCCAACATTTGATTTGACAAGTTGACCTATTGTATTAATATCAGAAAAATGAACCAAGACCTTGGCTTTCCCGTCATACTTATCATTTAAATGATCAAAAGCTTTGGTATGCGACAAACCGTCTTCCAATAAGATAAACGGATAGGCTAACGCTTCTTCAAATGTAATTTGAGATTTTTGAGCTAACGGATTATCTTCTGAGACATAAATTTTGAATTCGTAGCTATAAAGTAATTTGACGTTCAAATCAGGATGTTCGATAGGTGTCACACTCCCAAGTAAACTAAGTTCTAGATGACCCGATAACAGTTGATTGAGTAAATCTGTCGAACTTCCCGAAATCAATTCAAAATTTGATATGAAATCAACATTATCTTCGGTTTTAAAGAGTTTAGAGAAAACTCTTGTTTTGATCAATGACGGAAAACCAACATAAACTTTTTGCTGTTTCGCATGCTCAATGGCTTCTTCAATCATCTTAAATTCTTCCAAAATACTCTTCAGCTGGTTCTTTAGAATTTGTCCTTCTCTGGTTAAAAGAACCGAACGATGAAGAGAACTTTTTTCAATTAAATTGCATCCATAGTATTCTTCAAGCCTTTTTACAGCGTAGCTAATACTAGGTTGACTAACATTAAACTTTTTTGCTACTAATGTAAATGAGAGCACATCTCCCAAAAAACTAAAATATTCGAAATCTCTTAGATTCATTTTGAAATTTTCCCCTTGTTTTACATTCTAGCATATTCTAGAAAATATGTTAGCCCAATTTTTTAGTTAAATTTATAGGTTATAAGCAAATTATATGGTAGCTATTCGAGTTGACTATAAACTATTTCAAGCGATACACTATGACATGTCATCAATATTTTAATTTTGGAGGAGCAAATGAGTAGCTATCAGGTCATCATCATACCATACTTAAATAAGGGATCGACAGTTGATGCAACTGTCTTTGAAAATAAGTCAACTGACTCATTTTATACCTACACGCACCAACCATTTTTTGCATTTTAAGCCTAATGCTTCTGATACTAAAAATGGCGATAAAAAAGAAAGAGAGCAATACACATGAATAACTGGACAAATGAAATTATTAACCGTTTAGACACTGCCTACAATGCACGTTTTGAAAAAGAAAAATCATTGGTTTTCTTGAATGATGCTTATCAAAACTTGCTCTTCCTTAAACTAAAATATACCATTGATGAGGATACCGAATTGTCTAACTTTGCAACTTCTTTCATGGAAGTCAGAGATTTATTTATCAATGAGTTGAGCGATCGCTATCCTGAAAATTATGCACAAGTTGCTTGCCAAATTCAAAAATTACATGACTTAAATGGTCATCTGTCAACAAACATCTAGGAAGAGGTCTACCAACCATTGAATAATACGAATGAAAAATTATTTAACAAAGGTTTCATTGCAATTACTTTTATTAACTTTATTGTCTATTTAGTCTACTATCTTCTGATGGTCATCATTGCAGTCATCGCACAAAGTAATTTGCATGCCTCACTAGGTCAAGCAGGATTAGCATCTGGTATTTATATTATTGGGACTTTGCTTGCGCGACTACTCATTGGTAAAAAACTAGAACTAATCGGTAGGAAGGCGACTTTAAGATATGGTGCTTTGTTTTATTTACTTACAACAATTGCTTATCTTTACGTGCCAGCCATTCCAGTACTCTATCTCGTCAGATTTTTAAATGGTTTTGGCTATGGTGCTTTATCAACTGCGACAAACACTATTGTCACTGCCTATATCCCTAAAGCTAGACATGGTGAAGGTATCAATTACTATGGTCTCAGTACCAGTTTAGCAGCCGCTATTGGGCCGTTTCTTGGCCTAATTTTACTAAATACAACCGATTTTCACTTTATTGTCGCTTTTTCAATTGTCCTCGTTTTTATTATCACAGTTATGTGCTATTTATTCCCAGTTAAAAACGTGAAACTGTCAGAAGAACATATCAAAGCACTCAATCAAAGTACTTTCGATAGCTTCATTGAAAAAAAAGCATTATTTATTGCTTTTATGGCCTTCTTGATGGGGCTTTCTTACTCAAGTGTCCTCGCTTTTCTATCTTCCTATGTCAAAGTCATTGATTTAGTACAGGTCAGTTCCTTATTTTTCGTTGTTTATGCCTTGGTTATCACCTTTACTCGACCACTCTCAGGCAAAATATTTGATAATCTTGGCGAAAAATTTGTCATGTATCCTAGTTATTTATTTTTGAGTGCCGGCCTCATTTTACTTAGCATGACAACCAGCAGTTGGTTGCTCCTAGTCTCAGGCGGTGTTATCGGCCTTGGCTACGGTACTTTCATGTCAAATGGACAAGCTGTTTCTTTAAAAACTGTTAAAGACGAGCATCGGTTCAGCGTTGCACTCTCTACTTATTTTATTGGTCTAGATCTTGGTTTAGGGGTCGGTCCTTATGCTTTAGGTGAATTAAGAACTTTCCTATCTTTTCAAAATATCTACTTAGTTGCAAGTATTTTACCAATCATTTGTATAGTACTTTACAAAGCTTATTCGTCTAAGAAGACTGCCAAAGTAGCACTATAAACAAACATCACGCACCAGGATATTCTTGGTGTTTTTTGATGTCTATTTAAAAGAAAATATATGAAAAGGACAAAAAAAAAACCGAGCGCTAGGCTCGGTAATTAGTGCGGAGAAAGGGACTTGAACCCTCACGACCAAAGTAGGTCACAGGATCCTTAATCCTGCGCGTCTGCCAATTCCGCCATCTCCGCGAAACAGTACTTTATTAGTATATCAAAGTAGCTATCAATCGTCAAGAGTTTTTAAAAAAGTTTTTTATTTTGGACAATCAATAATTAACTTGATCAAACAAACCATCAGGTAAATCATGGAATCCTTTGCCTGCTTTATAGTTTTCAAATTTGCCTAGCAAAAATTGATAGGCATCCAACCGGCTTTCGTAACGAATAATAGCATCTTTAGCGCGTTCATCATCTGTTTCATCCGCAACCTCTTGGCTTTGGGTCATGGCCATCTCATTGACCATGATTTGTGTCGCTACCCAAGCTTCAAATTCTTGCATAAATTCTTGTTCATATGTCATATCTAACACTCCTTCATCTATTCTTTTCTCTCATCAATCCTGAGCATCAATCTTCTAGCACTTTCTGATAGGCCCAACGGGCACCTTCAAACATCACCACACCGCATTTTTCAAAGCCAAGTTTGGTCAAAATATGCTGCATGATCTGATTATCTGGATGCGTATCGACACGAAAGTCTTGATAAGTACTGAACGTCTCAAAAACTGAGGTCAAAAATCGCTGTCCCAGAGCCTGACCGCGAAATGCCGTTGATACCGCAATACGATGAACAGTCACATAGTCGTGCTTATCGTTACGCCACGCGCCTTGAATCATATTATAAGCGGGATCGAACCCCGTCATCACGGCCGCATAAGCTGCGATCTTACCATCAACCTTCAGAACATAGGCCACATCATTCTTAATGTCCGTCCTAATATCTGCCATAGCAGGATAGGCGCTTTTCTGCCACTGGTCAATCCCTTGTACCTTCAAAAATGCACGCGCACTCTCAATCACTGCCACAATTTCTGATATTTCCTCTAGCCTTGCTTTTTCAATCATTTGCGCACCAACTTCACAACTGCCTCCGTCCGCGCCGTGTGCGGGAACATATCGACCGACTGGATATATTTAACCTCATAGACCGACGCCAACTTAACCAAATCACGCGCCAAAGTCGACACATTACAGGACACATAAACCATTTTTTCAGGCTGCGTCGCAATAATCGTGTCCAGCAACTTGTCGTCCAGCCCCGTCCGAGGCGGATCAACGATCAAGGCGGTCGCTCTAAATCCTTCAGCCACCCACTTAGGCACCACCGTTTCAGCCGTCCCTACTTCATAAATTCCATCCGGCACATTGACCTTAGCGTCCTCTATCGATGCCGCAATCACATCCATACCTCGAATACTCCGGACCTTACCAACAAAGGCACGCCCAATGGTGCCAGTCCCAGAATAGGCATCTATTAAATCATCGTCAGCACTCGCATCCATCGCCTTTACCGCCTCGCGGTAAAGGACATTAGTTTGTTCAGGATTGAGTTGATAAAAGGCACGCGGGCTGAGTTCAAAGGTATAATCAAGCACGCCTTCTAAAATCGCACGCTCCCCCCAAAGAATCTCAGTCTCATCGCCATAAATCTCAGACGACTTCTTACGATTAATGTTCAAAGCAATCGTTTTAATCTCAGGAAATTTCTCCGTCAAACTCGCAATCGTGCGCGTCAACTCGACCGAAGTCGACGAAATGAAAATAAGTTGAACTTCCCCAGTATGATTAGCCCGACGGACCATGACTGTCCGAATGCCATCGAACTTTCTTTCATTATAGATTGGTATTCGATGAAAAGTCAGTAAGTCAGTCACTTCATTGATAATCGCTTGTGTTGTTTCATCTTGAACCAGACAGTTTTTAATTTCAACTAATTGATGCGAATTCTCTGCGAAAAGTCCTGCTCGGACTTTCTCGCCTAAAAAACGCGTTTGAAATTGCAACTTAGCCCGATAGTGCTCAGGTTTTTTCATCCCTATCGTCTTACGGACTTCGTAAGTTTCATAACCTTCTGGTTTAAACTTTTGTAGCGCCTGTCTCAGCACATCTTGCTTAAAAAGTAACTGTTGCGGATAAGCCAAATGCATAATCTGACAGCCTCCGCACTGCTTATAAATATCGCACATCGGCACCACGCGGTGGGGTGATTTTTTATTGAGTTTGAGCACTTTTGCTATGGCAAAATTACGCTCAACCTGTGTAATTTCTGCATATAAATCCTCTCCCTTGAGCGCACCCGGCACGAAAACCGTCGTCCCCTTAAAATTACCAACGCCCTCGCCATTGATACCAATTTTTTTGATTTTGAGTGGAATTTTTTGCTTTATTTTAAGAGTCATGACTCTATTTTACCATTTTCTTTTAGATTTTAAACTGTTATTCTTAACGATAAGTTATGAATAGAGGTAAACTCTTATGGTTACAAAGCTTTGATTTTATCATTTCTTTAGTCTCACAAGAATAAGACAAAATATTAAGCGAAATAAATAACAAAAACAGTCCAAACTGCATATGGACTGTTTGATATTTTTTTCCCTAATACAAATTGTTTCTTTAACATTCACGAGTATTACTCAGAATTTTTTTGAATAAATCAACATTAAAATCACAACTAATAAACTCCACCCGACTACCTGTGCTATCCAACCTTGAAACAAAATTTTACTAATGACTTTGCTAGTAATGACCGCAAAGATAAATATTAAAATTGAAAATTTTTTAGGAGAAATTCGTTTTTTCATCCTACTTACAAAATGAATGTTGTGATGGTTTTAGCACAGAAATCAGCCATCCAACTTGGCATACCTGCTTGTTCCAATGCCCATTTAATACCATCTGTCACAGCCCCAGTATAGCCATCAAGAATATTTAGAAAGCTTTCAAGTCCAATATAACCAGCTATATAGTTTTTGACACTATTTGGTAATTTTTTGTAGGCTGATCTAATAGCTTTAACTGCCCAACTTAATTTTCCACGTTGTAAATCTTTTTGTTCGACACCATCTATGTAAGTTTTGCCATTTTCAAGATAAATCCTACTTGTATCTACGTTTTCAATTTCTCTAATTTTTTCTGGTGATAAACCTGTTGTCGCTTTAAACTCGGACAGTTCTTGCTTTTCTTTAGCTGTTAACACTTCCTCAGACTTTTCAATGTTAGTCTGAACCTGATTAATTGTATCAGCTTTCGTTACAGCTACAAGACTTGGGACAGTTACACTAAATGTGGTTAGAGCAATAGCAGATAACGATAAAAGTTTAATTTTGTTCATAATATTTCTCCATTTTTATTTTTAAAGTCTTCAACTAGTTTATACTAGCCTATTTTTCATGTAAATCGGTCGAACTAATTTATAAAATAATTCTATCATGTCAAAGTCACCAAAATTTAAAAGTTGTGAATCTGCAACGCTTGAAACTGAAGTGTTGCGAATTCACAACTTTACTAAAATATAAATTCTTTAGTGACATAATCAAGATAAGTAAAATAACAAGAGAAAATTATATTACATTTTCCTGAGTAGATCATACTTCCCTAATTACTTAATACCCTGAATTGATCAGCGATATCTTTCAATATCCATTTCAAATTGATTAGCAATGCCAATTGCACCTATTTTTTAAAAATCTCAATATCGTATTGAACTTCTTCCAACAGTTCAGTGCTTTTTTCTTGTCTGTACTGCAAAAAAATTTTTAAAATGTCTTAAAGATATGCAGAGAAATCTTTTCCTCTATATTCCAGTCTGTTAGTAACGTGTCAAATTCTTTTTCTATCTTCTCAGCCCGTCTGTACCAACCTTTAGAAATCAGATAAACATAGAGATTTATCGCTGTCTTTTTAACAATCTCTCCATTAAAAGCAATGATTTGAGTTAATTCATTACTTGCTAACATATCTTGTCCTAAATCATAGACTTCATCTTCATCTAAAATCTCTAAACACATACCAAAAATATTGACTTCAAAAAATGTCCATTGTGGTATGTTCAACAAATAATTTTCGAGAAATTTTTTCTCAGTAGTTGTTATCAAATTCTCTTGAGATATATCAAGTATGGCTGATTTAGCTAAAATATTGAAAATTTTATCCATCTTCATTCTAGCTTTAGGTTTTATCAAAGATTTTAGCCCCTGCACCTCCTTTTTCATAACATACTTCATCATTTTTGTTGCAAAAATGTGATATTGACTTGGTTCATTCGACTTTAAAGCAAAAAATTCACTCGGTGTCATATTAAGCCCATTGATCGCTGCTAAAAATCTGTCAGCCGATAACATATTTTCACAACTTTCAAAACGAGATAACTGTGATTTATCCAGATAATCACTAGACATCGCAACATCAGAAAGCGTGTATCCCCTTTCTTCTCGCACTTGCTTGTAATATGTTCCAATTTCTTGCATTTCTACCGCGTTTTTTGACATTTTTCCTTCCTATCTATTAAATTCAGTTTTATACAAAAATAAACAAATAATTTTCTATTTCCATTATACTGATTTATTATAATATTATTAATTTTCAAAATATACAATAAAAAAAACAGACAGAAATAAATCTGTCCGTTTCTTTTTGGAATAATTTTTAGTCAAATATTAATTTAAGTTATAGGATAAGTAGCACTATGCCACCAACTATATACCACAATCTAGGATTTTTAAATATCTTTCTATCATAATCTTCTATCCGATTAGATAAACCATGATAAATCATGGCAATTCCCGCAGCTACTTGCAGGACAAATAAAATATTATCTAACATTATTTGCATTCACTTCCTGATGATTTTCAAGTAACATGGTTTAAATACATATGAATTAATCCCTGCTAGAAGCGCAGCTGAACCACGGACTCCCGATGTATTTCTATCGCTGTTTTTGCCATTTTTCTTTCCTAGCTATTGAATTCAGTAGTATATAAAAACAAGAAAACAACTAACCATTTCATTATTCTTTAGAATATCCTACGATTAACTTAAATATAGATTGTTTTCAACCATTTTATCTCTTTTTTACGTATAATAAAGTATGCCTAAAATTATTTCACTTGAGAAGAAAAAACGTTTATATAAGGTCGTTTTTGATGATGAGCGCACGATTTATGTGACTGAGGATACGATTGTTCGGTTCTTTTTGTCAAAAGGTGCTGTGTTTGAAGATACTGAGATTGAGAAAATTGCTGAATTCGCTGATTTTTCTAGGGGAAAAAATCTGGGGCTCTATTATATTTCTTTCAAGCAACGGACTAAAAAGGAAGTCATTTATTACTTGATTGACCACGAGATTCCAAATGTGCAAATCGCTAAAATCATTGATGCGCTTGAGGCATCACATTTTATTGACGATAATGCCTACACTGAGTCCTTCGTTCGTGGCAAAGTCTTAGGTAAATCAGCTGGCCCTTATCAAATTCAACAAAAATTGGTCAATAAAGGTATTGATAAATCTTTGGCACTTGAAAAATTAGAACTCCTTTATGACTATGATGCACAAGTTGATATCGCAACGCATCTGGCTGAAAAATTAGTCATGAGCAAGTATAGTCGCCTGCCACTCAAGGCCTTAAAAATGAAGATTGCAACGAATCTGACAAGTAAAGGCTTTTCTTACGATATTAGTAAAATTGCCATTGATAATTTAGAGCTCGAATCCGATGAAGACAATGAATCAGAACTCTTGCAAAAAGAATTAGACAAAATCATGCGCAAATACAGTCGAAAATATGACGGCTATGACCTCAAACAACGTGTCAGCAACGCCCTTGTCAGAAAAGGTTTTGACTTTGACGTCATTAATCGTGAGTTACGCGAAATTGATTTTTAAATCAAAAAAAGCTCAGTTTTTGAGCTTTTTAATTTGCTTTAAAATAAGGCGCTAGACTCAGGATTTCGGATTTTGTCAGCGCACGATAATCACCTGGTTTCAAGCTATCGTCTAACTGTATTGGTCCGATTTGAGTTCTCACCAGTTTGGTCACGAGTTTTCCAACACTCAAAAACATTTTGCGAATCTGACGGTTTTTTCCCTCGCTAATGCTGACAATGGCGGTATGGTCTGAAAGGATTACTAATTGAGCAGGGGCTAATGACACATCACCATCTATCACTAGACCTGCTCTGAATTTTCTCACGTCGTCAGATTCTAGAGGCTCTTTCACCTCTACTTGATAGACTTTTTCAACGTGGGCTTCAGGTTTGATCAAATTGCGCCCAAGTTTGCCGTTGTCGGTGATGAGAAGCAGACCTTGAGATAGAAAATCGAGACGACCGATGATGTAGAGACCTGCTTTGTCGATAGTATCTGGAAAAGCGTCGAAAACGACTGGTAGTTCAGCATCCTTATTGGCTGAGAGGGTGCGCATGGCTTTGTTAACCATGAAATATCGGTGAGGCGGAAAGTTGATTTGACGACCATCTAGCGTAAGGTGATGGATACTACTATCGACCTGTTCATTGCGCGCTGTTATGAGCTGATTGTTAACTGATACACGGTTCTCACGTAGGACTCTTTTGATGTCGGATTTTTTGACAGCACCATATTGGATTAAAACATCATCTATTCGCATTTTGAATTCCTATTTCTTGACCTTTTTTGACTTTTAAAATATAATTTAGTTATAAACGTATACTCAGTTGGGTAATAAAGCGAATGAGGCTTTTAAACTATTTTTCAACGACGAAGTGGCGAGAAATCATTTGAAGTATTTGCTTTATTAGTCGGAATGATTATATTATACCTATTTGGGATAGAAAAAGCGAGGTAAACCTATGGCTTTTACAAATACAATCGCCCGTTATGCAAGTTTCGGCACTATTCAATCCATCCCTGGCGAAGTTATCGACAGTTTTTGGTACATCATTGACAACAACCTCAAAGGTGTTTTCATTTTGGAAAATACGATTAACTTTGAATTGATGAACAACCACGGGACGCTTTCAGTTCGCTTTTCACAAGACGATGACCCTAACACGTCTATGGTTATTGACTTTAATTACGAATTTGACAACGACTGGCCACGACTGTTTCATGCCGTTGATAATATGGGCCGTGAAACAATCATGACACCAATGGAAATGTAAGCATCAGCCAAATCACAACACACAAACTGACCTTTAATGTCAGTTCAGACTGAAGACAAAGTAAAAATCTAGTTAAGATTTTTACGAAATACGGAAATTTTTATTTAGAAAACCGACGGTTAAGCTATTTCTAAATTAGAAAATATCAAAACAAACCCCATTTTGATTTAAAAATGGGGTTTGTCTACAACCTGAACTGACCTTTAATGTCAGTTTTTTATGTTCAAAATCTCCTCAGACAAAATTATCAGATATTGCGATTGTCAGATACCTCGTAGCTAAACAAAAAAACTTTTCTATTTTTGGTTGTTAGTCTACTCATATCTTCGTAGACTAACAAAAAAACAAGCCTCGTAAGACTTGCCTTTCAATTTTTTATTCAGAATCGTTTGCTACGAATGGAAGCAAAGCCATGATACGTGCGCGTTTGATTGCTGTTACAACTTTACGTTGGTTTTTAGCAGAAGTACCAGTCACGCGACGTGGTAAAATTTTACCACGTTCAGAGATGAAACGTTTCAAGAGCTCAGTGTCTTTGTAGTCAACGTTTTCGATTTTGTTAGCTGCGATAAAGTCAACTTTTTTGCGGCGTTTGAAGCCACCACGACGTTGTTGTGCCATGTGTTTTCTCCTTATATTATTCTAGACAGATACCTGTCCATCAGTGATTAAAACGGTAAATCATCATCACTCAAGTTCATGGGTGTGCCACCAGAAAATGGATCGCTATCACGGCCAAAATCTGGAGTGGCAGGTGAACTCTGTGTTTGTGACGGCTGATTACCACCGAAGTTTGAGTTTGTAGGTTGAGACGGTGAAGGTGTGTAACCACCACCTTGTTGTCCACCCTCGCGTGCGCCACGACTTTCTAACATTTGGAAATTATCAGCAACCACTTCAGTCACGTAAACACGTTGACCTTGGGCATTCTCATAATTACGCGTTTGGATACGACCGGTTATGCCTAAAAGCGCACCTTTTTTCGCCCAATTTGCTAGATTTTCTGCGGCTTGACGCCAGATGACAACATTGATGAAATCCGCTTCACGCTCACCATTAGCATTTTTAAAGGTACGATTTACCGCTAAGGTAAAAGTAGCTACTGCTTGATTGGCAGGGGTGTAACGTAGTTCAACATCTTTGGTCAAACGACCTACTAAAACAACATTATTAATCATGTTTTGTCCTTCCTGAAAACTAAAGTGTGCTTAAAATTAAGCGTCAACTTTAGTAATCATGTGACGTAAGATGTCGCCATTGATTTTCGCAAGACGATCAAATTCGCTTGTTGCTGCTGAAGCTGAATCAGCTTCAAGCGTTACAAGACGGTACAAGCCTTCACGGAAATCATTGATTTCGTACGCAAGACGACGTTTTTCCCAATCTTTTGATTCAGAAATAGTTGCACCATTTTCTGTCAAGATTGTGTCAAAACGCTCAACAAGCGCTGTTTTGGCATCTTCGTCAATGTTTGGACGAATAATGTAAAGAATTTCGTACTTTGTAGTAGCCATTGATGTATCTCCTCCTTTTGGTCTAATGACTCGGGGCTTTTCCCCGAGTAAGTGAGGGTTGCTCACAAGTATTCATTATAGCATATAACTTGACCATTTGGCAAGCTTTTTTATTTATTCAGGAGGGAATAGATTATCAATTCCAAACTAAAAACCTAGATCGACTAGGTTTTATCATTTTTTAGCAAGGTCATTTAATTTAACATGCTTGCTGGAAATGAATAAGCGTGATTTAACTCCTCTTGATTACGATAATCGAAAGGTTAAAAATCAAGGCATTCAAAAATTTCTGCACCGTTTGCCTTGTATAACCCTCACAAGCCTAAGAACAAGGAATGAGAAACAGCGTCAACTTCGCATTATAGGCACTAACTGTTTCTCTATCAATGATTTTGAGTAATATATAGGCAAATAACATTATCATAAATCGGCATAAAACTCGTCCCTGACTTTACATTTTTCAACCGCCAAATACCGCTGAAATACCTGCATAGACTAATAAAATCACGCCGAGAACAATCCGATATTTACCAAAGAAAGTGAAATCGTGTTTCTTGATATAATCCATCAAGAATTTAATGACCACAATAGACACTAGAAAAGCTGTCACACTAGCTACCATTAAAATAGCAAACTGAGACAAACTAAAGCCTCCTCCGCTTAACATGAATTTGACGACTTTCAAAAGACTCGCACCGAACATAACCGGAATCCCAAGGAAAAACGTAAACTCAGTCGCAACGAAGCGTGATGCGCCTAGGATAATCGCGCCAAGAATGGTCACACCTGACCTAGATGTACCTGGCATTAATGACAAGACCTGAATTAAGCCAATATAAAAAGCAAATCGATAAGACATTCTATCAAGGTTAGTTAACGTATCTGGACGTGTTTTCGCCCACTTCTCCACATAAATGAAAGCAAAACCGTAAATAATCAACATGAATGCGATAGGGACAAATTTATGAAAATGCGCATCCAACCAATTATCCAGTGGCAAGCCAATGATAATTGCCGGAATACACGCGATAATCACTTTCAACCAAAGTTGCCAAGTTAATTGAGTTTCATGTGGCGTCTTACTCGAATCAAATGGATTGAGCTTTTTAAAATAAATGACAACAACCGCTAAAATCGCACCTAGCTGAATCACGACATTAAACATATTCATGAATTCAGTGGATTGTTTGAGTTTGATAAATTCATCAGCTAGAATCAAATGTCCGGTCGAACTGATTGGTAGCCACTCCGTGATACCTTCAATAATCCCTAAAATAATTGCTTTTATAAATTCCATTTTATCTACTTTCTTATGTTTAATTTACACGTTTGAACTTCAAGCTAACTTCTTAGGAAAATAGATGATTTCTGAACCTGCGCAAGCGCAGAACCATAAATCCCTAATTTTCTACAGAAGTTTACGACGATGTCGTACCGCTTTCAGTATCACTTATTTTACAACTGTTTGATCTCATTATAACAAAACTCTTTCAAATTTTGTGAATAATTACTGATTTTTAATAATAATTCTATCAATAGGCAAAATACTGACTTATCTATATTGAACATTCTGTCAATTTTTAGTAGAATTAAGGGATAACCTATAGAGATTAGAAAGAGACCTATGAAAAAAATATTTTCACTTATCTTTGCGACACTTCTTGTCTTCAGTCTTGTACCTGCGACACTTGTTAGTGCTGCTAGTGATGACAATGAATTACGTGTCGGCATGGAGGCAGGCTACCCGCCTTTTAACTGGACCCAGAAAACACAAGCTAATGGTGCTGTCAAAATTGACGGTAGTAACCAATACGCTAATGGCTACGATGTTCAAATTGCTAAAAAAATCGCTGAAAAGCTAGACAAAAAATTAGTGATTGTCAAAACAAAATGGGACGGCCTCCTGCCCGCCCTCACTTCTGGTAAAATTGATGCTATTATCGCTGGGATGAGCCCGACTGCTGAGCGTAAAAAAGAGATTGATTTCTCACAAAATTACTATACAAGTCAGTTAGTTGTCATGGTCAGAAAAGACGGCAAATATGCCAATGCCACATCTATCAATGATTTCAAAGGTGCTAAAATCACTGGGCAACAAGGGGTCTTCCACTATGATTTAATTCCACAGATGATAGGCGCCACACAAGAACCTGCTATGAGCGATTTTTCGGCCATGCGTGTTGCCCTTGAGGCTGGTACCATTGATGGATACGTAGGAGAACGCCCTGAAGGGATTACGGCTGAGTCAAAAAATTCGAAATTTAAAATGATTACTTTTTCTGAAGGGAATGGTTTCAAAACCAACCCTGATGATACGCAAACAGCTGTCGGTCTACGCAAGGGTGATAAAAATCTTGAAAAAATAAATGAAGTGCTTGCCACAATGAGTCAAGCTGAGCAAACTAAAATCATGGATGACATGGTTGGGCTCCAAACCCATTCTGATCAAGAAATTGGTTTTTGGGCACAAGTTGGCGCCATCATTAAAGACAATGGTGGAGATTTCGTTCGTGCTGCTGGCATGACTTTATTCATTTCAATCATCGGGACTTTCATCGGCACCTTTATCGGTCTCTTAATTGGGGTCTTCCGCACCGCTAAAAAATCTGCTAACCGTGCGCTTGCTATACTGCAAACTCTTGTCGGTTGGGTTATCAATATCTACGTTGAAATTTTCCGTGGTACGCCAATGATTGTACAAGCCATGGTCATCTATTATGGTTCTGCGCAGTTCCTCGGTCTTTCTATGGATAAGACTTTAGCTGCTCTCATTATCGTCTCAATTAATACTGGGGCTTACATGAGTGAAATCGTACGTGGTGGGATTTTCGCCGTTGACACAGGTCAATTTGAGGCCGCAAGTGCTTTGGGGATGAACCATGGTCAAACCATGCGTAAGATTGTCTTGCCTCAGGTTATCCGTAACATCCTCCCTGCAACAGGTAATGAATTTGTCATCAACATCAAGGATACATCTGTTTTGAATGTCATTTCGATTACTGAGCTTTTCTTCCAGGGTAACACGGTTGCACAACAAAACTACCAATATTTCCAAACCTTTACGATTATCGCAGCGATTTATTTCGTTTTGACTTTCACAGTCACACGTATTTTAAGATTTGTTGAGAAAAAACTTGACTCTGAAAACTATACCACGGGCACTAATCAAATGCAGCTGCCGTTAAAAGAGGCAACTATTGAGTTAGGAGGCGAAAAATGAGCGATATCGTACTTGACATTAAAAATCTCAAAAAATCATTCGGACAAAACGAAGTCCTCAAGGACATCCACATGACTGTTGCCTCTGGTGAAGTTATCTCTATCATTGGTAGCTCAGGTAGTGGCAAATCAACCCTACTTCGCTCCATCAACTTACTTGAGCAACCAACATCTGGCGAAATTATCTACAAAGGCGAAAATGTCCTCAAAAAAGGCTATGACCTTAACAAATACCGCACCCACCTGGGCATGGTTTTCCAATCTTTCAATCTTTTCAATAACCTAAATGTGCTAGAAAATGTTATCGTGGCACAGACAACCGTGTTGAAACGTCAACGTTCCGAGGCGAAAAAAATCGCTTTAGAAAACCTGACTGCTGTTGGCATGGATAGATTTGTTAACGCCAAACCAAATCAGCTCTCAGGTGGTCAAAAACAGCGTGTCGCAATTGCTCGTGCGCTGTCAATGAATCCCGATGTTCTCTTGTTTGATGAACCAACTAGCGCTCTTGACCCTGAAATGGTCGGCGAAGTTCTGAAAACGATGAAAGAACTAGCTGAAAGCGGCTTGACCATGATTATCGTGACACACGAAATGGACTTTGCCCGCGAAGTGTCTGACCGTGTCATTTTTATGGATAAAGGTGTCGTTGCTGAAAGTGGCACACCAGAAGAAATTTTTGTTACGCCTAAGGAGGAACGGACGAAGGAATTCTTGACCAGATTTTTAAGTTAAAATGTAACTTAAAAGTGTACAGCTTAATCGCTGTACACTTTTTTCATCTCATTGAAATTCAAATACTTTCTCACCAGTTGAAAGCAAAAACTGAACTGGTTTTTGATCTGTTTCCAAATCATAGACGATAAAACCTGTCACTGTCGTGTTGGCCTTGACCGTGGTAGCCAAATTCGTCTGCTGATGGTCTAAACCAAACTCAGGATAATCATCCGCATCTATCGGCTCCAAGCGCTCCGCCTTGTCAAATACACCCTCATCCTGCTGGAGTATCAACATTTGCAACAGATCGGCTACGGGCATGTCATGTGTTGATGGATTGGTTATCGAAAAATCAAGTCTGAGATATTGATCTTTATGTTGATCATCACCATAGATTTCAGTTATTTTAGTGATATTATTAAGGGCTAAGCTACCGAAATCTCCTGTAAAAGTTTTAGTTTGCAAATCAAAACTTTTGAGATTTAATCTTGTCATTGCCCCAGTAATCAACTCTCTACTACTTGACGAGGTGTTGTGACTTGAAGAAGGGACAGAACTGATCGAAAAATCTTGACTTGTCAGACGTGGCTCTGTTTTATTTGGCAATAAAATAACCATTAAAGTGATAATCAAACCGATAATCACAATTGCCAAGGCTGAAATGATTAAAAATATTTAGATTTTTTCGTTTTTATCATAAAATCTCCTTATTTATTTTTTATTTAACGTTCTATCTTTAGTCTATCATAATAGCAGTTTTTTATCACGCCAATCAAAAAAACATATCAACCTATAAGTTGACATGTTTTTTTAATCCTCAATCACTTTAACAACATCTCCAAACAAGGCCTGTGCCTCATCAACAACCGCATTTTTGACAGGTTCGGACGAGTCTTTCAGTCTAGCGTCAGGCGTTGGACTGGTAGCTGATGTTCCTTGCTTACGTAACTGGGCATACTCTGTTCTGATTGCAAGCCAATCAGCATCCGTCAACGCAATGATTTCAGGTGCAAACCCAACGATATTTGACATGAAATTCCCAAATTTGACTTGTAATTCCTGATTTTGCATGGCTTTTTGCGCTGTAAATTCACTTTTAAATGTGACGACAACGAATTGCTGAGAGGCTGCCACGGCTGATGTATTTTGTAGCATCGACTTACCAAAGCCACTGTCGAAAGAATTGATGGTTTCTTCCCAAGCACCTTGAATAGCAGTTCGTGCCTCATTTGTCGCCTCAGATAAGGCCTTGAAAACAAAATCTTTACTGAAATAATTTCCGCTCGCTTTAGGTGCAACTCTTTTCTCTGACAATGGTTGCTGAGGCGTTTGCGACGACTGAAACTGACCAGATTGGAGCTGACTTGTTAACTCAGACACTTGGCGTTGTAAATCTGCAATCACTTGTGAATAGTCAGCCGTTTTGAGTGTTTCTGACAACCGCATGGTCATCACGTCTGCTGCAATTTTTTCCTGTGTTGTGTTTTTCAGAGTTTGCAAAGTCTCCGTTGCGATATCAATCCAGGCAAAAATCTGAGCCTTATCCACATTTACCGTAGGGGTTCCAGCTAGGAGCATATCTCGAAAATGCGCCATTAGGTCCTCAGTGAAACGAATCATGTTCTTGCCGTCGGCAAATATCGTATCAAGTTGGGTTAGCGCATCTTCAACCTGCTGGTCAGCAATGGCAGAGATATAGGCATCTAAAGCTTGCTTTGAGATAGCACCAGTCACAAGAAGAGCGACGTCCAGTGTCAAGCCATTTTCCGCGAAACTCAAGGCCTGGTCAAGGGTCGATAGGGCATCACGCATACCACCGTCGGCAGCATTCGCAATCAAGGCAACAGCCGACTCGTCGAAGGTCACGCCTTCTGCCGTCAGAACTTCTGATAGATGCTGGGTGATGTCATGGCTCGTAATGGCACGGAAAGCAAAACGCTGTACGCGAGATAAAATCGTCGCAGGGATTTTTTGAATCTCGGTCGTTGCCAAAACAAAGACGACATTTTCTGTCGGTTCTTCTAGCGTTTTCAGGAGTGCGTTGAAAGCCCCTGTCGTCAGCATATGCACTTCATCAATGATATAGACTTTATACTTGGCACGGGACGGTGCATATGTCGACTTGTCACGGATGTCACGGATCTCATCAACACCATTATTTGATGCCGCATCCAACTCAATGACATCTTCCAATGAACCATTGGTTACCGCCTGACAAATCTCACAAATATTACAAGGTTCACCGTCTGTTTGATTAGGACAGTTAATCGCCTTGGCAAAAATTTTCGCGGCCGATGTCTTCCCTGTGCCACGTGGCCCTGAAAAGAGATAGGCGTGGGAAATCTGTTCCGTGATAATAGCGTTTTTTAGGGTTCTCGCCACCACTTCTTGCCCGACCATCTCGTCAAAGCGTTGGCTGCGATATTTACGATATAGGGCTTGATAACTCATTTTACTGCCTCATTTTTTAGGGTGAATTGATTAAACTGCCAGTTTGTTTTATCGATTAAAATTTCGGTAAATCGTTCTAAGAACGTTTGTTCCAACTGCCCGTAATCATCAACGAGAGCTGAATCTAAATCTAACACACCAACAAGCTGACCGTTTTTATACATTGGAACGACAATCTCAGAGCGTGCTACAGCATCACAAGCAATATAATTGGCATGTTGTGTCACATCAGGTACAATCATTGTTTGTGCTTTTTCAGCAGCCTCGCCACAGACGCCCTTGCCTAAGGTAATGTTGACACAAGAGACACCACCTTGAAAAGGACCTAAGACAAGTTTCTCACCGTCAAACAGATAAAATCCGACAAAAATTGAACGAGGTAAAACACCACGCAATAAAGCACTGGCATTGCTGAGATTAGATAAAACATTTCCTGTTTCATCAAGCAGCGCATCAATTTGTCGAAGTGCTAAGTCGTACTTCTCTATTTTTGTCATATTTTCACCTATTTTTTGCTATAATATAAGGGCACCTCTAAAAACTGCTTTTGCGGCTACGGTTACTCGCCGCATAAAGTGCTTTAATAACTTTTGAGCTAAATTTTTTCTAGCGCTAGGCATTGCAACAAGGTTTGTGGCTGCGATTACTCGCCATAGAAAGTGCTGTGCTACTGCAAGACGCGAAACAATAACGACGCGATAGGAAAATTTAGCCAAAAGTGACAGATCTGAGTTTTTTTGAGGTGTCCATAACTATTATAACAAATTTTGGAGATAAAAATGAACCTTGATGATATTCGCTCAGATATTGATACCTTAGATGCTCAGTTAGTCCAGTTATTGGAGGCACGAATGACCTTAGTTTCACAAGTGGCTACCTTTAAAAAAATGACTGGTGGTAGAGTACTAGATAATTCACGTGAACTCGTAATTTTAGATCGTGTGGCGAGTCAAGTTGAAAATCTTGATTATGCAGAGACAGTCGTCAACACTTTTAAAGACATTCTGAAAAATTCACGCGCTTATCAAGAGAAAGTGTTAAAAAAATGAAAACTTATTATCGAAATATCGTGATTTGGTCAGGTTTGGCTGTTGTGATTGGCCTTGGTGTTGGTGTATTAGATGCCTTATTCGGTCGCATTTTGGATGTTGTAACTGACTTCCGGATACAACATTTTAACATGCTAATTCCTTTTTTACCATTAATCGGGGTACTGATTGTTTTTCTATATCGTCGATTTGGTAAAACAGCCAGTCAAGGTATGGGACTCGTCTTTAGTGTGGGGCATCAGTCTGATGAAGTGATTCCAAAGCGCCTCATCCCGCTCGCCATGGTAGCAACTTGGCTGACACATCTATTTGGTGGTTCTGCCGGTCGCGAGGGTGTTGCCGTTCAAATCGGAGCAACCTTTGCAAACTTTCTGGGCGATATCTTTAAGGTTAAAAATCGTCATATTATCGTGATGATTGGTATGGCTGCTGGTTTTGGCGGTCTCTTTCAAACACCTTTTGCAGCGACATTATTTGCACTCGAAGCGCTGATTGCTGGTGCTATCTATTATCGAGCGATCGTCCCCGCCCTCATCGCAAGTACTGTCGCAGCAGAAACCTCGCACTTTCTGGGACTAGAAAAATTTTCATTTATACTGACTAAGCTACCAATCCTTGATGCTAGCCTAATAATTAAACTACTGTTTATAGGAACGATTTTCGGTCTCACAGGATTTGCATTCGCTTGGCTCCTAACATTTACCAAATCTCGCTTGACGACTTTGTTACCAAATCCTTACGTCAAAGTTGCCGCTTGTGGCGTTATCCTCTCGCTTCTCTTCACCATTCTTGGACATGGACGCTACTCGGGACTTGGGACTAATTTGATTGCTTCTGCCTTTGGTGGCGGTCAGATATTTGCTTGGGATTTTGCTCTGAAACTGGTGCTGACCGTCGTGACGCTTGCAATCGGTTTTCAAGGCGGCGAGGTAACGCCTTTGTTTGCCATTGGGGCTGCACTTGGTGCAACGCTCGGATTGGCGCTTGGACTACCCGTTACTTTCGTTGCCGCACTTGGCTATGCTGCGGTCTTTGCTGCCGCAACGAACACCTTTTGGGCGCCGATTCTGATTGGCTGCGAAGTCTTTGGCTATGCGCTCATGCCTTATCTTATGCTAGTCATCATCGTCAGCTACATGCTCAACTTCAACAAATCCATCTACACTGCGCAAGATATGCTTCAGAACATGTTCGAGGCGAAAAATAAAAATTGAAAAATAAACAAAAGACTGTGAACGTATCCCCTGACTTATTGGGGGTGTCGACAGTCTTTTTCTATTTTCGTATTTAAGCAGTAATTTACACCTTATCACCATCAAGGTCAACGCCTACAGATTCATAATAGCCATCACCAGTTGTACATGGTTTCCCGACGACTTCAAAACCCGCTTGAGATAGGCGATTTGTTAAATCATCTACTCGCTCTTTTATGCCAACTGACATGGCTAGTTGGGCATAAACAAAGTCATCTTTTACTTTTTATTCTGCGATATCTGAATGCCCCATAAGTTCTAAACGCGCTTCTTCATCAAAACTAAGAAAATAAGACTTGCCCCCTTTTTTCTTGATATGATAAAGGGCATTGCTTTTAGCACCAAAATAAGTGATATAAAAGTCACGCAGTACTCCTACCTCACGCATCCACAATGCCAGTAATCAATTTCCAATTCATTTCTTCTATCAAGCCAAAAGGATTTCAAAAGTTCAAACTTTTGAAATCCTTTTAATTTTATAATCTGCTTAGATTAAACCTCAAATAACAAATCGCCATATGATGGCATTGGCCATGCTTCTTTGTCAACAATCATTTCTAATTTATCAACTGGCGCACGAAGGGCATCCATGGCTTTAAAGACAACTTCATTGTAAAAACGAGCTTGTACTTTGCCTTCTTCTTGTTGTGCTGCCTCTGCTGTGACTTGCTCAAGCGCAGCAAGCGCAGCTTT
Source organism: Pseudolactococcus chungangensis CAU 28 = DSM 22330 (assembly GCF_002441885.1). Taxonomy (GTDB): domain Bacteria; phylum Bacillota; class Bacilli; order Lactobacillales; family Streptococcaceae; genus Pseudolactococcus; species Pseudolactococcus chungangensis. The sequence goes on along the minus strand of NZ_JXJT01000002.1, from coordinate 8,910 downwards.
AGTTTCTTTCAACAACTCAGAGACTTCTGTCAAAATACCCGCTTGAACCGCTGCATCACAGCCAGCTGCTTTAACAGCAAGAACAGTGTCCGCCAATGATTTTGTATACTTAATGACAGCCGGAATGATTTGTTTCGTCGCCATGTCAATCATCGTAAGGGCTTCAATATTGATCACTTTACCATAATTTTCATATTTAACTTCTTCACGCGCTTTTAATTCTGTTGGTGACAAGACACCATACTTGTTAAATAATGCGATAACATCAGCATCTCCCAAGACTTCGGTTGCATCTACCATTGTTTTCAGATTTGGCAAGCCACGTTTTTCAGCTTCTACAACCCACTCATCAGAGTAGCCATCTCCATTGAAGATAATGCGTTTGTGTGCTTTGGCATATTCTGCAATCAAAGCATCAACTGCTGCATCAAAGTCTTCTGCGTTTGACAAACGTTCTGATGCATCATCAAAAGCTTCAGCAACAATCGTATTCAAGACAATATTTGGTGACGCAATTGAATCACGTGAACCAACCATTCGGAACTCAAATTTGTTACCTGTGAAGGCAAATGGTGAAGTCCGGTTACGGTCAGTCGCATCTTTTGAAATATCACGAAGTGCAGAAGAACCAGTTGCCAAGACACCACCCTCAATAGAAGTAGAAGCAGAACCACTAGCAACGTATTGATCTATGATATCTTCTAATTGTGAACCGAGGAAAATTGAGATGATAGCTGGTGGCGCTTCATTGGCACCTAAACGATGGTCATTACCTGGATCGGCAGCTGATTCACGGAGCAAGCCAGCGTATTTATCCACTGCTTTAATGATACACGCAAGAACTAGCAAGAACTGCTTGTTTTCATGTGGTGTAGAACCTGGTTCAAGCAAGTTTTCGCCTTTATCCGTCACGAGTGACCAGTTATTATGCTTACCAGATCCATTGACACCCGCAAATGGTTTTTCGTGCAAGAGACACTTCATATCATGACGACACGCAATGCGTTTCAAGGTCTGCATCACCACTTGGTTTTGGTCAACGGCAACATTGGCATTGGCATAGATTGGTGCAATTTCATGTTGAGCTGGTGCCACTTCGTTATGCTGTGTTTTTGACGTCACGCCAGCTTTCCAAAGTTCTTCATTGACATCTTTCATAAAGCCAGCGACACGTTGGCGAATTGTCCCAAAATAATGATCATCCAATTCTTGGCCTTTAGGCGCAGCAGCACCAAACAAAGTACGACCAGCGTAAATCAAATCTTTACGTTTTAAGAAAATCGCTTCGTCGACTAAGAAATACTCTTGCTCAGCACCAACAGAAGGTGCCACACGAGTAGCAGTCGTATTGCCAAAAAGGCGAAGTAATTTAATAGATGAATCAGAAATAACTTGCATAGAGCGGAGCAATGGTGCTTTTTGGTCCAATGCTTCCCCGTTATAAGAATAAAATGCCGTTGGAATCAAAAGTGTGGTTCCCGCCGCGTCATGACGAACAAAAACCGGAGAAGTCGTATCCCAAACAGTATAGCCACGCGCTTCAAATGTCGCACGCAAACCACCTGAAGGGAATGATGAACCATCTGGCTCACCTTTAATCAATTCTTTTCCAGAAAAGGCAGTTAAAACACTCCCATCTGCTTTAGGTGCTGTGATAAACGAATCTTGTTTTTCAGCTGTTACGCCTGTCAATGGCTGGAATAAATGTGCAAAGTGAGTTGCACCTTTGCCAATCGCCCATTCTCTGATCTCGTTTGCAATGACATCTGCTGTCGCAAGATCAAGATCTTTTCCTTCTTCAATTGATTTTTTAAATTGTTTGTAAATGCTCTTTGGCAAACGTTGCTGCATCACCGCATCCGTGAAAACATCTTCAGCAAAGATTTCCGGAATATTGACTTTCTCCATCGTTAAGTTCTCCTGACATTTTATATGTTATAATTTCTAACACCATCATTATACATTATTTCTTGATTGAATGCAACAATAGTTGTAATTTTTAGAATTTTCTTTTTACTCAAATGTTCGGAAAAAAACACTAGTCTAAAAGCTAGTGTCAAATTAGATAGTTTAGTAAAGGTAGAGATAATTATCAATTTCCCATTGTGATACAAATTGGGCGTAAGATGCCCATTCTACTTTTTTAGTTGCTACAAAGTTGGTATAGATATGTTCACCTAAGGCAGCTTTTACCACCTCATCTTCACGCAAGGCTTTCACCGCGTTGTGCAAGGTTGACGGTAGGTCTGTGATGCCGACTGCTTTGCGCTCATCACCTGACATCATATAGATATTATTTTCGACTGGGGCTGGGGCGTCAAGTTTACGCTCAATCCCGTCTAGACCACATTCCAGTAAAACAGCTAATGCCAAGTAAGGGTTCGCAGTCGGATCAACTGCTCGAAGCTCAAGGCGAGTTCCTTTCCCACGTGAAGCAGGAATGCGGACGAGAGGCGATCTATTGCGGCCTGCCCACGCGATATAAACAGGCGCTTCATAGCCTGGAACAAGTCGTTTGTAAGAATTTACCGTCGGGTTGGTAATGGCAGTAAAATTATAGGCATGGTCTAAGATCCCCCCCAAGAAATGGTAGGCAGTCTCTGATAACTCCAAATCGCCTTTTGGATCGTAAAAGGCATTGTTACCTTCTTGGTTAAAAAGGGACATGTTACAATGCATGCCACTACCATTGATGCCAAATTTTGGTTTAGCCATGAAGGTCGCATAGAGACCGTGCTCACGGGCAATGGTTTTAACGACCAGTTTAAAGATTTGGATGTTATCACAAGCCTCTAAGACATTGGTGTATTTGAAGTCGATTTCGTGCTGACCGACGGCAACTTCATGGTGACTGGCTTCGACTTCAAAACCAAGATCAGTCAAGACATTGACAATTTCACGACGCGTATTATCCGCTGAATCAATCGGCGCTAGGTCGAAATAGCCGCCTTGATCATTCACTTCAAGAGTTGGGTTCCCTTTTTCATCTAGTTTGAACAAGAAAAACTCAGGCTCAGGACCAAGGTTGAATGACTTGAAACCAGTCGCTTCCATGTGGGTCAAGGCACGTTTGAGGTTACCACGAGGGTCTCCTGCAAATGGTGTGCCGTCTGGATTGTAGACATCACAAATCAAACCTGCGACTTTACCGTTTTCATCGCCCCAAGGAAAGATAATCCAAGTATCGAGGTCGGGATAGAGATACATGTCTGATTCGTTAATCCGAACGAATCCTTCAATGGAAGAACCGTCGAACATCATTTTGTTATTCAAAATCTTCTCTAGTTGTTCTTCTGTTGCGGGTACTTCGACATTTTTTAGTGTCCCTAAGATGTCTGTAAACATCAGGCGCAAAAATGTGACATTTTTCTCTTTGACTTCCCTAAGAATGTCTGCAGGTGTGATCGTCATATTGTTCTCCTTTACCCCAAAAAGCTATTTGAATCTTTTTTGATCTGTAAGAAAAGCGTGCTAAACACGCCACCTTTTCTTTATTACACTCAGTTGCCTTATAGGTTATTATCTTAAATTTGTATTGGGTTTGTTAAATCTCGATTGTTGCATAATTTCTTGTTCTAAGATTCTACGTACTTCAGCGTCAGAAATGGACTGACTTTTGACTTTAGCCAAATCTTCCTTGCTCTGTTCATAAACACGTTTAATACCTGCTATGTTTAAGCCATCGTTGAGGTAGTCCTTGATTTCAAGCAGGACATCCATATCGTTAAGCGAATACATGCGGCGGTTCCCTTCATTTCTCGCTGGGAAAATCAAACCTTGATCCTCGTAATAACGAATTTGACGCGCTGTCAGATCTGTCAACTGCATCACGGTGCCAATTGGAAAAACAGCCATTGACCGTCGTAGCTCACGTTCTTTCACTAATAGATACCTCCTTTATCTTCTCATTATATAAAGACTTGTCAGAAAAGTCAACGGTTAATGTAAGGTAAAATCACATCACATATCAACCTTTTTTGCTGGCACTTTCCTAGCCCAATCATCATCATTATTTCGAATAATTTCACCCTGATAATCAATCATACTGGGTGCGACCATTTGACTATAAAAGCCGGCATTTTCAAAAAATGACTGGCACGATAAGCTTTATTGGTCGTCCGACAAATAACATCATAAGATTTATCTCAAACATCCATCCTCTACATCACCAATTGGCATGTTGACAGCTGTCTGAATATGAAAACTCTCAAATTACTCACGTGGGCGAACATCTAGTATGTTGAAGCTAGGAATATCAAGTTTTTCAAATTCTTCTAATGGTATCAGATTAAAGGTCAGGCTTACTCTCCCTTGTCGTAACTGTAACCAAAATGTTCGTAGGCTTTGGCAGTTGCGCAGCGGCCCTGACGCGTCCGAACTAAAAAGCCAGATTGGATCAGATATGGTTCGTACATATCTTCCAGAGTTTCGCGTTCTTCCGATATATTAACCGCAAGCGTGCCTAGGCCGACCGGCCCACCGTTGTACATCTCAATCATCGTTTTCAGAATTTTTTGGTCAACATAATCAAGACCTGAGGCATCCACATCTAGCATGGTTAGAGCTTGGCGAGTGATGTCATCATCAATCAGACCTGTTCCTTTAATTTGCGCATAATCTCGAACACGCTTGAGCAGGCGGTTGGCGATACGTGGTGTCCCACGGCTCCGACGCGCCATTTCATAAGCACCATCACCTGTGATATCAGCCTCAAAGATATCAGCGGTACGCTCGATAATCTCAGTCAGATCCTCTAGGTCGTAATATGCCATGTGGGCGTTGATTCCGAAACGCGCGCGCAAGGGATTTGAGAGCATACCAGCACGTGTCGTTGCACCAATCAAGGTAAAAGGTGGCAGCTCCAAATGAACGCTACGACTGGCATCCGAACCACCAATCATGATGTCGATGTAGAAATCTTCCATGGCACTGTAAAGCACTTCCTCGACAGACATAGGCAGACGGTGAATTTCGTCAATAAAGAGGACGTCTCCAGCCTCTAGCTCATTCAAAATTGCGACTAGGTCGCCCGCTTTTTCGATGGCAGGTCCAGAGGTCTGTTTAATGTTGACGCCGAGCTCATTAGCAATCACAAATGCCATGGTCGTTTTACCTAAGCCTGGGGGGCCAAAGAGTAAAACATGGTCTAATGATTCTTCACGCATTTTGGCTGCTTTGATAAAAATATCCAGCTGTTCTTTGATTTTATTCTGACCGATGTATTGGTTGAGGTATTGAGGTCTCAGGGTGCGTTCGACTAGGTTTTCTTCAATGTCATAGTCCTGTAACTCCCCTGATGTTAATTTATCGTTTTCCATATCTTTATTGTATCAAAAAAATAGACGTTTCCGGTTGTTTTTGACGTCATATTATTTCGTATTGATGCTCGTTTAGCTGAATGCAAAAAACTAATCTTGCGATTAGTCATTTCATCATTAATTTGAGGGCTGTTTTGATGTAGCCTTCGGTTGAATCTTGTGTACCCTCGAGCTTTTTTTGTACTTTTTTGAGTTCCGTTGCTTTATAACCCAAGGCAACCAAAGCTTCTAAAGCGTCATCCAACTCTGTACTTGCTGGTAATTGTGGTCTTGCGACATTAGCTGTAACATTTTCAAACTTACCCTCGAGGTCTAGAACCATTTGACTGGCTGTTTTTTTGCCAACGCCTGGAAATTTGGTCAGGTATTTGATGTCGCCACTATCTATGGCGGTGACTAACCCAAGATTGTCATCGGCTGCGATGATGGCAAGTGCTGATTTGGGACCGATACCTGACACGGAAATCAGCTGCAAAAAGAGGCGCTTTTCGGTTTCGTCGATAAAACCGTAAAGGGTATGCGCGTCGTCACGAATGACTTGATGAACGTAGACTTTGATGTCAGCATTCACGACATTTGAAAAGCTATAAGGATTAGCGACGTGTAGTAGGTAGCCAACGCCTGAGACGTCAAGCACGATGTAGGTCGGTGTAACTTTGACGAGGATGCCTTTGAGATAGTCGTACATTAGATAACCACCGTAATTCCTGAAATAGCCGTGAATGGGATAATCTGATAGCTCCGAAGTTCACCTTTTCTGTACGAAATGCCAATTTTGATAAAGTCTTCGCCAATTTCGAGAACCTCATTCGGTTTAATTGTTGTTAATTTAGCGATAACATCACCGTGAAGTGTAAAATTTTGCCCTTGTTTGACCAAATTTTCTAGCTGTTCTTTCATCATTTTCCTTTCCTTCATTCGCTTTTAAAATTGTGTGTGCCAGCCACCTTTGTGACCTTGCTGAATACGTCTAAACATTTTTTCTAGGTCGGTATTTGAAAAGGCGACGAGGGCTGGTCTACCGTGGGGACAGTTATAGGGATTCTCACAATGTGCCAATTGCTGCAATAAATCACGCGCACTAGCGGCATCAATAAACATATTGGCTTTAATAGAGCTTTTACAAGCAATCATAATCGCCAAGTCTTCTCGGTATTTTTTAACCGAAACTTCGCGACCATCCAATAACAAATCAATCAATTCATAAGTGGCAGATTCAATCTCATCATCTTGCATCCAAATCGGATGCTCTCGTAAAATCAGCTGATTATCACCGTAGGCATCTAAAAAGACACCGGCTTCAGCGAGCAAGTCTTTTTTTTCAAGAACAGTCAATAGGTCATTTTGTGGCAAATTGATAAAAATCGGCGCTAAAAGTTGCTGTTGATCATAGTTGACTTGACCGATTTTATCTCGGTAGTATTCGTATTTCACCCGTTCTTGCGCGGCGTGCTGGTCGACGATGTATAGGCCTTCTGGTGACTGACATAATAGATAAGTACCGTGCATTTGAGCAAGAAATTCAAGTTCAGGAAAAGTCTTATTAGCTGCCTGTTCATCGGCAACTGTCAGCGTGACCGTTTCCCTTATCTTAACTTCTTCGGGTTGTTCAGTTGTATCTGGTACTAATTTTTCGGCTTCAGATAGCTCTGACAGTGTTTCTGGCACTTTTTCAAACGTCGCCTTTTCTTTTACATAAAAATCTTGACGTTCCGTATCATAATATAAGGATTTGTTTTGCAAAGGCAACTGTGTCTGCTCTGATTTTGAGGTTGGATAGACTGGCTTGGTCTGCTGAGTTAAATTCTCCAGTGCATCTGGAATCAAGGTTTGTGGCTGCAAAGCCTGACGAATGGCTTGAGAAATCAAGACCATCAGCTCCCGCTCTTTGGAGATTCTAACTTCTTGCTTGGTCGGATGCACATTGACATCGGCTAAAAACGGGTCGATTTTAATGTCAATGACCGCAATCGGAAAGCGCCCGACCATGAGTTTCGAGCCGTAGCCATCGACAATCGCACGATTAATTAGAAAGTTTTTGATATAGCGACCATTAAGCAAAACGGTGATATAATTTCGATTGGCGCGGGTCAATTCAGGTAGGCTGACATAGCCCGTTACATCGAAGTCCAGATCTTGCGCCGAAATCGCGATCATTTTTTTGGCAGTCGAAATGCCGTAAACACCAGCCAGCGCTTGCTTCAAGTCGCCTGTTCCAGCTGTTTTCATCATCTCACGACCGTCATTAATCAATGTAAAGGCCACTTCAGGATGCGCAAGACTCAGGCGGTTGATGATGTCCGTGATATGCCCAAGCTCCGCTTGTAAACTCTTGATGTACTTGAGGCGGGCGGGTGTATTATAGAAGAGATTTTCAACTTTTATCCGTGTTCCGATGCGTTTGGGTGCTGGACTGTTTTGGATGATCTCGCCACCTTTAGCGACAAGCAAGGTCCCACTCTCATCCCCATTATCAGCGACTGATGTATTAATCGTTAGCTCACTGACACTAGCGATAGAAGGCAATGCCTCCCCCCGAAAGCCAAGCGTCCGAATGCGAAAGAGGTCATCGACATCTTTGATTTTACTCGTCGCATGGCGCTTGAGGGCGACCGCCACTTCATCGTGAGCAATCCCTTCACCATTATCGATGATTTCAATCGACTTCAGGCCAGATTCCTCAATCTTGACCGTGATTTGTGTTGACTTGGCATCAATGGCATTTTCGAGTAACTCTTTCACCACACTAGCCGGTCGCTCAATCACTTCACCCGCAGCGATTTTATTGGCTAAATGTTCATCTAATTCGATGATTTTTTGATGTTTTTCCTGTTTTGTCATGGTTCTATTATAACAAAAAAAGCTGTCAGTACCAAAATTGTCTCGAAACTGTTCTAAATCGTTGCGATAAAGATCGCTTGCAAAAAAACAAGTCACATCATTTGTGTGACTTGTTTTTAAATTGGGTTTTAATCTCTCTATTGCTAAATTGTTAACTTAATTGGATGGCTAAAGCGGGACGAACCGGCAGGCTGTAGTCCACAGCATCATAGTAGTAGAAGTAGCCATAATAGACCGCGCCCGCATTATAAGAGAGGTAGCCGGCCGACCGAAGCCAAAAGGAAAAGTAGTTGGCATCAATAGCTGTAAAGTCTAACAAAGTACTGTAATACCCTGTAGCGCTAAACGTGCTTTTATCCAGACTTTGGATATCGCCATAGCTTAAAGCAAAGGCTTGTTGTTTTAAAACATTCACATCATTGGCAACATCATTATCATTTGTTAGAGATGCGAGTGATGTCGCAAAACGGTTATCTGTATAGTAAGACTGCCAATCTTGCCAGTACCAGTCATTGTAAGCTAGTGAGGTACCGCTATTTGGGGCAAGGCCAGCATTCTGATAACGTGACCAATTCGGTAAATCTAAATCAACGGGTAGAACGTAATTGCTGTAAGCTGGTGCGATAGCCGTGTCATAGTAGCTGTCAATTACGGCTTTGAGATGACTTTCACCATAACCAGTTGAGGTCGAATCATTATGGAAGTATGGACTATCCCAAGTTGTTGCTGTGGTGTCAAACTGCACCATAAT
>NZ_JXJT01000019.1 GCF_002441885.1 Pseudolactococcus chungangensis CAU 28 = DSM 22330 | reverse complement strand
GCCTTTATTGGGAAGATTTTTGCCGCCTTTGACAAAACTTTCAACGCCATCGCTATGCTTAAATGTTGTATCTTGTGAAAAATCAAATTTCAACGATTCTCCTGAATCTAGAATATTTCTTTGTGGTTTATAAAGTGATTTGTAAGGAAATAGATTTGGTCTATCATTGTAGGCTGATTCAGCTAAATTTGCATATATGTTATTAAAATTTGATAAATCACTCATAGAGTTCTCCTCCAATTCTTAGTGGTTGTACTATAAACATATCGCTTATTTTAGGATAGGATTTTTCATTTTTTAAAGGCCATTGAAGAGCAAAATTTGAACCTTTAATTTCGTTAAAGCCACCTGAAATACCAATCGAAATCCCCTCTACAATTGGTCCCCCTCCTCTATGGACCTCAACTGATTCCCAATCCCATTGTACGCTTGTTACTTTTGAATTTTGTTTCTTAATATAATCTGTCATTTTCTGTTCATTCTTTTTTAGATAATCAATTTGATCTTGTTTCGTCACTCTTGTATAGTCGTGCGTCAAAAAATGGTCAAATGGTGTGCCTAGTTTCATTAAAAGTCCTCCTGTAATTAAGCCTATCGTTATCAAGATAATAAGTAATATTTTTATTCCTTTTTCATTGTTCTCTCTTTTTAGGATGATCATTATAGGCACTTTCATCTAAATTAGCGTGTATATTGTTGATATTTTCTAGGTCACTTATAGTAATCCCAGACCTCTACTCCATCAATCGTGTTTAAATACCGAACATCATCTGAATTTAAATAAAAAATATCACTCATTTTGGGATAAGAATTTCTGCTATCCAAATAAAATCCTGATTTCAAAATAGAATCTACAATACCATTAAATTTACCCTCAATCACTAATTCATAATATTTTTTTCCAGTTGGAATTCCTCCAGCATTAGGCTGAACTTCTACAACCTCTATACTTTTCCAATCCCATTGAATACTTATTAGCTTAGGGTTTTCTTTTTTTACATAATCCGTCATTTTTTGTTCATTTTTTTTGAGATATGCAATCTGTTCTTGTTTCGTCACTATTACATGCTCATATATCAAGAAATGTCCCAAAGATGTATTTTTCATTAGAACTCCTCCTATAATTAAAACTATCGGCATCAAGATAACAAGTAATATTTTTGTTCTTTTTTTCATCATTCACTCCAAATAGCTACTGCTTGCTATACAGACACATTCTCACTTTTCATTTGTTCAATTGTATCTGTTGAATATAACCACATCAATATATCTGATGCCGACAACCAATCATTATCTACAACATCTGTATTAACAATTGAAACTATTGTGGCAGCTAATGACTGTGATATTTTCCATCTCTGCTATCACTCGAATTGATAATTCCCCAAGTTGGTTTAGAAATTTCCTTAATCTGTTTTAGTTCAATTTTGATATTATCTTGTGTGAACGAAGAATTTTCAGTCGTAAAAGCTAAAACAGTTTGACCAGAATATGGGAAAAGAATAAACCCAACACCTATTAACATAACAATTTGTAAAACTATTTTTTTTGATTTTCATTTGTCTCCCTCTGTCTTTTCTATCGAGTCAGATAAAACCTTTATCATTTCCCCATCTTTACTCATATCATAAACAACTGGATTTTTTATTTTCTTTTCTTCAGCAGTAGTGACTTCCTTAACTGTTGATGTTTCTTCTTTTGCACTACTTGATTCTATTTTGACATTTTCATCTATTGTTTCTTTTTTACTTACTGACGGTCTATTTATTCCAAGTTTTAAGTCTTTTGTGTTCTCTTTTTTGGCACTAACCAAAAATAAACTCAATTATTACTTTCAATTCCTCTATATGCTTTCAATTCCCCTTATCCATGCTAAAGTATTGTTTCAATTTCAACCTATAACAATAAACTAAACTAAAATTTGCTCCTCTGCGAAAACACTTCACTTTTGGTAGGAAATTACATGATTTGTTTTTAATTTGGATAAACATTACTTTTGTTCACTCTTTCATTGGGAAAAACGATATACAATAGCTTAAAAGTAGTTTTTTACCATCTTCATAGCTCAGCCACTAAAAAAGCGCTTACATAAAAATGGAAATATATCATATTTTTTTATAACCTATGTATACACTATTATAAACTTATATATCATTTCATGATAATACTATTAGGACATAAATAGTGCAATATCAAGACATTCTATTAATTAAAGCCATCATATAGCCTGTGTGACCTCTCCCACACTCTCATCTTCAAAAATGGCACCAATTTTTAATTTAAACAAAACAAAAAGCCTACATAAAGTAGACTCAGACTGAAGACAAAGTAAAAATCTAGTTAAGATTTTTACGAAATACGGAAATTTTTATTTAGAAAACCGACGGTTAAGCTATTTCTAAATTAGAAAATATCAAAACAAACCCCATTTTGATTTAAAAATGGGGTTTGTCTACAACCTGAGCCTACATAAAGTAGATTTTTTGTTTTGGCTTATTTACATCAAAGCCTGAGCAGCCGTGATGATGGATAATTTATAGACATCTTCTTCATTTGAACCGCGTGACAAGTCAGAGACTGGTTTATTCAATCCTTGAAGAATTGGGCCAATGGCCTCAAAATTTCCGAGACGTTGGGCAATTTTATAACCAATATTTCCAGATTGCAAATCTGGGAAAACAAAGACACTGGCATTACCGGCAACTTGAGAATTCGGGAATTTCAAGCGTCCAACTTCTGGGACAAATGCTGCATCAAATTGCATTTCGCCATCAATCTTAAGGTCTGGGCGTAAATCTTTGGCTATTTTAGTTGCCTCGACAACTTTTGTCACATCTTCTGATGCGCCAGAACCATTGGTTGAGAAGCTAAGCATAGCGACACGTGGTTCAATATCAAACAATTTTGCTGTTGCTGCTGAATCAATGGCAATTTCCGCCAACTCTTGAGCACCCGGCTTAATATTAATCGCACAGTCACTGAAAATATATTTTTCTTTACCATAAGCACGCACCATTAAGAAAGCACCTGATGTTCTTGAAATACCTGGTTTAGTCTTAATAATTTGAAGAGCTGGTCTTACTGTATCAGCAGTCGAGTGGATTGCACCAGATACCAAACCATCAGCTAAGCCCATATAGACTAGCATCGTGCCAAAATAGTTGACATCCAATAAAATATCACGCGCTTGTTCTTCAGTTACTTTGCCTGCACGACGCTCTACAAACGCCTGGACCATTTCATCAAATTGTTTAAAATCTGCTGGGTCGATAATCGTAAAGAGTGATGACTGCAAACCGCGTGACCGTAATGTCGCTGAAATTTCTTCAACATTGCCCAAAAGAATCGGCGTCACTAACTGCTCGGCCTGTAAACGGTAAGCCGCGCCAAGAATACGTGGTTCAATACCTTCTGGAAAAACTATTTTTAAATTTTTTCCTGCAATTTTCGCTTTGAGTCCATCAAACAAATCATTTTTCATCTATCGTTCGTCCTTACTAAATTTTAGTTTACCGACACATTATAGCATAATTCACAAAGAATTGTAAACGTTTTCTTACTTATTTTCTTCCAAAATTGACGCTATTTTAGTATTAATAATGTCTAAACCAACCAAATTACTGATGCCTTCAGGAATAATCAGGTCAGCATATCGTTTTGTTGGCTCGATAAATTCATGGTACATCGGTTTCACCGCACCCAGATATTGCGTAATAATACTATCTAAACTTCTACCACGTTCTGACATATCTCGCTTAATTCGACGGATAATCCGGACATCATCATCAGTATCAACAAATATTTTAATCGCCATCATATCACGCAAGCGCTCATCTTCTAGGACTAAAATCCCTTCTACGATGATAACATCTACCGGTTTTTGACAATAGGTCTCTTTACTACGAGTATGATTCGTATAGTCATAAATCGGAATTGCGATCTCTTTTCCATCCTGAAGTTCCTCAAGCTGACTAATCAAATATGTTGTATCGTAAGCCAAGGGATGGTCATAGTTGGTCTTAAGGCGGTCTTCAAAGTCCAGATGACTTTGGTCCTTATAGTAAGAATCATGCTCAATCAAAGCGATTTGTTCATTAGAAAAATTAGTCAGTATGGCTTGGCTAACAGAAGTCTTGCCTGAAGCAGACCCTCCTGTCACACCAATTATCATTGGTTTTCTCATCATAGCTTCTATTATATCAATTTTTTCTTTTTTTTGTTAGAATAGATACTATAATGAACACAATGAACACTTTGAAAACGCCGACGGGTGAGCCAATCATCATCCAAAGAGGCGATAAAATTTTAATCACTGGCGCTTTAGGCAGCGGTAAAACAAGCTTACTTAAAGAAATAGCAGCCACTTTTCCTAAGGATCAATTCGATAGCCTTTTCCAAACCTTAGACGACAATTTCATCCCAGGTACAGTAGCCGAAAATCTCGCTTTTACCTTAGAAAACAATGCCATTCCTTTCAGGGAAATGAAGTTAAGTGTTCTAGCGTGTGCGAAGGATTATCATTTGACAGATGAACTTGAAACTGACATTTCTGAGTTGTCTACTTACAAAAAGCAAGTCCTTGCCATGGCACAAATCCTCATCCATCCCACTGATATTTTAGTCTTAGATGAGCCTTTATTTTTGCCAGAAGAGTTTGATGGCACCTTGATTGTAGCTGGTAATTTCGAGCATGACCTCTTTGATTGCGTGATTGACCTGTCAGTAGAGATACCTACGCAAGTAACACCTGAGTTAACACTCAAACGTCAAATTAATCCAAACAAAGCCATCCTCTCAGTAACTGAACTTGTCGACCAAATGAGCTTTGCTGTTTACGAAGGTGAAAAAGTTGCCATCACAGCACCTGCTGAATTACCTATTGCTGATATGTTAGCTGGTTTTCGATCAACATCAGGTGAAATTGATTTTTACTATGAAGATGTCACCTACCAATCTCTTGATAAACGTGGCCGCAAAATTGGCTACATCATGGCTAATCCTGATGATATGATTTTTGTCAAACGCGTCTCTGATGCTGAAATCCCTGATGAGCTCCTGGCACTTTGTCAGCTAACACCGCTCAAAAATGCGCAACTATCTGACTTGTCCCATCGACAAAAACGTTTATTTACAACTGCTTGCATCCTCAAACAAGCGACACCAATCGTTATCATCGACCAACCTGAATTTGAGGGATTCTTAGAAATTCTGAGCTATCTTGACCGTCAAGGCGTAACTTTGATTCTCATAACAAATCAGGACATTTTCTTGCCATTTATGGATAGACAGGAGGTTTTCTGATGATGACATCTTTAAACTCATTCAGTAAATTCGTCATTTTTATCTTAACAATGGTAGCTGCACTTATTTCTAATGATACACGTTTTTTAGGTGTCTTGGCTTTAATAGCACTGGCTTGCTTTGTGCGTGCTCAGCTTAAATTTCCCAAATGGCTTGGTATGTTGATTGGGCTACACCTTCTGATACTTTTTTGTCTAAATCCTGACTATGGTGTGGCGCTTTACCACTACAATATCAGTTGGATTGCTGACTTTACACTCCAAGAGGCGCTGTATTTACTGACTATTTTTCTGAAAGATGTCATTATTCTGACCTTTTTACAGATTTTTTTACTAACAAGTCATCCCGCAGAAATTTCGGCAAGTCTTAATACTGTTGGCTTACCTTATCGACTATCTTACAAGATTGGTCGACTTTTCGGGCTTAGAAAACGATTTAAAGTAGCCTATACTAAACTGCACGCTGCTGCTGCCGCTCAAAATCAAAAGTTTTCAAAGCTTGCCGCTGTTCGATTTTTGCTGAAAGCAAAACACGAAGAGACACTCGCCAGTAGACATTTTGGGAAAAAGCAAAAACGTACTTGGTATCAGATGCGTCCGTTTAATGAGCGTGATAAAAGAGCGATACTGTTAGCGGTTTTTTCTGTTATAATAAGTATCATCCTGATTATCATTAATGGCGGTCGGCTTTGGAATCCTTTTCGATAGATGATGTGCAATGATTGGATATAAATGGCTTAATATAGGCCAAATTAATGGAGATAAAATATGAAATTAAAACTTGGTGTGATTGGAACTGGCTGGATTTCGCGTGCCTTTATTGATGCAGCGTTGTCGACTAAGCAGTATCACTTCTCTGCGATTTATACGCGCAGTTTAGCGAGTGGTGTGACGTTCACTGAAGATTTTCATCATGTGGATGTCTTTGAAAATTTGGCTGAGTTTGTTGGCGCTGCTTTGGATGTCATTTATGTCGCAAGTCCTAACTCTCTGCATTTTGAGCAAGCCAAGGCGGCGATTTTAGCTGGCAAGCATGTGATTGTCGAAAAACCAGCCTTTTCAAATCCAACTGAATTGAATGAAATTATCAAACTTGCGGTTCAAGAAAAAGTCCTTTTCTTTGAAGCGGCACGTAATTTACACGAAAAATCTTTTGACATTATCAAGGACTTTTTGGCTGATAAGGTGATTGTTGGCGCTGATTTCACCTATGCTAAATATTCATCAAAAATGCCTGCCTTATTAAATGGCGAGCTACCTAATAAGTTCAATCCTAAATTCTCTGGAGGCCTATTAGCTGACTTGGGTGTTTACCTGCTTTATGCGGCACACGCCTTTTTTGGCAAGCCAAAGTATGCTAAGTACACGGCCAAATTACTCGAATCGGGCATTGATGTTTCTGGTGTCGGTGTTTTGACCTACGAGGGCTTTAATGTCGCCCTTAAAACTGGTGGTAATTACAATTCATTTTTACCAAATGAAATCTATACGACGACTGGTACACTTGTACTCGATGCTGTCAATGCTATTCATTACGCGCGTTTCATCAAATTAGATGGTACGACGCTTGAACTGCCGATTAAGGCAGCCAAAGATAGTATGCAGGAAGAAGCACTTGATTTTGCTAGAGTGATTGAAGACCCAAATACCCCGAAACATTTTGAAGACTATGAAAACTGGCTAAGTATGGCGATTAACGTTGCTGCAACAAGTTACGCCATGAGAGAAAGTGCAGGAATTAAATTTGACGCTGACAAAAAATAAACTACCCGAAGTCTGGACAGACGTATTAGCCTCTGTCTCTGACTTTACGGAGATCCAGAAACAATCCTTTGATGTAATTGCATCTGGACAGAACGTACTTGCAACGAGCCCCACTGGTACAGGTAAAACCTTGGCCTATCTCTTGCCAAGTCTCCTAAAAGTTCAAAAAAAACAAGGGCAACAGCTCTTGATTTTAGCCCCCAACAGTGAGCTCGCCGGTCAGATTTTTGAAGTCGTGAAATCATTAGCAGAGCCTCTAAACCTAACCGCTAATTTGGTAATTTCTGGCGCTAGTATTAAGCGACAAATTGAGCGAATCAAAAAAGGACCTGAGATTATCGTTGCAACACCTGGTCGTGCGCTAGAGTTGGTTAAAGACAAGAAAATCAAGATGACTGCTATCAATACAATTATTCTTGATGAAGTTGATCATCTGCTTGAAGATTCTCAATGGCAATTTGTGAAGCCGATTATCACGCGCACGCCTAAGGATTATCAGTTCATTGCCTCTAGCGCGACGGCTCATGAAGTTTATGAGACCATGGCAAGTTTTGCGCCTAACTTGGTTGAGATTAATGTCGAAAAAACGGAAGCAACGGTTGACCATTTCATGGTCAAAGTCGAGAATCGTAAAAAAATTGACCTCTTAAGACAAATCGCCCACATTCCTAGTATGCGTGGTTTGGTCTTCTTCAACCGCTTGGAAGACCTCGGCAATGCCGAAGAAAAACTGACCTTCCAAAATATCGCTGCTGTTTCTATCGCAAGCGATGTCAATGGTCGGTTCCGTAAAACGATTATTGAAAAATTTAAGAATGGCGAGATTACACTCCTACTTGCAACTGATATCGCAGCGCGTGGTCTTGATATTGATGATCTCGACTATGTGATTAACTTTGATATTCCAGTCAATATTGAAAGTTATACCCACCGGACTGGTCGGACTGGTCGTATGGGCAAATCAGGCATTGTTGTCAACATCGTTGGCAACTCATTCGACGAAAAGAATGTCAAAAAATATCAAAAACAACCTGAAAAGATTCTCAAATCAGGTGAATTTATCAATATAAAATGATATAATGTCAAATGGCGATATGCCATTTACCTGTCCCTCTAGTATAACGGATATTACGGGCCCCTCCTAAGGGTTTGATGCTGGTTCGATTCCGGCGGGGGACATTCTATCACCATAATAGGCGATAATACGTAATCAAAAAGCCTTATTTTACAAGGGTTTTCGCGTTTTACCACAAATAGAAAATAATACTTTTTAAAAATATTTGGCACAAATTTGGCACAAGCGAATTATCACGCGCATCATGATTTTTTTATCATCGCAAAAAGCTGACATCAATGTGCCAGCTTTTTTATTTTACTACCCTAAAATTAAGTCCTCCTGCCACATATGTTGCCGTGAACTGGAAAAATGATTAAATCACGCTCATTCCGTGATTTTTTTATTTACTTCATATAGCCCTTCACTAAATACTTGTAATAAATTTTATCTGCTTTATCTTTTAATCTTTAGCCGTTTCATTGTTTTTTATGATATTAGGTATAATTTAATATTTCTAAAATGGTAACAAAAAAGGTAACAAATTTAAATTAATATTTTTTGTCAGGCAAGGATTAAATCACGCGCAAAACGTGATTTTTTTATTAAAAAAAGCGAACTAATTTTGCTTAAGCTCGCTTTCAAAATATTCTATTTTGTAATTTAAGTTTATCGATCAATTCTTCTAAAGTCATTTGGTCATGCTTTGTATTTTCCAAACTATCGATATCTTCAATCAAACTTTTTTAAAATATTTTTATGCAAACAAAAAAACCTTGCGGACGTTCGTCTACAAGGTTTAAAAATCTAATTCCAGTTGTATTGCTCCTGGTATATGTTCAAGTATTTTTTCTATAAAGATTTCTGATTTCAATCCATTTATAGTTACTTTTTGTACGGTTCTCATTCTAACTTTTAATCTATCGTTTGTACTAAACTGCTGGTTACCTTTAGAAACAGACTCCATAAAATCAGCATCTTCTATAGTTGCGAAGAATTGATTTGACCCATCAGAAAATTTCCATTTACCATGTTCGAAAGCAACATTTAACAATTGAAGATAAATCTCGTTTATTACAGGGTCAATGACTTTTTCCTTTACATCTGGAACGTCAAATAAACTTGTTTCTTCTTTATTTATTGTTATCATCTCCGTTTTTTCGGAATATAGTTCAAGGCTATCTATGCCATCTTCGTCAAGCGGAGTAACAACTCTTTTTATTTGAGTCCTAAATTCAACGCTAGTATACACTTTTAAATCAGAATCGTTTAGAGTTATGCTTTTCCCGTCTTCAAACGTTATTTTAGTATTTCCATTATCTAACTTTTCCTCCTTTTTAGCTTTATACTTAATGATTTTCATAAGACCAATTAATAAAGAACTGTAACCAACTAAATTAAGAAAAGCTTCTGATTCTTTACAAGTGAATAAATCTAATGCTTTTGTAAAAACATCAGACCCGTTGGCTAAAATTAGATCAACGACAAAAGACCCTTTCTTTGTAGCCTTTACATCCACTGATATCGTAGGCTGTCCAGGTTCTTTTATTCTTTGAATTTCTTGTAGAGCCCCAGAAATAGCAAGCAATGCGGGCGCTAAATCTTTTATAGGCATGCGACCGTTTTCCAGTGATTCTCCAGCATACCTGATGGACATTTCATACTGTGCCATAATAAAGTCCTCTTTAACTTTTTCTATTTCCATTATATCACGTTTGTCAACTACTATATGTTGTGTTGGATTGTTTTAAAATACCTATATTTAGTATATAAAGCATACAAAATGCCTTACAGCCTCAACACATAAATCAAACTTTTTTTATATATTTTTTTGCAAACAAAAAAAGCCCTACAATCGCTAGACTGCAAGGCTTTTTGTATTATTTAATTTTTACAAGAAAATCATCACTTTCTGGCTTACCTGTGCTGCGACCAATCGCCACAAAGCGTGTTTGACCGCTTGCAGAAGTATAGCGACCCCAAACATATCCATTGGCTACTGTATACCAGCTATCCAAGTTGATATTTTGTCCTTTGGCGTACGTAGCAACAACTTGACCTGACGTGGAAGGTGCGCTCCTAACATTGAGCACGTTCGCATCCACACGATAAGTGCCAGCGAACGCCTGCGACGTGTTTTGAGTTGCTGTGCTGTTATCTCCGCCTTGAAATCGCCAAACACCAACTAGACCATCTTTACTATAAGCTCTGTTATTCTCAATGACATACATTTTGCCATCGTAATTTTGCTCTAAAACGTGCATAGTAGTCAATGTTGCATCCAGCACAACGCCTGTGTGTCCGTATGGATGCAAACTTGCCCAACTCTCAACGAAGATATCGCCACCTTCGGGAACGAATGTTGTAGTGTTGCGAATCCACACCCATTTGCCGTGGTTGACTGTGTAAGGCATGTCAATGGCATTACCAGTGAAACGAGTCCCGTCAGCGTCCATTGCAACTCTGTTTGAAAAGTCAACACATTGAGCGCCATAAGCTCCGTCAACATCAACTGACTTACCAAGATATTTTTTAGCGATTGAAATTATTTGATTATTTGTCATTTTTTCTCCTTGTCCCTAATCTGAATGAAAATATCTTTCATTTTTTCCGGCAAAGGAAGGAATTCACTCACGTTTTCAATGAATGAGATTCCTTCATTTGCAATGTAGAACATAATGACGATCTCACGCAATGGGACGCCATCCCCGATAATTTTTTGCATTTCAACAGATACTGCAATAACAACGAATATTAAGATTTTTTTAAATAGTCCCTTGAAACCTACCGTGCTTGACAATTCTTTATTTACAATTGCCTTGCCGACACCTGTTAGATAATCAACTATGACCAATACAACAATTGCGTGTGTCAGCACGTCCCAGCCCCCTAAAATTCCTGTAATTACACCACCAACCAAGCCAAACAGCATTGAAACTGTATTAAAATATTTTTCCATTTTTCCTTCTTTCGTTAATTAAGTGAGTAAATAAAATTTATATTTGCCCAAGTCGTTCTTGCATCCCATGCATTTCCGACTACGATTTGTCCGATTTGAGTCCCTCTTGACACACCATATACGTTGACGGTAGCAATTTGTACACCACTAGATGTTCTAATTATCGCTTGTCCCCATGTTGTCTTTGCAGGCACTAGCCAATCTGGCAATGTTGCAATGATAGTATCTAAAGTATTTAGCCCATTTTCTACCACTAAATTAACTCTGAATTGTCCGCCCCCAATTTCTTCGATTGAATTTCCGCTAACTACACCACTTTCACGATAGGTGAAACTATTCTGCAGTGTAGGTGTATACTTTTTCAAATCCCCACTCTCAGAGTCAGTTGTAATATAGTCAACTCCTTTTTGAATGGCTGCATCAAAATCAGAAAAAGGTACTGTCCATACACAGACTTCTAAGTCTTTATCATGACATTTCCTGATATTCTCAGCTGTCACGCTTTGATGGGCATTATATACACTAATTCCTGAGCCATACCCCAAGCTTGATGCTTGATCAATAATATTATCGTCAATAGAATTAACCAAAAATTGAACGCTCGTATAAGGTAATCTTTGTTTAATTTCTTGCAGATGGCTTAGTCCGAAGCTGATGATTACACTTGCTTTTTCCAACCCTAACATTTTCAAAGAATTTACTAGGTCATTATAATTTTCTGACGTGTAAACTTCATCTTTTATCTCGATTACAGGTACTTTATTGTACTTTTTGCAAATAAAAAGATATTCATCAAGCGACGGCACTCTCCTATCGTTGTTTGATAGCCCTGTGAATGCACCGCTATCAATCAGCAGTTCTTTTATCTGAGCATAGGTCAAATCTTTGATATTACCAGTTCCATTTGTCATGCGGTCAACTGTTGGGTCATGCATAACTACCCACTTACCATCTTTGGTTACCTGAATATCAGTTTCAATTCCCCAATGATTGCTAGAACCTCTGAAGGCAGGTAAAGAATTTTCTGGATATTTACTGTTATTTCCGCGATGAGCAATGTAGTGAATGCTATGGCCCTTTTTATTTTCGGTAGCCTTTAACTTTGACAAGATTTCTTTTTTGAGAGTAGATTCTAAATCAGTGATAAGTTTAATTAAATCTGTTTTTGTTTGCAAAATTAAAAAATCAGTTTGAGACTTAGTGTAGACATCCATACTATCAAACTGTGTTTTTAGCAGTGATATTTTAGCGGTCAAATCACTGTTATACGCTTCAAGCTGTGATTCTAACGCTTCATAATCAGCACCATTTAGTGCCTCCATAACCTCTCTAGCTAATTCCTCAAACTCGTAAATATAATTACCTTGTTTGATACCTTCCATCCACCCACGAATTACCTGATAATCAAAGTTTTTGGTCGATTCAACTTGACCATTTTTCTCAAAAGTAAAGTAGGCAGTTACTTTGCCCTGGACTTGCCAAAAAGAATTGATTAAAGTGTAGGTAAGCTTACTTGTAGCTATATCAACTAAACTTACCTTATCGCGTACCATATAGCCATTTGGCAGAATAGCATTCAGAAAAATATCACAACCAGATAAATTTTTTGGTAATCCGTTTTCGTTTACAGTAGCTATTATAGTTTGCGTATATTTGTCATCCTGCCTTACTTTAATAAGTCCAACATAATTATTCGGTTCTGTTGTACTTAATATCATATTGTATTCAGTCATTTTTCTCCTTTTTAAAAATTTATCACACTTCTTGGATTCACGCGCTGCCACTGTGCATCTTTCCAGACTTCAAAATGCAAATGAACACCTGTTGCCAATCCTGTTTGACCCATAATGCCAACTACAGTGTCTGTTGTAACACGATCACCTACTGACACACTAACTGAACTAAGATGACCATAATAGGACCAATAGCCGTCATCATGTTGAATAATCACGTAATTGCCACCTGTCTCATCAAACGTGACAGTCGTGACTATTCCAGACCTTGCTGCATAGATGTTTGGTGTACTACCAACTGGGATAGATGCGACATCTATTCCGCCATGAATTACACCTGTTCCCCATCCAATTTGATCCCATTCTTGGGTAATTGAATACGATGATCTGACAGGATTCCGCCACGTTCCGCCACTAGGGTTTAGTCCGTGAAGTCGATTGTACCAATAATTCGCTTGTTCTTGTCTGTGTGCTAGAGCTTCAACTCCGGCACGTTCAAAGTTTTTAAGAAAAGCATAAGTTGCATTATTAATATCTGTTTCAGCTTTGAATCCATCAACGCTTAGCGGATTAACAGCACCAATCCACTGACCATTGTGCATGCACCATTCAATCAACTTGATTTGTGTTGTGATATTTCGATAATCACCACTAATTTCAGCTTTGCGTAAGAGATTTTGAACATATAGTCTGCCATTCGGTTCGTTTGGACCATATAGCGGATAAGCCGAGCCATCCCACTGGACCAAACCGTAAGCGGGGCCATATAGCTGATCAGTGTCTGGCATGATTCCTGATTCAGCGTCGATATTGCCCAATATGCCTGCGATAGACTGTTCAGAATAACCAATAGATTTGAAGAAACTCCAAATCGCCCAAGCATTTTTCTCTTTTTCGGTTGTTAATTCCCCTGGTATTTCTCCTGAGCCACCTGAATTTCCTGTGATTTCAGTTCCGTTGACGTATAGATTGCCCTCAACATTTACTTTGCCAAAAAGTTTGAGTTTTCTATCATTCGCTGTACTGTCTTTTGGAATTTCCAAGACATTCAAATAACTCCCATCAGTATTTTTAGACGACAACGCAAATGAATACCCGGGATTTTGAATCAGGTTGATCCCTTGTAGCCCACCATCATCAGTGTAAGTCGGTGCAAATGCTGCCATTTCGATTTCTGAATTACCATTTTTCTTAAGAAACTTTAGCTTGCCATTATACAGCTGAATTACAAATTCATTATCAGCAGCCCTTATTTTAATCCCCTGTAATGTACCTGCTGTGATAAAATCAGCTACAATTGCGCCATCTTGTGTAATCGCTGTTCCATAAGGACCATTTACACCATCTTTAGAATATCCTAGACCTCCTAAATTCCAACGCCAAACTTTTTTGGCTTCGTTGGCATCAGGTTTATCCATGATTAGGATTTCTTCAGGTGCATTTTTAGGGCGCATTAAAACATATCCGCCTTTGCTGCCTGTTATCCAATTAGTTGCATTGATGACAGCATTGATCAATTCATCAGACCTTGTTTCAAGATTTTTTCTGACATTGGTTACCTGTGTTTCAATACTTGAAGTATACATTCCTAAGTCATTGCCTAAAACAATTGACTTATATTTACAGATTGTCGGGTACCAGACATACTCAATCATACGTTCCTTGGCTTCTATATCCAATGATTTCAAAGAAATATAGGCAGTGTCGCCAAACCTCAAAGACATCATATTTTCATATAATCCTCTATACTCAATTGTGTTTTCAAGCATAACCATATCAACTTCATGTGTCACTTTTGGCTCATGGATTCTGTCTTTGTCAAATAGAGATTGACCCCATTTTTTTAGATCTTCAACGGTTTTACAATCCCCGTTTTCTCTTTTACCAATTTGGACATTTTCCTCAGTAACACCAGAAACACTTAAATAAGCATATATGATTGGCTCTTGATCAGCATCATAATTTGTGTCCTCGGGCACACCACCTATTAAATACAGTCGATTCACAACAGATGAGTCATCGATTGTTTCTTCAATGGAAGCAAGATTTTTCCCGAAGTCAATACGGAAACCATTATCATCGCCTATTCTTTCTCTGAGTATCAAAGTGTAATTGTCCATATCAAGTTCAGCATCGCAAACGCCAGCTAAATTCTGCTTCCCATTATTGCTACCGATGATTGCTTCAATTGGATTAACTTGTTTAGCAGAAAATTGATGATAAGTAGTAACATCGGATTCATAACTAAATTTTTGGTCAAATGCTAAACTTTCTTTTAGTTTGTCCATTATCTGTTTTCCGTTGCCATTATCAATATAGGCCGATTGAATAAAATTACGATTTGCCTCATACCCGATATGTGTCGCAGTAATTGTAATTCCCGATAAGTTTTTTTTGGCAGTTTTGATTCTGAAATATTGATATGTCCCATTCTCTGTAAAAGCCTTGATGAACATTTCTCGTTTTATCAATTTTGCATTCACACCTTCATGCTGATAGTTGCCATAAAAAGAGAATGTGCTATTGATAATCCTAGTTATTTCAGGCAAATCTCGCCAATCGTTTATTGGCATGCCGTTTTCTTCGAGATTACTTGGCATTTGTTCATATAAATAAATTTTCTTGATCACGTCCACGCGCTCCTCAATAATATTTCAGCATCTAAATAATTACCAGTTACTGACATGGTATTTTCGCCTGGTAGTATTTCTGGCCATTCACCTGTCGTTCTTATTTGTCTGCCGTTTTGAATGACAAGTCCTTTTTCACAGTCTATTGTCACGCTCCCATTTAGCATGCTGGGAATTGCTAAAGAAACATCGTTGCATACTATTTCTAAACTTCCACCACCTGTTTCAAAATAGATGATTGGATATGAAGGTACTGTCCCCGGATTAAATAAGGTGTTTTTTGAATGTAAATCAATGGGTTGTTCATTAGATTTATGTTTCAACGGTTGACAATGAAACGTCAGAGAGAAATTATAGAACACTCCCCACTCATTCTCAAAAGTTGTAGCATTTGAAAATGAAACAGTTGCATCAATTACTTTATCAATATCATTGTGAGTAATTAATTTCCCGCTACCAGAAAGCCATCTCTTCACTTCCTCTAAATTTTCATATGGAATTGTGACCGTTCCGACAGGTAAATCATATGGTTTATAATCGCCATGCCATTCTAATAATGACCCACTTCTACCCAATACTGATATTTCCTCGATATTTGGCTGCGCTGTAATATCAGGCAATTCCTTTTCGATAATGCAACCCATATCGGTTAATGCATTGATGCCGTTAAATATGAAATTTGGTTTATCATTTGATAAAAAATCTGTCAAATCGGGATTCCTCCTTTCGCTATTATCGCTTGCACTGATGCTTGCTTCAATTGACGATTTATTTTGGCTAATTCACTGGGATTGTTAGCATCTACTTTCCCAAAATGATTATGTTGTTCAACTGTAACACTTCCTTGAACTTTACCACCAATACCTTTGCGTTTTTCTTCGTCAGATAGTGGCGTAACAGTTGTTTTCCCGCCTTGCATAGATAACAACTCCGGACCTGCTTCTCCAACAATTGCTTGACCATTGATTAGATGACCACCAGTGGCTAGATATGGAATTTTGCCGATATTGATGCCTTTACCACCAATACCTGGTACCCACTTGGGCAGCTTAATTTTATTAAGACCGCCAATCACTCCATTTATTAAACCGATTAGTAGATTAAGCGGCGCTTTAGCAAATGCGACAATACCATCAAAAATACCACCGAATATATTCACAATTCCGTCCCAAGCTTGTTTCCAATTTCCTGTAAATACACCTGTAATAAAGTCTACAAAGCCATTGAATACTCGTTGTCCTGCACTTAGAAAATTATTGAAATTTTGCTCAATTCCACCAAAAACGCTGCCTAAATATCCAGTTAAAAAGTTAAATCCTTGTACAAAAATGTCTTTTACACCACCCATAAACGCATTTACGCCATTTCTGAACCATTCTATTTTTTGATAGGCCAATACAAACGCAACTACAAATAATGCTATCGCTGCAATTATCAAAACAAATGGATTAGCAGCCATAATAGCTGACATTGCTCCGAAAACTGATTGAACCGCTTTGATGCCACTCACGATTTTAGTGATTGATCCCATCAAAGTACCGATGATGACCAATAGTGGTCCTATAGCCGCGACAACTAAAGCAATTCTGACAATCATCTGTTGTGTTTCTGGAGATAGAGATGAAAACCAGTCTTTAAATCTTGTCAGAAGTGAAATTGCTGCTTCAAATGTTGGTAATAGTGCAATTTGAACTTGTTCTCCAATATCAGCAAGTGCAAATTTCGCCTGATTCATTGCTTGATTAGCTTTATCAATTGGATCGAGTGTCTCATCAAATGTTGTTCCTACTACTCCAGCACTATTTTTGGATGCCTCCGCCAGATCGTTTAGATCAAGTGTGCCACGTTGGATTGCCTCAACCATCCTCACAGCCCCTTTTGTCCCAAATACTTCGCTCGCAATCGTTAGCGCCTCAGTCTGATCTTTTGCGCCTAAAATTGATTTTTGCGTTTCGTTCAATCCATCAGAGAGACTTTTTCCTTGCTTAGCATATGCCACACTTGCTTTTGATAAACTACCGAGTGTTGCAGATGAATCTACACCAGCTTTTTCAAGCTGACCAAGTAGCATTGCTCCCTCTGAATACGATAGTCCAAGTGCTTTTATTTGAGGAGCTCCCTCTACAGATTTTTTAAACAAATCATCAACTGATACACCTGTTTTCTGTGATGCTAATGTAGTTGCATCAAGTACTGATTGAAAATCTTTGTTGCTCAAATTATAAGCATCTAATGCTTGCTTCGCATTTTCAACACTTGTAGAGACATCCGAATCATTAATTTCAGCAAATTTCATAGCATAGTCAGCATTTTGCTCTAGCTCTGGTCCTAAAAGTCCTAATTGCTGTCTAACAGACCCAATCGCATCGCCTACAACATCAAGACCTAAATGCGTATTACTCCCAACATTTTCAAATGATTCCGCTAAGCTATCAGCTTCATCGCCAGTTGCTCCTGTTTTTGAGATAATACCATCTAGTTGTTCATCAATATCATTAAACGCTGCCAATCCTGCTGCACCTGCTGCTAAAATAGGTGCTGTCACTCCTACTGACGTTTTTTTGCCAATCCCTGTTACTTTCTCGCCAGCCTCTTCAATTTTTTGAATTTTTTTGGCAGTATCAACAGATATATTCCCTTGTTCTTTCAGAGCATCATTGGTTTGAACCAGTGCATTTTTTAGCTTATTTTCGCCAGTTTCGGAATTAACAAGCTGTTTGTAGAGCTTATTTGACTGTTCAGAATATGCACCTGTCTCTTTGACTGATTTTTCATACTCCTCTCGCAGCATTTGCGTCCGCTTCTCGGCACCTTCAAGTTGTATTTCAAGTTTTTTCTTAGAGGCTGTCAGTTTTTCAGTTGCTGTTGCATCATTCCCCATTGCTGAGACGTGATTTTTATATTCTAAAGCAGCGGTATTCATTACTTGATTAATTTCTTTGATAGTTTGAGCATACTGGATTTGACCATCCATTTTAAAATTAAGTACAACATCAGATTCTTTTGTTTTTCCCATTTATACTCCTTTCTACCAAAACGGCGATTTATCAAGCGTGATCGATTCTGCTACTTCAAAATCTGTATTCGATTCTAGCCATTGAATATAGCTCTTAAGCCACAAGTTGGGCGTTGATTTTAAAAAGAAATTAATATCCCACCCAAGCAAAGTTATCGCAACATACAAATAAAAATCCCAAGGAACGCCTAATTCTTGGGATTTTTTTTGTGATTTCGATTGTTGTTTTTTCGCTTCGCTTTTTGAAAATCTTGTGGCTTCTTCGATTTTTTTACATCGGCCACCTGGAAAGTGTTTTTTGAAAATATTTCCATGCACGCTGTGAAAACTTCAACAGTCTCATTCCTGAAACCAAGCCAAGCAAACACATCATTTGGACTTTCTTCAAGTCCACCAGCTGCAAGCATGCCATAGACAAGTGCTTTGATGATTTTCCAGTCGCTAGATTTAATCTTAGAGATAGTCAGCTGGCTATTTGACCTGTTTAAAAAGTCATTCAAGTCATTTTCAAATTTCTGATAGTCGTCACCATAAACGATTCCGATATATTCAATGGCTTCATGCGACAGAACAACCGGAAAATCATGCCCGTCAATATTTACCGTTGACCGATTTGATAACTTGTCAAGCTCGATTCCGTAATCTGCTAGTCTCGCCATTATTCTCCGCCCCCTGTTCCACCTGATTGAGCTGCTACAATCTCTGCCCATTGCGTTTCATCATAAATAGGTGCTGAAATAAATTTTTCGTACGATACACCTGTTGCGCTGTCACGATTAGAATCGAAACTGGAGTGAATCACTCCATTATTAATTAACCCGGTTGCTACTAGATTAGCAGTTACATCGTCAATTTTCGTTTCATCTTCCGCTGTAGCGTACTCTTCATCGATCACAATAGACAATTGCGTCTTAGGATACCATACGGCCTTTTTGCCACCACCTTCGACATTACCGATAAACCCAAATGCAAAGTAAGGCAACTCACGCGCATTGTTTTTTCCAAATGTAACACCACTTGCAGCAACAAGGCCTTTTAATTCATCCATCACTTCAATTGGTATTCCCACATGGTCCAAACCAATTTCATGTTTTGTTTCTCG
Source organism: Pseudolactococcus chungangensis CAU 28 = DSM 22330 (assembly GCF_002441885.1). Lineage (GTDB taxonomy): Bacteria > Bacillota > Bacilli > Lactobacillales > Streptococcaceae > Pseudolactococcus > Pseudolactococcus chungangensis. The sequence continues at coordinate 23,013 of NZ_JXJT01000019.1, read as the reverse complement.
AGCTACACGCCTAAACATTTTACTTGATGCCCATTTCTCCAATTCTGATCCATTACCTTTGATTTTGAGCTTGGTTGCAATAGGCAATCTCACAATCTCATCATACTCAGGCGGAGTAGATACAGTCTCCTTTTTAGTCATGGGTGCAAAAAGGACATCATCTAGTCCTTCGAAATAAAAAACGTCTGTATTTGCCATTTTTATCCTTTCATTTCTTTTAATAATTCATTCGACATAATGTCTTGAATAGTTTCTTTGTGTTGTTGCCAAGTTCCCTCAACAAAATGTTCAGCCTGTATTTTTGAAGTTCCGTTTTCTATAAATCGCCAATAGAACGATGTATCTTCAAAATAAACGGTGACTCTATCATCTCCTATTTCTATTTTGACGTGATCCTTCATGTGCTTTTTGTTCATCAGCGATTTAGGAATGTTCGGGAGTAGTTTCTCAACAAAAAAAGATGCCGCATTCTCTAAAGACTCAATTGACACTTTGTCAATATTAACTTGAGCAAGTCTTGTAGTGTAATCTAGCATTTCTTGGAATCCGTTGTTATTACTTGACATTTTCTAAGTCCTCAATCAGTCTTATTTGAGTAAAAAAGTTAGTGACAGTATCGTCATTTTCGTCGCCTTGTATAGACATGAAGTCCGTGTGAGGAACATTTGATAATGCACTTTCTAATGGCAACAAGTCAATCTCTGTCCCTGTTGTGAATAAAGATACTTGATACAGTGGCATGAGTTTAATTGTTTTCCCGGAGGCAATTTTCTTACCCACGGATATATTGGAATAAACAATGTAGGGGTATGCAGTATTTTTAGGTGCTTTATCTCGATACACTTTAGAAGTGTATGATTTTAGCAACACTTTTAAATCTTCAAGACTAATTGACATAAGCTAAACTCAACTCCATCTCTCTCTTTTCGGTATCCGTATATATTCTAGTGATATTAAAATCAACACCATCAATCCTTATCCCGTTGTCTTTTTCAGTTATTGTCTTATCCCACCTCACCTTAATTCTTCGAACAACATCTGTCTTAGCTTGAAGTGATAGATATTTTTCTTGGGCGGTAGTACCAATATCTTGAAAATAAATGTCTCGTTTAAACGTTCTGATGATGGTCGGTCTATCATTTTCATCAACATCAGATGTTAAAACTACCAACAGCGCTTTCCATCTAAGATTATTCGTCTGTTTCTTCGGCATTTCGAATCACTCCTTGAATAATGAATGGCGTTATTGCATTCATTGCATCACTTAATTCATCTTCTGAAATTCGATATTCATATGCAATACCAGCCACCATCAATATTAAATACTCTTCTTGACCACCAGTAGCTGTCTCTACATAGTCCTTAGCCATATCTAAATAAAGAGAAAGCATTGTATCACTCATGCCCTCTTCAAAATGAATATGATCCTTGAATTTTTGAGTTAAATCTTCAGTTTCTGCCATAAAATTACCTACGCAGGTGTAATTTCATAGCGATAAACAGCTGGTTCAAATGGGGAATAAATCAATTGACCATCTAATAAATTGTAAATTTGGAAGCCAATTTGATTTTTATTAGCATATTTCTCAATTAGTTTCTGAATTTCCAAAGCACCAATTACTTCTTGAATTTTGAATGCTGAAAAATCTCCAAAATAAATCACTGGAATGTCTGGTGTCCCTTTTTTATCAGCTGAATCTGTCCAGTCTACTGGATATCCCACCAATGTATGACCGATTCCCCCTTCTGCTTGAGTAAATGGACGCAACAATGGAAATCCATCAGCTGTCTTCATTTTCTCAACTGCAGTTAAGGCTGCACGATTTATAATAAAACGACCTTTTTTCATTATTTCTGTTACTGGTGTATTTTTCATATCGATTAATGCATCATACAATTTTTGACCAGCATCCGCAGCAGTTAAGTCGACAGCAACAGTAGGTGTAAATGCTACCGATTTTTTAGACAAAGCTCCTGGATTTTCATTTCCGATATCATCGCCATTAAACATGTAGTTTGTTTCTTTACGAACATATGCTTTTTTCAATTCTTCAACAACGATGTCCTCGATTGGAACACCTGACATTTTTAATAGTTTTTTGGTTACAGTTGCCAAAGCATCGAATTCAGCTGGATCAAGCGTAATCTCATCAAATTCAATTGTTGTTTCAGGAATATCTGAAGTACGTTCTTTCTTACTTACATTTGCTTCTGCTTTTTTAACTAAGAAAGGATATTTCACATCACCAGCTGTTCGAACAACAGTACCATATTTACGCAATAAGTTTTCTTCTTGAGCGTATGTGATCACTTCGGAAGCGATTACTTCTGGAACAGTTACTGACCCATTTCCAGCTACAATTCCCAACGCACGCGCTTCATGATCGGAAATGTTTCCGACAATAAAATCAGCAAAGGCTTTTCTAACTTGTTTATTTTTCTTATCCTTGCTTAATTTCCCTCTAGAATTTAATCCTTTCCCGATATTAGCTAAAATGCCATCACGTTGCTCTTGAGAAATCATTCCTGAACGATTTTCTTCTGAATTATCATCATTAAAACGTCCTTCAGCTGAATTATCAGAGCTACTATCATCTTCAGTTGAACCCTCCTCATCACCAGAACGCCCTTCAGTTGAATCATCATTGCTACTATCATCTTCATTTGAACTGTCATCATCAGCTAGTTCATCTTTAATTGACTGTAATTCATCAACAATGCCATCAATTTCATCATTAACAGCTGATAAATCCGCTTCACGAACTTCCCCATTTTCAATTGATGAACGTAAATCTTTTAAACGTTGTTCACTGCGTGCTTGTAATTGTTTTAGTAGTTTTTTGTTCATTGTTTTTCCTCCTAAGCGCTTAATGCGCTGTTAATTTTTTTGATTATTTTCTTTCTAGCTTGAAAATCTTTAGACATTTCTTTTGATCTAACCAATGCTGCTTCCGTATCATCGTATGCTGGTAATGACACAATGGATACTTCGTATAGATCCACTTCACTAATCGTTCTGACAACTGGTTCTGAATTATAATCCCATGATTCTTCAGTTGGTACGAAACCGAAACTGCATTGATTGATATCACCTCTTGCCAACGATTCTGCTAAGTCTCTAGCAATTGACGTATTGGGCAATCTCACTTCAAATTTAAGTCCGTGGTCATCTTCTTCAAGAGCTAAAGTGCCACTTTTTGTCCGTCCTAAAACTTTTGACCATTGATGATCAAACAAACATCTGATATCTGAGTTTGATATTGCTCTTGAAAATGCGCCTGGTTTTATTGTTTCTTCTAGTCCTTCCCAAAGCTCAGTTGGACTATTAAAGACAGCAGCATATCCAGTAACAATTTGCTCACCGTTTGCCGATTCATCGCTTCTTGTTTGGATATTAGTGATATCGAATGTTCTAATTTCCTGTTTTTTCATTTTTATCACCTCCTTTCAATTTATCATTATCGGAAGTTGGCAAGGAATTATCTGTTGCATTCTTCTCACCGATTCTTGATAAATCATTTGAAATATAGATTGCTTCAGTTTCTGGAATACCTTGTCTTGGGAAACCAAGCATTTCAGCAACGTTATCTGGACTAGTGATTCCAGTACGCACAATGTTATATCCAATATTTGTTTTGGTTGAATAAGGAACAAAGTCTAAAATATTAATTCTCCACTCAACCTGATAACCTGAATCAGGCGTGAAAAACAGAGCTGAATAATGTTCGCTTTTGTTTTTCAATATTGGTTTAATTGCCTTGTTATGCAGATACATCATCGCTTTTTCAATATCGGTTTTCATCAAGGATTGATAGGTATCTACATTAATTCCTAAAAATTTACCTAAATCTTTTTTATATACGCCCAAATAATTTAATATCGCTCCATCATCAACTGGACTTTCTAATGTATCGACTTCATATCCTTTACCTAAAGGAATCATTTTGACAGAATGCTCTGTTTTTTCCTTGGTAGATTCAAGTTGATCTAAGATTTTACTGACGATTTTTGTTTGTGCACTGTTGTTTGGATTGATATGAGAATCCAATTTTAAAATAAATGCAATTAATCCGCCTTTAACATACTTATCAGTCAATACATTTTCAGCGTTCAAAACACCTTCCAATGTATTTTTAGCTAAATTTAAAATGCCACTACCTTTTAACGCATCTGTTCCGATATTTTTAATATGACGAATCATATTACCAGGTATTTGCTGTCCGTTCATTTCAAATTGTTCAATTAATCTGTCATTTAACTTGGATTGAATACCATACGCCAAATGTAATTGATCGTTATCAGTTACTGGAAAAACCTCACCATTTATTAAAAGTGTATTGGTTTCTAATTTTGAAAATTCAAACCCCGTCAAATAACTATTTGGTTTAGATAAAATTTTTAATAAATGATGATTCTTAATTTCATCGCCTTCTGGTCCTATAATTACTGGTTCGGCTAAAGCTACTTGATTTGAAATATCTTGAACAAGCTCGTATACATCTGACGATTCCATAATCGAATCGTCATTAACATATCGTTGGCCATACCTGGTGGTTCTACCGAAGATATCTTCAATCATACCTCGCTTTTCCATAAAACCGTAGACAGCTTTTGAGAAACGTTGTCTTAATCCCAATTGTTTTCACCTCCTTATCTATAGATTGAATCAAGATAATCATCCATATTGTCATTATCGATGTCTTCCATTTGCATCATAGTTTCCTTGTGAGCACATAAAAAAGCTCCAAATCCGTCAATTTTCTTCTTAGATTGACGTTTACTTGGTGCTTTCTGCCCATTCATATTAGTAACTGCTACAACATTTAAAGTACAATATAAAAACAATGGATTATCAAACATAATTCTTTTTTCATAAAATAATCGCTCAACATCATCAAAAGGCGCATTTAATACTTTAGGATACTGTGCAACTTCCACACACTCAATGCCTAAATTCTCAAATTTTTCAACAAGCCTTTGACTCATCGCTGGATCATAATTGATTTGTTGTAAATCGTATAAGTTCATGCACTCCTCAATGAATTGTAATATTTGTTCTTGATCAATCATTTTACCATCACAAAACTCAACAAATCCTTTTGAAGATAAATCTTTATAAGGCACATTATCTTCTTTTTCTCTAAATTCAATATCGGCGTTTGGAATGAAATATAACTGTTTTACTTTTAGAATTGCTTTCCCATCTTCATCATATGTTGGAAAATTCAACGATACGCACGTTAAATCTGTAGTTTTTGATAAGTCTAGACCGACATAACAAACTTCACCAGTTAAATCGCCTAGTTCTTTAGTAGACACCATGCACGGTTCGACTTGATCTTGCTCAAAGAAATTATCAGCGCCGTTTACAAAAACATCTAGATGTTTAGTTAAAAACTCTGCTTTAGAATGCGCTGATCGTAATGCAGTTTTATAGGCAGTATTAATCGCAGTATAGTTGACTGACACACCCCAATTTGGGTTACACATCTCCCACACTTTTCTATCAGCCCAATCATAATCTTTATTCGGCTCATAAATCAAAACAAAACTTGAATCGTTATCATCGCGTTTCAATACTTCTTTCGCTTCACGATAAACGCGCATACCAACTGAACTACTACCTTTACCAGCAGTAGAAATATTAAACATCAAAGGTTCACCAACTGCAGCTAATGATACTTGTGCAGATTTGAAATTATCATATTGTTCCATCTGCTCCTGCTTATGCAGTTCATCGTTTAAAACAAAATATGGATTAGAACCCTCAATATTACTGATATTTTTGGTCTGTACTATAAATCGATTTTGATAAGCCATACCAGACACTAAGTAATCATAAGTAATACTTTGAACGGTTCCTTTAGGACCTTTGAATATTTTAGTGCCATCTAGTAAGGCAGGATTATTAATTATGGTAGAGGCAAAAGGCTTGGCAGCATATTGTGCTTGTAAAAAATCAGATGCGCAAGCATAGCAATCAATTGATAATACCCCTTCACCATACATTGCATACCCTAGAGAACCAACTGCAATCAATGTTTTACCATTTTTTTTGGGAATTTGAACATAGGCTTCATTCGTCACTCTTACTATATCGCCATTTTCATTCTCATGAACCCAACCATAGATCCAAGAATAAATAAACTTCTCCCACAGTTCTAAAATAAATGGCTTTCCAATAAGATTGCCTTTTGTATGAACAATAAATGTCTCAACAAAATCCATCATTTCATTAGCTTTATTAACATCAAACCAAATATCATCACGCTTTTTCCATCTATACCATCTGTCTACTGCTAATCTAACTGTTTTTGGAAATTTTTTTGGATTTTTTCTAACCCTTTTTGCAAATATTTCAGCATAATTTACACCACGCTCAATCAATTAGCCATCACCGCCTTCTCTCCATTTTTCTTGATGTTGCCTTAAATAATCAATTTCTTTGCTGTTTGGTCGCTTTATTTCTTCCTCACCTAAAGGTTTCCCACCAACAAATTTACCTTGAATTTTCTTGTTTACTAGTCCAAGCATAGCTAAAGCTTTCATTTTCTTATCTGTCCAAACTTCAACTTGATGAGCTAATGGATGTTTTACTGAATTAGTTGAACCATTTTTATTTGTAATTTTTTGAACGGTTGGAAAACCTCTATCTTTCCACTCGACATATTTTGATTGATATATCTCAAATATCTCTAAGTAAGTTTCGATGGCTGGATCAAGAGTAATGTCATAATAGTCGCTTTCATTCAAAATATATAAAATTCGGTTATGCTCGTTCGCTAATTTTTCAGCAACTATTTTTTCACGTTGCTTTTTGGTTGACATCACCTTCACCACCTTTTAGTTAATAAATTGACAAATTTCAAAAGCACCTTTCATAAGTTCAGACTGTAGGCCCATCAAAAGTGAATACCAATTTTTATCAGAATCTTTTCTGTTAGGGTCACTTTGAATTTGTTCTAAACATTCAAAAACAGTCTTGTTAATAAAAAAATATTCAACATCAAATCCATTTAATAGATTGACAAACATTTGATCAGGAACTGTTCTTATAATCCAAAAACAATCAATTTTTTTATCGTTTTTTGCCCTTTTTATCATGTTTTTCAAAATATCGCTTAAATAAGGGTGTATCCCTTTATTCTCGGTATGTCTGGGCATTAAAGAGATAGTGTTTGCTAACTCATCATAATCATAAACAATATCTCTTTTAAAATTGATATGTTCCTTGATATAGCTAGTTTTTCCGCTTCCTGGAAAACCACAAATTACTTTTATTTTTACTGGCAAAAAATATACCCCCCTTTAGTTTTTTAAAAAATGACCTAACGGTGTGCAAAACTCCTACCTACCCTATCCCCCCGTGAGAGAAAAAAATAAATTTTGATAGGGGGGGTTAAGAAAAATAATTTGGAAAAACTTTTTTATTATCATCTTCATTTTCCTCAATTACATGACATTGCGGACACAATAATCTGATATTGTTTGGATCTAATTTTAGTAAAGGATTTTTCTTGATTGGAATGACATGATGTCGATGAGCTTGCCTGCCAAAAACGAAACGCCCGCAATGCTGACAGTGACCTTTTTCTCTTTCGTAAACATAATCAGAAACATCTTTCCACGCATCAGTTCTATAAAATGGTTTATTCTCATGATGATAAGCTGTTTTTTTCTTAGCTTTTGATTTACTTGATTTCTCAGAACGTTGATGCTCTTGACAATATCTTCCTTTTGGGATTTTAGTAGTACATCCGTCAAATTGACAATATTTCATCATTCATCATCTTCTGCAGCAACAATCAACTCAATAATTTGTGCTTTAGTTTTAATAGTTGATGATACAGTAATATCATTTTCGTCAGCATACTTTTTCAAATCTTTAAAAGTCATAGTTTGAAACTCTACTAAATCACCGTCATCATTGATATAGCCCTGCTTGCTGTCTTCATCATCAACATCTTTTTCTTGACTCGCATTATCCAGTGTTTTTTTTTCATCATGGATTATTTCATTGTCATCAGTTTTTTCTACATCCTTATCTGTTGATTCAAGTGTCTTAACAGCCAATCGCTTTTCTTCTGAATTAGCGATCATGGTTTTTGGATTGTCAGTTATCTTAAAATTAGGTTCTTCGCCTTTAGCCACGAACAGTGCTTTCTTTGAACTTGAATCCCAGTACTCAGTACCTGAAATAGTTTCTCTAATTTTTTCAATCATATCATTCTCCGTTTCCTAGATATCAAAAAAGTTGTATTTTCAAAAATACACTCTTCATCTCAATTAGTTCATGATACTAGTGTATACCGAATTTTTGAGGGTAGTGATCCGTTTTCGTTCCTTTTTCGTGTCGATTTTGTCCCGATTTGACCCACCTAAATCAGGCAGTGCGAAATGTACGGTGTGATATCTCGCTTAAATCTGTAATATATCCGTTTGGCTTGTTTTTGAGATATATCTATTTTCTTTTCGTCAAGTTCCATCATCACTCGATACCAAGGCAAGCCAGCATATCCGCTCAATTTAAGTTTTATCACTTCTTTTTCGGTATTCCCAAGGGTTTCATACCATATGCTGAATATATAAGTTATCTCCTTCAGTTTTTTAAATTCTTCATCATTTGCAAGTTTTTCCTTGTTTATGAGATGGCTTTCTTGTTCTGACCCACCAGAATATCCAGTTCTAATTCCAAGATTATCAGTTTGTTGCCTATACAAATATCTGCTCTCTATAGATTTAATTTTGGCGTTTATCCTGCCATTAACGTAATCAGCGATTACTTTATCTAGTTTGTCTGCCACAATCCACCTCGCTCTCTAGGCTATTTCCTCAACTCTTCCAATTTAGCAATCATCATCATTCGTTCATCATCTGGCAGATTTGAGGCTAATTTACGCATAAAGGTCGTTCTATGTAAGCCAAACATTTCTGCTATTTCCTTTTGCGTATAGCCCATATCAGCAATTAAATTTTTAATATCATCATTCTGTTGCTCTGCACCTTTACCATCAGATATAGCAACTACACCCATTCCTTTGTCTGTAATTGAAATCCTGATAACACGTGATTGTTTCTTACTGCCTATTGATAAATTTTCAACGTAAATATAGCCGTAATCAGATAATTTCTTTTTGGCATACTTGAATGAGTTGAACGTTATCCCGACTACATTTGCGATTGATTTCGGCCAACCTGTGAGCATTTTCTTTCCTTGAAAATATTTCAAAAGCTGCGCCTCGCTTTTCGTAAATTCTGGCTGTCCCATCTCTACTCTCTCCTTCTCATTCTGTAATATATCATTGTCCCAAGATATTCATTTTCTCGTATGTCCAATTTAACCAGTTCATCTTTTTGAGTTTCTGGATTTTTCCTTGGAAACTCAATCAATTCCCATCCAGTATTATCTTGCTCTAACTGTTGCTCTAGCTCGTCATTTTCAAGCAGACGTGCAATTTTAGAATCTGTATATTTCCAGTTCTGCGCACGTTCGACAACTGGTTTTTTTAGATTTCGACTGGCAAACCATTTTCTTTTCCCTTTTTGATTTTCAAGTTTGAACTCTTTTGTAAGGTAGTTTGCTTTGATGATCACACCGTCTTGGCCATTCTGACTTTTAATCTTGTTGATATTAGTAAAACCGATTGACTTTTTGTTCTTACCTCTACCCTTAGTCCATAGATCATCAATTTCATCACGATTTAATAGATTGTCTAATATCATGTGAAAATGCAAGTTATCGCTTGTTTTACCCTCAATTACCCCTAAATACTTCATTTTGGGTAATTTTTTCTTATTTCTAGACCGATTTATCCTTTTTATGAAGTTTTTTATCTCTTTTTCGCATTCTTCTACATTTTTTGGTTTAAATTCTGGTGCAAATGTAAACTCAGCTGTATAATCGCCTTCATTGAAATTTGCGACTGCAGATAACCTAAACCATTTTTGTGCATTTCTATAATTTAAATTCTTCTGAACTGGTCTGCTTGCATTCTCTTTTCTTCTTCGAGGTCTACCACCCTTAACTAAATCAACTGGAACTGATTTACCTAATATGCTACACTCGCGATATTTATCGTCAGCTGATATTGCAATGTTTCTTAAATACATAAACGTGTCCTTTTTGAGTTTGTCCCTAAAAATAATACCTATTACAAGCTAGCCAAACGCTAATCCTATGACTAGCGTTAAGGCTTGATATATATGAGTTTATGCGCTATAATTGAATTACATAGACAAATGTTTCTTTTAAAAGTACAGTTTTCAGAGGACTGTACTTTTTTTATTTCTTCCACGCGCAACTTCTGCTTTACTTTACTGTCTATTTTGAGTCACTAAATATATCTGTCATATAAATACACGTATTCTAATCTCATAAGTAACAATGTAACTATGGTCCATCCAATAACGAAAAATATTGACTTTATTTTTGGCGATTCCTCGATGCCTTTTATTACTTCTTTATAATTTTGTTCCGATACCTCGATTTTGTAGCCATTTACTGGCTTTATTGTTCCACCTGTAGCTTTAGCAAAGATTGTAAACTTCCCACCAATAATAGCAGCATACCTGAATTTATGATGCGGCCCTGTATAATACTCTGACCTATTAGCTTGCGAGATCATCTTACTCGCATCTAACTCTTGATACCAAAAAGCAAAATCACTTGTCTTATACTTATTGCCATGAATTTCAATCTCAGTGCTGCCTAATACATTCGTGTCAACAAGATGCCAAACCCATTCCCAATATGTTTCAGTCTTTGAATGAGTTTTACCTTTGCTATCGGTATATGTGACTGTTCGTGTTTTCATATCGTATGTTTCTTTGAACTCCTTGCGCTCAATTGATATGATACTTGATGCAATGTCTTTATCCATTTCTGGAAATTTTACATTTTCGACTGATTTTATATCAGTTGTCGTGATGAAATTGCCCTGTTCAGTTTCGACAGTATAATCATACATGTCTTTTTTATTTTCAAGTTTGATTGCTTTCCTATATAGTTCCACTTCATCCATAACACTTTCTTGTATTTTTGAGTTGATGACGAAACCTACAGCCACTAATGAAAATAAAGTGAAAATTATAGCAACTATTTTGAAATCTTTTATATCTAATTTTCCATCCATGCCAAGCCTCACTTAAATAGATTAGTAGCTTTTGAATTGTCCACTTTAAAATCTAGATATTCATGTTCTGATACCTCATAACCTCGCCATGATAAGAATAGCCTTGTTGGAAACTTTCTCACATACCGTTTATAGGTTTTAACAGATTGATTGTAGTTGTCACGATATTCAGCTAATCTATTCTCGGTTATTGAGAATTCTTTCATGGCCTGTGAATAATTCGCCTGTGATTTAATTTCTGGATATGCTTCAACAACTATATTCAATGCTGACTTAGCACCTTCCACATCTCCGCTTTGGGCTTTAGCACGCGCATCAGTCACATGTTTTAACGTCTCAGCCTCATGATCATTGTACGATTGCACAGCATCCACCATATTGCTGAATAGGTCAACTCTACGTTGTTCTTCTTTAGAGATACCCGACTTAGCGGATGCTATGCTTTCTTCTTTTCCAATTGCGCTATTTTCAGCGCTAAAACTTGCTAAGACGACAAAACCAATTACTGCAGCAAGTGCAATAACTGGAATAACTATATAATAGAATAATTTTTCTTTCATATTAATTTCCTCTTTTTCCATAAATCCGAAATTCGTTCAAAATTATCAAAACTTGTTACATCATCAAAGTCAAACCTTCCAAATTCTGAAATTCGTCTCATCAGATTAGACACACCATATCTAGTAAAGAAATAAGTTTCAGAACAAGTACACCCATTCTTATCCTTTGCGTACATTATAATCTTGTTTCCCTGAATTCTAATTTTCATCAGTTACCTCCACCAGTCCAAGATTTAAGTAAGCGTCCACAATCCTATTTTCATTGCTTATCAATACCTGTGGAACAGCCCCGCTATAATCAACAATTCCAACGTCGATATATGGTATTTTTCTAAATTGATTTAGCATATATTCTTCACTTTTAGTGATATTAATTGCTGTTGTAGACCGATCAACACTAATATGTGCATTATCCAATTCCATGATGCGTTTCACTTCCTTGGCATTCTCCTTGCTGATGAAAATTAAATCTTTGGAAAGTTCACCATTGATAAATATTCCCCAATCGCATACTAATTCTTTAACTTCAATCTTCATCTTGTTGGTCCTTTGTCTTATTTATTTGTGGGTCAAGCTCTAACTCTGTTTGATTTGGGCTTTTCCACTCCGTCACATTTAACATGTCGCCTTGTGGTATGATGAATTCAAAATCTACAACCGACCCGATACACTCTGAAAGACTTGGGATGATGTTAATCATCTCAGTTCTTGGTACTATCAGTTTTAAAGCTAAACCGCCATCAGTCACGTTGGCGCTTTTAACTTCTGCTTGAAATTTTTTTGATGTGAAAATACTTTGTTTACTCATTATTTAATCTCCTCTACCGTCCAATCATATTGACGGACCATCTTTAAATGTTTAACCATTGCACTTGCTACCTCTGATGTATCAAATTTGAAGGCTTCTGATTTAACATTCGTTAATTTTTGCATTGGATTATTGAAATTGCTGACATACCATTTTGCTTTTAATTTAGCAGCATTATAACTTACGATATACTTCGTCATTTTTCATCTAGTGTTTTGACATAATAGACACCTGGTGTCACTCTGTCATTTTTATATAGTTCAGCTTTATGTTTAGCGTATTGCTCGCTCATGAAAACCGATATCAATTTATTGCCTTTGTATAGTCCGTACCTCATGACAATTTCTCCTTAACTTTTTCAAAACTCCATATCAATTCCAGCTCTACTAATCTGCTTATCTCGCCATTTTCATAGATAAAGCAGTCTTTTCCATAACTTACCGCGATTAATATCTCGACCTGACAACCCGATGACAGTTTTAACTCATCCTTAGAGCCAATAAACAAGACACCATCACATTCTTCAATGTGTTTTGCTGAATTACACAGCATCTCAATTGGTTTTTTATCTTTGACAATTCCATTAACTGAATTGTCATTTGCTGTCATTTCTAAAAATGGATTGAAAAAATCAATGTCAGTCTTTGCTAGACTTGATGCACAATCCGCAATCTTTTCCTTGATGGCTTCAATTGACCGACCATTCATTGGCGTTGCTAAATAGACTTTCATTGACTTACTCACTTTCTAAAACAGTTCTAACTGCATTTCCGTGTCGCCCGCCTTGATTTTGTCGCTATCTTCAAGACTGACCTGCATTTTCATTCCCTCAAATAACTGGGGCTGTTGTTGATAAAAATCTTTTTTGATTTCAAAACCATAGGCCGAGCGCCCCAACTCGTAAGCTGCTCTAATTGTTGAGCCACTACCGCAACATGGGTCAATCACTACATCTCCGACATCAGTAAACAACTCAACTAATTTTTTCAATAATGAAACAGGTTTTTGTGTCGGATGGATTTTAGGCACAGAATCGTCGTCTTTTTCCCACTCTATACACCATCCGCCATATTTCCAAAAGTCCAAATAATAGTCATCTGGGTTTCCGATTGTCACATCCATGCAATTCATGATCATCTTGCCGTGATTGTTAAATTTCGGCAGACGATTGCGATATAAAACTATCGCATACTCACAATTACCGACAATTTTCATGTTCGCTTTTAAAACTTGTGGACTTGATTTTTTACGAAACACAAGATTGATGTAATTGTTAAAACCATGCTTGCGCCCCTCCTCAATCACCATAGCTTGTTGATTAAAAGCGCAAAAAACAACCATGCAAGGTGCTGTCTGACCTGTTTTTCCAGTCTTTTCTTTACTTTCAGGTTTCAACAAACGTGCAGCAAAATCAAAGAAATTGCCAATTTTAAAATCTTTGTCCGTGTCAAAAAATTCCTTATTAGCTTTATCGGATTCGCCATTCTTGTTATCGCCATCAACATACCAGGCACTTGAGCTGGCATAGGCATTTTTACCGAGGTTATAAGGGATATCACTAATAATTAACTGAGCTTTTGGGATGTTATAGCGCTTAGCATTTTCAAAGTGATCATTGTAAGTCTCGTACTTAATCCGCTTGCGCCTGTCAGGCACTGCCACCGCGCTCATATGGTAACTTTTAAAAAGGTTGTTATGATTGATCTCATCTGCCATCTTTTCAGCCGCCTCAATGTCTCCAAACTTATGTGCTATTTCAGCGCATCCAGTCAGAGACCATCCCTCAGTCTTTGATATATAGACATACCACTCACTATCATCCGACTTCACGATGTATTCTGTCATCTTACCCACCTTTCAAACTGTCATTTAACTTTTTACGTGCCAGCTCCCTGACTTGGTTAGCAGTATCAACACCAAACAACTCATCAACAGCAAGCGTGTAAGCAGACATATACGCTTTCAGGTGAGCGATGCGGTCATCTTTTTCTTCCAGAGTTTCACTCATGATAGCTCCTTAGCGACATAAATTGCTGCCTCAGTAATCGGCACACGCACCGTCTTATCTGGATTGCGCTTAAAGATCACATCCAATAAGCAATTATTTTCGGTTTGTTCCTGATGCCATAGCGAACTTTTAGTGAAAACGTCTGCATGGTTAGCAAGTGGCACATTAGCGTTTTTAGCTTTCTCAAACGTTTCGATTTTCTCCTTCAGCATCCTATTTTCAGACACTAACTCATTATCTTTTTCGATAACAACAGCAACATTCTTTCTCATCCAGGCATTCTCACCCTTCAGCCGCTCAATCTCTTGCGCCTGCCTCCAAATTATAAATTCCAAATCATCTCTATTCTGACAGTTCATCCAATTCCCTCCAAGTTTTTATCAATGTGTGTGTTTCCAAGTTTCATTTTCTACCACCGACATAATTGCTAAATTCATTTTCTACAAAATCTTTTAGCCCGCTGAGTTTAAATAGCCATTTATCGCCTTTTCTTGGATAAAATACCCACCCGCCATTTTCTATATCCAAACGATCTCTGAGATTTATATTGTTTAAAATATGAGCTTTTAACCAAACATCCGATCTTCCAGTATGCTTGACAAGATCATGCATGCCAACCCAATGACCTTTAATTTCATTTTGCTTTAGCTCTTCAAACTCTGTTTTCTTGATTACTATCATGTCATCTGGTATGGGAATAGCCAAATTAACATTAATATTTTGAACCATAGACACTCCTTTCATTTTTGTGATATAATTTAGGCATAAGTATTTGAAATGAGGGCGCTCTGCAAAGCGCTCTTTTCTTTTTGAGAAATTCAGGACCTACCCCTGATCAGCGTGCGCAAATTTGTGAGTGTGGCACTGCGTATACTACAAAGTATTAATTTTTACATCTCGCCAAAATCATTGGCACATCTTACATCTTCCTAGTTTGCTTTTTTGACGTGATTCCCAGCACGTTTTTTTCTCACGCGCATTTGGTATAAAATATCAAATATCGAATATCTTATCTAAAGTCATTTAGATCAATATCAAGCGCATCAGCTATTTTAACCATAAAGTTAAATCCCGGACTTTTTACCTTACCTTGTAAAAATTTAGAGATATATTGCTGACTAACTCCAATCATTCTTGCAAGTTGGCTATGTGTTAATTTTTTATCTTTCATTTTTTCAATGATTATCTTTTGCATTTACATCTCCTTTACTTTATATAGTTGTTAATAACTTTATTAACAACTATATGTTGTGTTTCATATATATTAGTGTTATAATATTCCTATGAATGAATACCGCGGCTAGCTGTTTTTATTCGAAATACTATAGAAAGGAGGAGAAAATTTGAGTAGTTCATTTAACTTTAATGGTTTTTCAGAAATCGAGAAAGCCTTATCAAAAGAAATTGAGAAAGGTGCCAAAGAACAAGCAATTGATTTCTTGAAAACAAATGGTTTTGATGTAATCTGTCCTTTTTGTGATAAGGAATTTTTAGCTAGAACAGTTCATGAAACTTGTCCAAATTGTTCTAAAACAATTGATATTGATTTTAATGTGACTCAATCTTAAAATCAATTGAAGCTAATTCGTTCGCTAACGTTTTAGCTTCTTTTAATAGTTTGGTGTATTTTTCCGCCTTACTGATGGCATCATCTAATCCCTCGACCGTTACAGGAATCAATATTCTTTTTTGACTCATTTTAATTTTCCCTCCATGCTCTTTGACCAATTATGGTCATTTTAATTCTTAACAGCTCTGACAATGCGTTAACCATTTCTGGACTATATCTAGTTCTTGTGTTATCAATTACGATTTTTTTAATCGTATAATCAACATCTTTTTCTAAATCTGCCCAAGGATCAGCCACCTCTTCCTTATTAGCAAACATCTTTTGTAGAATTTTTTTAAAATTTTTCATTCTTATTTCTCCATTTAAAATAAACTTTTTATTCACAATAAAAATACTAAGCAGTTCAGTTTTTGATATAATTAAATAAAAAATGATTGGTTAAGAAAATAATGCAATATATACTACAAATGTCTATTGGCGATTGGATACAAGTTGTTGCTATTGTCGTATCGCTTACAGTTTCAGTTATTTCTATTATTCAAACTCAAAAATCATTAAAAATTTCAAGAGATACAATTGAATCTGAAAGTAGGCCATATTTATCTTTTTATATTGAATATCCCGAGAAACAAAAGTTTCATAAATATTTTGCTCTAAAAAACTTTGGCACTACTTCAGCAAAAATTGATAGTATAACATTTGATAAGGAGTTGGATGAACTCAATCAAATGTTTAAATTTAGTTCTCTTATAAATGGCGCCATTGCACCTGGGCAAAAATACACTTCTTATATTGACTCTGATTACAAAGAGACTGTAAATATTTGTATTAAATATCATGATTTGAACAACCGTAACTATGAAGAAACTTTTGAATTAAATACAGATATTGGTTCTTCACTTATATGGATTGATGAAGAAACCTTAGAAAAAGTTATCGATAAGTCAAGTTCTAGAATAGTTAATGCAATCAATACCATTGGCAAATAAATTTAACCTATTTTCTATTTCGACCATTTTTTTGATCTAGAAACTCTTCCATTTCTTTGATCATCTTGTGATTGTCAATTATTACAGGAATTGCGACAACTAATGCAATGATAATCGACACAACCAGTATTACTTCTTTTAATCCCATTCTGACTCCTTTCTTTTCTAAACTAGCTCCCAATCCTCTCTCAGTAAATCTGCTGCTCTTGGATTCCAAAATCTACCAGGAGCTTGCCATACTTCAGTTGATATTCCATCTTTTCGGTCTAAAATTGGTTCTGTTGGCATCAATACAATACCAAAACAGTCAGAATTAGTTGGTAAGAATGCTAAGCCACCTTCTAAATCATCTGGATTTGTAATCGCCTTATTTTCTTGCAAGGCTTTTTTTATTGCCTCTATAATATTCATGTGCTTTCTCCTTTATAAAATAAACTTGCATAAAATTCAAGTTAAAGTGTAAAATTTTTTTACAAATAAACATCTGAAAAAAGTGTATTCACTTCTTCAAAAGACTTTCCTGTAACTTCTGATATTTTTTTAATCTTACTCAATGTAAGTTCCTCTGGATGTACTCTCCATGCATAAATAGTATCATACGAAACGCCCATTTTTTTTGCAAATACTGTGAAACTCCACCCGGTTTCTTTGATAAAATCGTCAAACGGCTTATACGTTTTCTTACTCATTCATGTTCTCCTTCCGTTATTTTAAAATTATTATATCACTCACTTGAATTTTTAGCAAGTATTTTCTTGCTTTTTTTTCAAGTTTTTTATTTACTTTAGCTCAATATTGGTTTATACTTGATTTATAATCAATATTACGAGGTGTTTCATGGCAGAAATTAAATTTGATAAGATGGTCAGCTATTATAGGAAAATGAACGGGTGGACCATGAAGGAATTAGCAGAAAGGATGGGTAAAACAGAGTCAGCAGTGTCTAGGTGGGAAAGCGGTACTGCTTCGCCAAAAATTAAAGATATAAATGTATTAAGCGAAGTTCTAGGGGTTGACGCTGATGTGTTGATTTTTGGAAAATCAACATCTTCAAACTCTAGCAGTGATATCATTTCTGAAACAGTAGAAATTATGAAACAACTAGATAAAACAACTCAATCTAACATTTTAAACTTTGTTAAATTTGAATTTACTAAGGCTGAACAAGCTAAACAAACAGAAGAGAACAGCGCTTCGGTAAGCTGAGATTAATATAATTTATTTTTGGCTAATACCTTTATTGTAAAAAGAAAGATGGTGTAAGAAGTGAAAATT
Organism: Pseudolactococcus chungangensis CAU 28 = DSM 22330; assembly: GCF_002441885.1. GTDB lineage: Bacteria > Bacillota > Bacilli > Lactobacillales > Streptococcaceae > Pseudolactococcus > Pseudolactococcus chungangensis. Next base: position 4,671 of record NZ_JXJT01000019.1, on the reverse strand, counting down.
AATAAAAAAATAATTGTAATATCAGCATCTACCGTTATTATAATCCTACTTATTATTGGATTATTATTTTTAAATGGAAACAAGAGTAGACAGGCAAGTGATACCTTTGGCAAGAATATAACGTCTGCAAAAAAACTATCAACAAATGCAAGTAATTTTAAATCTAATAGTTCATCTAGTAGCTCCTGCAAAGGACCAGATACTTCTCAAACATCTGACACTGCAAATACTTCCGCTAAATTAGCAGAAGAACTTGAAAAAGAGAAACAAGCTGTTGACGTGCAAGCTAATCAAGAGCAAGCTGCTAGAGAACAGGAAATTAAAGATAAATATGATGCAGAGAGTAAGCGACAAGAAGATGAAGCGATGCGTATCTCACAAGAAAATTTAAAAAGAGAACAAGATAAAGAACGTACCGAACAGGAAAATCAACAAAAGCTCGAAGCTGCAAAGCAGACTGTTCGTGATCATTTTGCTGAACTTAATAAAAATTCACCGGGTAAATTCCCTGCTGATATGGTAGAGCATGCGATTCAAGAAACCTTTAAATTTGTAAATTTTTCTAATACTGAAGTTTTAGGTTCTGCTGATGAACAAATTGCAAATAAAACGCAAACTGCAATTGATATCATAACCGCTGGAGGGTGGTAACCAATAATCAGATTCACAAATCCTAAAAGTTCTACTCTCTTCAACCTGAAAAAATAAAAGGAATGCTCACCAAGGAAGCTACTGGTCCATTTCTTTTACTTTTCATAAAAAATGAAAGATGATCGAATATGGCTCGATATACGAAACGTGGCAAAGTTTGGCAATATGAAATATCATATAAAACCAACGACGGCAAGTATAAAAAATTAAGAAAAAGCGCCTTTCCCAAAAAATCTGATGCAATTATGGCGGCTTCTGAGATGGAAATCAAACTTGGCAAAGGTTTCGCAATCAATGATAAAGATGTTTTGCTATCCGACTACTTCCGTCAGTGGATCAAGATATATAAAAAAGGTAAAATCAGCGATGTTACCTTTTTAAAATATGAAAATATTTTGATGAACATAGAAAAATATTTCAAATACGCGACTGTCAAATCTTTAACACGCACAAGATATCAAGAAGTCATTAATCAATTTTCAAAAACTCATGCTACTCCTACTATCGAAAGATTTAACTCAACTATTCGTGCGAGTATCGTCAATTTGATAGATGAGGGTGTCATCCCACTTGATTTCACAAAAAACGTTGTCATCAAAGGTGAAACTGAAGTCAAAAAAGAAAAAGATAAGTACCTCAACTTTTTGGAATTCAAACGCCTTATGAAATCAGCAAAAAGTAGAATCAACCCAAAGTATCCATCAAATTTCATGATTTTCATTGCCGGCATGACCGGGATGCGATTTGGTGAATTGCTTGGATTGACTTGGGATAATATCAATTTTGACAAAAAATACATCAATGTTTGCCAAACTTGGGACTACCATCTCAACACAGGATTTGCACCTACTAAAAACGAGCAGTCTGTCAGGAAAATATCTATCGATGATAGTACCCTTGAAGCACTTAGTGATTTTCAAGCAGAACAAACCAAATTTTTCAGGTCCGTCGAAGTGACAAATAGACATCATCTTGTTTTCTCCAATGCTGTAACACAGGCCATATCAAACAATGCTATCAACAAGCAACTTTCCAAACTATGTAAACAGTCCGGAATAGATACACCATTAACACTTCATGGTTTAAGACACACACATGCATCAGTGTTGTTGTACAAAGATGTTAATATTCTAGCAGTTTCAAAACGTCTTGGACATAAAGATTTATCAATAACAATGTCAGTTTACTCCCACATTTTGAAAGAATTGGAAGAAAAGGAAAACAAGCACATTGCTTCAATTTTAGAAGAAATATGATATTATTGTTTTAACAATAATTTTGATCTATACTTTATAATTAAAATAACAGAAAGAAGATAAAGAATGAATAAACTCACCTCTTATTTAAACACTAATAAAGATACAAAAGAAATAATTTGGAAATTTGCCTTTTTAGGTAACGCGACTATCCAAGCTACTAAATACGATGAGCTTTCAGAATTGGCTGAACATGAAAACTGGACATCTTCTGGATCTTCAAAAAAAAATAATATTCTACAAAGCTATATCTCTCATACATTTGATCGGGCTTTTGAATTGGGGGAAAAACATGTTCTAATTTCTGATGATGAGACTTTTTCCTGCTTTAATACTGGTTTACTTACAGATAATGGAGAAGATATAATATGTCTATTTAATGAATTTGAAAGTAGTGACGAATATAAGTGGCATTTATATGGGTTCAGAAAAGTATCTGATTGGGATTTTTTGAATCACTTTTCAAAAACCCCTGAAGTTCCACAATTTTTTAGTAATCCAGCAGATGTCTATTTTGATCCAAATAAAGAATTGATAAAAAATTTAGATCATATTCTTGACGATAATTTTGATAGGTTTAATGAAGACCTTCAAGCCAAAGGTAAATCATATATAAACGCTCTACTTAGTAATGCTTTAGAACTCACATTAACAAAGTGTAAACGAAATTATCGAATAGCAGTTCCTCAATATTACAAGGGTAAAATTACATATCTTTTGCCTGTTACAATTGATGATCAGTTAATGTCAGTGGCTGTTGAAAGTATAAATGGTAGATATAGAGTCAATACAATATTTACTTTGGATATGGCTTACAAAAATGCACGTTTACTTATGAAACCGGAAGTAGATTGGATTACTGCAGCAACAAAATAATACAAAAAAGCTAGGTAAATTATACCTAGCTTTTTATGAGGACAATCCCTCATTCTTAAATGTTCAATCAAGAACAACATAAATATCCATTCAAAGACAATCTCATTAATCAGACCAACTCTTTCAAAAAGAATTACCTTACGTTGTTATTATCACATAAACTTAAAACCATGTCAAGAATATTATATAAAAATTTTTAAAATGTACATATCAAAAAATCAAATAATATAAAAATTTGGCACAAGTTTGGCACAAGATATGACTTAAACCCTTTTAAATCAATGTTTATAAGCCTATTTAAACGACGGCGGGGGACATTCATATATACTAAAAACCCTTTTAAAATAAGGGTTTTTGTTTTGTGTGCCAAAAATGTGCTAAAAAACTTTTTTATGTACTACTTTTGGCACGTAGATTTTGCATCATAATCACTCAATTTTCGAATACTCGCCCACCAAAAGTTTGATACTTATACCCTCGTTTTTTGCAAATAAAAAGCTGTCAATTAAATATGACAGGCTTTTATCTTATTGATTGTCGTTTAAAACACGATTGGCTTTTTCTTTTAATGTTTGTACTTCTTGTTGAGCCTTTTCAAGTTGTACTTTGTAGTCATTCGCTTTGGTATTAGCATCTTGCAAGTCTAGCGATTGTTGGTTATATTTGTTTTGTAAATCATTAAGCTTATTTGTTGAATCTGAAACTTGCTGATTAAGTTTGTTAATTTCGTTTTGTTTGTCGTTAACTTCTTTTTGCTTTTCAGCAACATTACGTTGCCCTTCTGCTATCTTATCGTTGATTTCTTGAATCTTAGCTTGAATCTCATTCTGTTTTCCATTTAACTCATTTTTTTTATTTTCAAGTTCTGATTTTAAAGCATTGATTTGACCAACATAGGAAGAAATTGCGTCCTGATTCGTTTTAACACTATTTTGTGCTGTCTCTAAATCTTTTTTCAAACCATCTAGATTGCCATTCAAAGAAGAAATTGTTGATTTCTTTTCATCTATTTTTTTAGCTAACTTATCTAATATGTCTGAGACTTCGCTAACATTGTTCTCGCCACCCCAGATTATACCATTGTTAGCTAGTACTGGTGCTATCCCAGCACCACAAAGTGTCAAAATTAATGCCGCGATCACTGCAATACCAATTTTTTTGTTTCTGTTTTTCAAGTTTTAAATTTCCATTCTTTTTAATATTGATAACCTTATTCATTATATCAGACTTATTCTTGTTGTCAATACAAACGTTTTATTTATATTTTTAAGCTTTAATAAAGAACAATATAATAAATTATTAAATATAAAGAAAGAGAGGCCAAACAAATAACCTAAATTTCACAAGTGAAGACTTAAAATAAGTTGTTACAGCATACCAAATACGACCATAACTGAACTAATACTGATTTCTATTTATAATTTTCTTTATTATAAAATGTTACTGACTTATATAACAAAAAACTACCCACAATCACAAAATATTGAAATATTTTACTACACTATCTAAAATTTCACTTGCAAGAAAAGAAAAAACTGTATAGTTCATCGTTTAAGTTTCGATTAAGGAACTTATTCTAAAACATATGTAGAGAGAGAGAAAAAAAGAAAGTGAGGCACAATTATGAGTGAAGATACTAAAAATGTAGAAACACATGATCCATCAAAAAATGTTATTGAACAAGATAAACAGAAATGGTACAAAAATATTAATACAAAGTTAGTCCTGTTTTCTATCAGCTTTTTCATATTAGGTGTTTTTTCAACTTTTCTTATAAGTAATGTGGTACACCACAACAACAATTTTTATGGAACTAATATGAGTAGAAACTTTGACAGATATGATATGGGTCGAAACTTTAATAATTTTGAAAACCGCAGGTTTGAAG
>NZ_JXJT01000018.1 GCF_002441885.1 Pseudolactococcus chungangensis CAU 28 = DSM 22330 | reverse complement strand
TGATGGATATGAATTATAGTTACGATAAGTTGATTAGCCGTTGTTTCCCGTGCGCTCAGCTCATCACAGATCGCTTTCACGTTGTCCAACAAATGACCAAAGCTTTCAATGTACTACGTGTTCAAGTCATGAAAGAATTTGATACCAAAAGCCCTGAATACCGGCATCTCAAATATTATTGGAAACATCTGCTTAAAGACTATGATGACTTATCTGACATCCCTTTTTATTCTCGTTCATTGCGTAAATGGACAACTAGTCGTGAGCTAGTTGAGCAGCTGATTAACTACAGTCCGATACTTTATCAAGGTTGGCAAGTCTTACAACTGGCAAGTACTCATTTCAGGAATAAGGATTCACAAGCATTTTTTGACCTGATTGAGTCCCTCAATACAGAGATATTACCCGAAACATTTGTCAAGAAGTATCAATTTTTACTAGGGAAGAAGGCATCCATTAAGTTAGCACTTGAGCTAGGCTATTCAAACGGCTGTTTGGAAGGGATGAATAATAAAATAAAGGCCATTAAACGTGTGGCTTATGGCTTTAGAACCTTTAGAAACTTCAAGAAACGCATTCTACTCATGAACAAAACCTTAACCAATTAAAAAACAAGCAACTCAACAGTTACTTGCTTTATAGGGGAAAACTATTTTCCCACACGATTTGACAAAGAACCAAAAGATCCTCCGAAATATTGATTTCAGAGGATCTTTTTTGAATCTGCTATACCGGCGGCCGGGGTCGAACCGGCACGTCCGTGAAGACACTGGATTTTGAGTCCAGCGCGTCTGCCAATTCCGCCACGCCGGCAAATTCTATTATGGAAATTTCCAATAAACTGGGGTAGCTGGATTCGAACCAACGCATGAGGGAGTCAAAGTCCCTTGCCTTACCGCTTGGCTATACCCCAATAATACTAATAAAAGGCGGTCGACGGGAATCGAACCCGCGAGTGTCAGCGCCACAAGCTGATGTGTTAACCACTTCACCACGACCGCCATATTTAAAACACGGGCAGCAGGAATTGAACCCACACCAAAGGTTTTGGAGACCTTTGTTCTACCTTTAAACTATGCCCGTAAAGGTAATATGGAAGGGGAGGGATTCGAACCCCCGAACCCGAAGGAGCGGATTTACAGTCCGCCGCGTTTAGCCACTTCGCTACCCTTCCAAATTATTTAATTCCATTAGATCAACGACNAACTATTTTCCCACACGATTTGACAAAGAACCCGAAAATCAGTCATAGCCTATTTTTTATAATGTTCTTGTATTAAGAAACGCTGAAATTTGTTCTACTCCAAAGGCAAGTGCCCCTTCATCAGGCGACATTTTAGGGTGATGTAGGGCATAGGGCGTGTCAATGCCTAACCAGAACATGACGCCTGGAATCTTAGATAGGATATAACCAAAATCCTCTCCTGTCATGGCTGGCTCGATGTCAATCAAATTCACGCCATCTTGCGCATCAAAGAAAGTCATCAAATCCTGCGCCAATTCAGGATTATTCTCGACGGGTAGATAGCCGCCTTGTTTAAGCTCAATGTCAACTGCCAAACCAAAGCTCATAGCAACACCTTCTGCAATCGCTCTGATTCTTTTTTGTGTCAGCTGATTCATCTCCTGAGTTAAGGTCCGAATCGTCCCATGAAGAAAAGCCGTCTCTGCAATCACATTATTCGTTGTGCCAGCATGAAGGCTACCAAAGGTTACCACTGCCCCCTCAATCGGGTCAACATTTCGACTCACAATGGTCTGAACTTGTGTGATGAAATAACTGGCTGCAACTAAGGCATCGTTAGCATGGTGTGGAAAGGCAGCGTGACCACCCGTTCCCTTGAAGTTAATCTTAACTTCACAAGTCCCTGCAAACAAGGTATGTGTATTAGTCGCGATATCACCGACTTTGAGGTCCGGTCTAACATGAAGACCATAAAATTCATCCGGTAACCAGTCGCCATCAAAGACACCAGCTTCATACATGAGCATACCACCCGCCTCATTTTCCTCGGCAGGCTGAAACAGAAAAATCAGATTGTTCTTAGGCTGCGTTGCAATCATTTTTTCCAAAACGCCCAATGCCAAGGTCATGTGCATATCATGACCACAAGCGTGCATCCGCCCCTCATGGCGCGAGGCAAAAGCCACCCCTGTGTCTTCAACAATCGGCAAGCCATCAATATCCGTCCGCCAACCAATCGTCTTTTCTGGAGCAAAACCATTGAGCTTAACGACAATCCCTGTCTGCCAAGTTTTAATGTCAATAAAAGATTTATCCGCTGTCAACTCACGGATTTGTGTCATGAGATAAGCGTGGGTCTCAAATTCTTCCAAACCAATTTCGGGAATCTGATGAAGTTCTCTACGTATTTTTATTAAATCTAACATTTTTTCTCACCAATTATTTATAATATGCCTGTTAAAATCTGAGCAGTCAGCCACGTCCATGATTTTAAAACATTATTTTTAAATGTTTCTTTATGTCGTAAGGTCTGAACCACTGCATAAATTAGAGGAACTAGCAAAGCAAAACCTACAAGACATAGAACGCCTATCCATAACACATTTCTTTTAAAAATCAAACCGAGGAAAAATATAGCTAAGGCAATACCTCAAATAACGCCAGTGACCTGTAGCTCCAGCTTACTCTATCCTTCTCTATATCAGTCACCCTATTATTACAAAGTTCTCAGTGCCTCTTCAAGCGCTGTTTTTTGCTTGGTCTTCTCATCAATTTCCTTGATCACACGTGCAGGGACGCCTGCCACAACAACATTTTCAGGGACATTTTGTGTGACGATAGCACCCGCTGCAACAACAGAACCATTGCCAACTTGCACGCCTTCAATGACCACAGCATTGGCACCAACAAGGACATTATCCCCCACACGAACTGGCTCAGCACTTGCAGGCTCAATCACACCTGCAAGAACAGCACCCGCACCGATATGCGAGTTCTTACCGACAATCGCACGACCACCTAAAATAGCACCCATATCAATCATCGTCCCCGCACCGATTTCGGCACCGATATTAATCACAGCACCCATCATGATCACGGCATTATCGCCGACTTCAACTTGATCACGAATCACAGCACCCGGCTCAATCCGTGCATTAAGCTCACGCTTATCAAGCAAAGGCACCGCTGAATTACGACCATCTTGCTCAACGACATAATCTTTGTTCTCAGTCAAGTTAACCAAGAGCGGCGCAATTTCCACCCAGTCACCAAAAAGAACATTGCCGAGTTTAACAACCTTTTCAGGGATTTTCCCTGCTAGCTGACCCTCAAACGTCACTTTCACCGCTGTTTTTTTCTCAGCGTTACCGATAAATTGGATAATTTCTTGTGCAGACATTTTGTTAGACATATTACTCTCCCTTATTAAGATATGTGTGTTAAACGATATAATTTAATATGACTTCATTTCATCATATTCCATGCGACCAGAATAGCAGTAACGATAACCAAACTGAGCAACAGCAAAGTATCAGAGCGCTGCCATTTGAGGATGCGGTATTTACTGCGTCCTTCTCCCCCTTGGTAACCACGGCTTTCCATGGCAATGGCTAAATCATCTGCCCGTCTAAAACTTGAGACGAACAGTGGAATTAAAATCGGAATGACCGATTTAACCTTTTGAACCAAGTTTCCCTCACCAAAGTCCATTCCTCTTGATTTTTGGGCATTCATAATCATCGTGGTATCATCCATTAACGTTGGAATGAATCGTAAAGAAATCGACAACATGAGTCCAATTTCATGAACAGGCACCTTGATTTTTTTCAAGGGTGCAAGCCCCGTTTCAATCCCGTCAGCCAAAGTCAGAGGTGGCGTCGTCAACGTCAACAGTGTTGACATGAAGATAATCAAGACAAACCGCATGAAGATAAAAAAGGCATTTTGCAACGAATAAGACGTGATTTTTAAAAACCAGATTTGAAAGAGGACTTCTCCACCTGTTGTGAAAAGCATTTGGAAAATGACCGTAAATAAGATCAACCCCAACATCGGGCGTAACCCTTTGAGAAAATAAGATAATTTAATCCGACTCAAACCAACACCAAGAAAGGTAAAAATGGTCAAAATACCATAGCCGATAGCATCATTTGCCAGAAAGATGATAAAAACAAAGGCAAACATAGCAAGTAGTTTACTTCTTGGATCCAGACGATGAATGATTGAAGACCCGGGAATGTAGCGACCAATAATCAGTTTATCCATGATTTGCCGCCTCCGTAATCATCTCAACAAGCGCCGAACGTGTAATTGGCAAGTGCTCAAAATACTGACCGCGCGCTCGTAAAAGTAGCGCAAAGCGAGTCGCCTTAGGTACACCGAGCTGATGCGCAGTCATGAAATCAACATCCTGAAACAAGTCTTGCGGTTGTCCTGATTTAACAATGCGGCCTTTTTCAAGAACGTACATGGTATCAGCATAATCGGCGACATCATCCATGAGATGCGTTACCAAAATTGTCGTCACACCAGAGGCATGAATCGTTTCAAATAAACGCATCATATCAATTCGTGCTTTAGGGTCAAGACCAGCAGTCGGCTCATCCAAAACAAGAACACTTGGGTTCATCGCTAGGATACCGGCAATCGCCACACGGCGCATCTGACCACCAGAAAGCTCAAACGGCGACCGCTCAAATAGTTCATCTGAAATCCCGACCAGGTTCAACTTCTCGCGCGCAATAGTCTGAGCATCTTCTTTTGATACGCCAAAGTTTTGCGGACCAAAAGCCACATCTTTTAAAACTGTTTCGTCAAATAACTGCGTTTCAGGAAATTGAAAAACAACACCGACTTTTTGACGAACAGGTTTGATAGCCTTCGCCTTGCTGTCAGGCTTGATGACCGTTTCACCGACCGTAACAGTCCCTGAAGTCGGAAGTAAAAGCGCATTTAAATGCTGCAATAAAGTAGATTTACCCGAACCAGTATGTCCCACCAGTGCCGTGAAACTACCATCTGCCACATCTAAATCAATATCAAACAGCGCTCGGCTTTCGAAAGGTGTGTTGGGCTGATAAGTGTAGTTTACTTTGTCAAAAGAGATTGCCATAAAAAGTCAGCCAGCTCGCTTTCTGTATAATATTTTTCAGGAATCTGCAACCCATTTTGGCGCAGCTCTCTTGCAACATTGGCTGAAAAAGGCACATCCAAACCAATATCGACCAGATTATGATTCAAAAACAAGTCATCTGGTGTCGCAATCTGCTCGATCTTCCCATCTCTCATAACAATAATTTTATCAGAAAGACTCGCCTCATCTAAATCATGCGTAATCGAAATCACCGTCAAACCATACTGCTCCTTGATTTCTCTAACGACTTGAATAATTTCCAGCCTTCCCTTTGGATCTAGCATGGATGTCGCCTCATCAAGGATAATGATGTCAGGACGCAAAGCAACGATACCTGCAATGGCAACCCGTTGTTTTTGACCACCCGATAGACGAGCAGGTTCCTTCGTTTTAAATTCCTGCATATTGACACGTTCCAGAGCTGCATTCACACGCGCCAACATTTCCTCACGTGGCACACCATGATTTTCCATCCCAAATGCGACATCATCCTCAACAGTTGAGCCGACAAATTGATTATCAGGATTTTGAAAGACCATACCTACTTTTTGGCGCAACTCCCAAACATTTTTTTCCGTTAAGGTTTGCCCATCAATAATAATCTCACCTGAGGCTGCTGCCATCAGACCATCTATTAACCTTGCCGTTGTCGACTTACCAGAACCATTTCGCCCAATAATCGACACCCACTCACCACGAACAACGTCAAAAGACACGTCATTTACAGCGTAAATATCGCTTGATTCTTCATATTGATAAGTTAAATTTTTTATTTCCAGAATTTTCTGCATGACAACATTATACCAAAAAAAGCCGAAATTGTCGGCTTTTCTTCATTTTGAACTATAAATCTACTCAGTTGACAGCTGTTTAAACAGCAAAAAACGGCATTTCGCCGTTTTATATATTATTGTTGAAAGAAACGAGACTTAGCTGAGTCAATGTCGACACTTTCCAAGTCATCTCCGTTTGACAAATGACCGACTGAACCGTTCATATGTTTCACACGTGATGCGATTTCTTTATGACGACCTTTGACCATTGGGCGCGCTTGTGGGTTACCGAGATAACCACACGTCCGTTTGACAACATCAACTGTTTTAGGGTCACTATTACCACAGTTCGGACATTGGAAACCACGTTCAGTTGGTGTAAAGTCGCCCTCGAAATTACATTCATAACAGTGGTCAATCGGTGTATTTGTACCAAGATAGCCAACACGGTCATAGGCGTAATCCCAAACAGCCTCCAAGGCTCTTGGATTTTGTTGGAGTACTGGATATTCACAATAGTGAATGAAACCACCACTAGCATAGACTGGATAGTCTTTTTCAAAGTCTAACTTCTCAAATGGTGTTGGATTTTTACGGACATCATAATGGAATGAATTGGTGTAGTATTCTTTATCTGTGATGTCTTTAATCTCACCGAATTTTTCTGTATCTAGGCGACAGAAACGGTCAGTCAAACTTTCAGACGGTGTTGAATAGATTGAAAAGTGATAATCATATTCGTCAGACCACTCACCTGCTGCTTTTTTCATTTCACGCAAAATATCGAGTGTAAATGCCTTAGCTTCAGGATTAGATTCCCATTCACCACCATAAAAAGCAGTTGCGACTTCATATAACCCAATATAGCCGGCAGAAACCGTCGCACGACGATTTTTGAACAATTCATTGACAGAGTCTGTTCTGCTAAGCCGTTTACCAAAAGCACCGTTTTCATAAAGGATTGGCGCATTGGCAGGCGTTGCTTCTTTTACGCGTTCCACACGGTAAACAAGCGCGTCTTTCATAACTGCCATCCGCTCAAAGAAAATTTGCCAGAATTTATCTTTATCGCCTTTAGATTCAAGAGCGATACGTGGTAAATTAAGCGTCACAACGCCTAAGTTCATCCGACCATCCACGACATCTTGACCGTTTTCATCTTGCCAACCTTGCAAGAAACTGCGGCAACCCATTGGCGTTTTAAACGAGCCTGTTAGCTCAACGATTTTATCGTAGCTGACAATGTCTGGATACATGCGTTTTGTCGCACATTCGGCTGCTAATGCTTTAATGTCATAATTGGGGTCTTCAACATTCAAATTCAAACCACGTTTAATGGTAAAAACAAGTTTAGGGAAGATAGCTGTACGCCCTTCTTTACCCAGACCTTTAATGCGGTTTTGAAGAATTGCTTTCTGAATTTCGCGCGCATACCAATCCTCGCCTAGACCGAAACCAAACGTTGTAAATGGCGTTTGACCATTGGATGTGAACAAGGTGTTAATCTCGTATTCCAGACTTTGCATGGCATCATAGATGTCTTTTGCCGTTTTGGCACGCGCGTAGTCTTCACGTTTTTCAGCTGCTACCCACTCTTCGGCGTCCTTCATGTGTTTGGCGTAGTTGAGCTCAGCATAAGGCGCAAGCACTTCATCGATACGGTTGACAGATGTACCACCATATTGACTTGAGGCAACATTGGCAATAATTTGCGAAATTTGTGCTGCTGCTGTTTGGATTGATTTAGGACTGTCGATGACAGCATTTCCAAGTTTGAAACCGTCACGGAGCATGCCTTTGACATCAACCAAACAACAGTTCGTCATCGGTGCATAGGGTTGGTAATCCAAATCATGAAAATGGATGTCACCTTTTTGGTGGGCATTCGCAACATGCGCCGGCAACATTTTCAAACCAATCGATTTGCCAACGATACCTGCCGTCAAGTCACGTTGTGTATTGAAAACATCACTATCTTTGTTGGCATTTTCATTGACAACAGATTGTTCTTTATTAATCAATTTGTCAATCGTGAAGTTGATATCTGTCGCTTGCGAGCGCTCAAAATCGCGTTTTGTCCGATAATTAATATAGACTTCTGCTAATTGATACTCATTCGCATCCAACAACACATGTTCGACAATGTTTTGAATTTCATAAATTTTGATATCCTTATCAAAACGGTCAAAAATTGTCGCAACGATTTTATCCGTCAAGTGTTCCAATTTCACTTCTTGAACCGGTGACATAGGAAAAACTTCATCAGAGGCTTTTCTCAAGGCATCATAAATTTTTTCCGGTTCAAAATTTAAATGGCGACCATCACGCTTGACAACTTCCATCGTGTTGTCAATTACCTCTGTTTTTTCCCATACCATCATAACGTACATCTCATTTCTAAAGTGATTTTAAATATATTCTACCACTCATTGGGTAATTTGTAAACACAGAATCACAATATATTGTGTCACATATAAAGATTTAAGCCTTTAACACACTATATATAGGATGTCAAGAATTTACCTAACATGTGATTATTTCATCCTATTCAGCCAATAGATTGCCCTATTTTCGACTTATTAGCCACAAAAAAATAAGTCAAATGACCTATTTTTTTGTGATGCTACCTTAAAATCTCAACCAAATCTTTTCGCGCTGCCATGTTGGCCGGAGTGATTGAGAAGACCAGACCAATGACAATCGTTATGACCAAAGTCAGAGAGATTGTAAATAAATCTGGAGATACTTTAAATGGCAAGAAAATTGAGATGACAAGCGCCACCAAATAACCGATGATATAACCAATCACACCAGCCGATATCGTTAGCATCAAGCCTTCAACTAAAAATTGATTTCTAATGTCACGTCTTTTAGCGCCAACACTTCGGCGAACGCCAATTTCTTTGACACGTTCAGAAACTGATGTATACATCATATTCATAACACCAACACCTGCAATAAAGAGTGAAATGCCCGCTATGCCTGAGATAAAGAAAGTCAACGTCTTCAATACTTTACCAATACCGTCTGTCAGAGAACTCATATCAAAAGTTGAATACTCACCAAAATGACGGCTAACGCCTACTTTCTCCAGTTTTTTAATCACTTTCTGCGCTACCTTACTAGGTTTATAGTCATTCGCAACTATAACTTTTATCTGCGTGGGATTGCCATCGCTATTCGCATAGTACTGGTAGGTTGTCTTGGGAATTTTGACATCAGGGGTCATATCAAACAAATTAGCCGTCCCTCCTTTATAGATGCCAACAATTTGATAAAGCTCACCTTTTATGTCAATCCCTGTACCTAATACCTTATTCACATCTGGATTGACATCTTTTGCCGTATCACGACTGATAATTGCGACCTTTTGATGCGTTTCAATATCATCACGACTAATCGTGCGCCCCACCTCGACAGCATCTTTACCACCAGCTACAAAGCCTAAATTCTTACTGATTTTTTTATCTGCTGCCTGTAAATCTATACGTAAAAACTTGTCGTCAGCTTTGACATAGGCAACCTTCTCTACGCCCTCAATCTGACCTATCAATTTAAGGTCTTCATCAGAAAAGTAGCGCATTTTATTTGATTCAAACTGTTCATAATCCGACGGCGAAAAAACAACATCGACCGCTACATTTTTTTCATTTGTAGCAGTCAGATTTTTTACCGTGTAAGTTTCAAACCCACGTCCTAACGATAAAATCGTGATGACACTGGCAATACCAATGACAATACCAAGCATCGTTAAAATACTGCGTCTGGTATTTTGACGAAGGGCTTGATAAGCATTTTTGATAACGGCACGCAAGTTCATAGGACCACCTCGCCATCAGACACTCTAATTTCACGATTACAATGTGCCATCAAATTGGGATCATGTGTCACCAAAATAATCGTCACACCACTAGTCTTATTCAAATCTGTAAACAACTGCATAATATCAACAGATGTTTTGCTATCAAGCGCACCCGTTGGCTCATCTGCAATGATAAATTTAGGAGAATTGACAATGGCACGCGCAATAGCCACCCGTTGCCTTTGACCACCCGATAAAAGTTTAACAGACTGGCCTACAAAGTCAGCCAAGCCCACTTTTTCCAAACTCTCCGCTACAAGACGTGTTTTTTCCTGATTAGAAATACCAGCGTATAATAAAGGCAATTCAACATTTTGCCCAACTGTCATATTTTCAATCAAGCCAAAATTTTGAAAAACAAAGCCAACATTTTCATTTCTGATTTTAGATAAGTCATCGTCTGTATACTGCTCAACTAACTTATCTTCAAAATAGTAAGTCCCTTTAAATTTCTTATCCAAAAAACCAATCAGATTAACCAAAGTCGACTTTCCAGAACCACTTCGCCCCATAATACCAACAAAATCACCCTCAAAAATATTGAGAGAGACATTATTTAAAACAGTAACTTCTTGTTTGGCAAGCTCATAAGTTTTCGTGATATTTTCAAGGCGTATCAACATAAGCTGCTGCCTCCTCGATAATTTTATCGCCCGAATTTAAACCAGATATGACTTGCAATCGACTACCCGACTCCTTAGTTTCGACTGCAACCTTACTAAATTTCCCACCACGTTTCATGTAAACTTTACCATTTTTCACGGATGTTTTCGGAATATAAAGTGTTTCATTTGGACGGTGAATCTGAACCGTATAGCCATTTTGTAACGGCTCATCTAAAACAACCTTAAAATTGTATTGACTAGATGAGGTTTCAGATGTTGCTTTATCTGGAACTGGGGAAATGTAAGAGATTTTACCCGTCACTTTTTTCGACAAGTCAACCGTCTCAACACTTACCACATCGTTCACCTTGAGCTTGTCGTAATCATATTCCGACGTCTTACCATTGACCAGTGTCTCCCGACTCACAACACTCAGTAAAGGCGACGTCTCAGAATTCGTCCCCATGATCACAAGACCATCCGTTTTAGCGGTCACCGTGGCCGTTTGCTTATCCTTTTGACTTGCTAAACTTGCTTGTGCTTGGTCGCGCGCAAGTGTAGCAGCCGTCACCGAGCGTTGCGCTGCTTTCCAAGCCTCATTATTGCTCTCAATTTGTGTATTGATCCCCTCTTTTTCTTCTATCTCTTTGGCTTTATCATATTTCTTGCGCAACTTAGCATCTTTATTTTCTGCTTCCACCACATCTGCCTGGGCATTTGCCAAATCATTCTCGGCACTTTTGATTGCAAATTCTTGGCTTGATAAGTCGTCAGATGACTTAGTATATGTCAATAAAACATCGCCAGCCTTCACTTCCTGCCCATCCGTCACATTGACTTGTGACAATTCACCAAGCGACATATCTTCTCGATAATCAGTCGACGTTTTTGCCGTCACATTGCCCTTGAAAATATTATCCGCCTGAGCTTTGACAGCGTAAAGCGTATAATTTTCCTGCTTGCTAGACTTTAGTTTAGGTAATAATAAAGCAGATAAAACCACAATTCCAATGATAATTGTGGTAATAATGCTTGTCAAAATAACGACTAATGGGTATTTTTGGTAGAATTTTTTCATGCCTAGTCCTCAATCAAGGTCAGTTTGTTTAATCTTAAAAGTTGACGCGTTCCTAGAACAATGCAACCTAGCGGTAAAACTAAAATCCAAAATAGATTTGATTTCTTGAATTTTTCAGCAAATACGATATAAAAGAAACCAAGCACTTGCATCAAATTAAGTCCCCATGTCAAAACCGATGAAACTGGTACATCCACTTCACCAGCCAAAAATGCCTCTGTATTACCTAGTGTTACCTGAAGATTAAGCGATGTCGTGATGATTGATATAATGCCCAGTAAGATAATGACAATAGCGATAATTTTCTTCATTTTTTTATTCATATTCTTCTCCCAAACTAAAAAATTTAGTCCTCTCATTATATCTGCTCTTAAATTTCTATCCATACTAAAGTATAAATACATTTCCTGCATTTTATAATTCATCATCTTCCAAATCTTTTAATTGAACAAAAAACTACAACTATTTCAGGTAAATTAATCAAAAGTAAAAATATAAAAACAAACCACGCTTTGTAATATATTGCTCCAAAAATAACTGAGAAAAATATAAACATCTCATATACACTAGGAACTTTCACCTCCTTACTAAATCGCAATATTATCGCCACCTTTTTTTAGATATAGAAGTTTTTTTATCGAAAATGCTAGGACACCTATCGGACCAAGAATTAACCAAAATATATTCGTTTTCTTTTCTTTGAATACAACGATATAAGCAAATACAACAATACCGACTAAAATATTTAAGTAAGAAGCAATCTTACTCTCAAGTGGTTGAATAATTTTAGTGGAACTTGTTATATTTTCTGAATCAATTGAAGAAAAGATAGTGGTTGCCCCTCTAAAACCAAGGTATAATCCTAAAATACTAAATATAGTAAAAGCAACTAAAAACGTTAATTTTATCCCTTTTTTATTAATCATATGTATACCTCTATAATCCCAGCAATAGCTAATAAAACCAACGTTAATGTCAATAAAAATCGGACATAAAACCATTCATTAACTAAGGCCATGATTCTTTTTTCTTTCATAAATTTTCTTATATTTCTAGACATTTCTATTCCTGCCATAGCAACAAAAACAAAAGACAATAATTCAAATACTGCATAGGGGAAAAGTATAAATATTATCTGTTTTAGAGGCAAAATCCCCATTACCATTCCCATTGAGATACCATTAATAAACAAAATCATTAGACCTCCAACACCGAATGTCAGTGACCCAATGATTAAGATTATTAAAGCAACTCCTGTATTATGATTAAATATTTCATTAAACTTCAATACTTGGATATCCGAAGTAATGGTAATACCTGAAATTTTTATTATACAGATACCGACAATTACTCCTATAATCAAAGTAATAAAAGTTACCCAAAAATCTTTTTTGACAGAAGTTTTTTTCATAATTTAAAATGAAATCCCCGCAGCTACTCCAAAGATTGCAAGATATGCCTGAGCAGTTGCAATAAATGGTGCAAAATAAGGATAGATAATCATTACAGAATAACTCGCTCCAGTTGATAAAAGACCAACAATTGTTGAAGCAACAACCTTTGAAAGTCCAAACTTACTAATCAAATTACCAAAAATACTTAACATTTTTTCTCCTTTATTTTACCAACCAGCAGCTGCACCTGCACCAATAGTAGCAATCAAACCACGGAGCGTTAACAAATATGGAGCAAGCATCGGCCAACACATTGCAATTAACGTAGCCGCACCAGAAGCCACTAAACCAACAGCCCAAGCAGCATCACCTTTTGACAGACCAAATTTTTGAACCAAGTTACCAAGCAAAAATACTTTAGCACCTAATGCAATCACAAAAGCAACCATTAACGAACTAAGTACCTCTACTTTTGGGATTCGTTTTTGCAAACAAATTTTCATCTTACAACCTCTTTCTGTTTTTGTTAATCTTCCAAAAAGATTAAGCATTCCAATTTAAAATTATTTGATCAGGATAATTTCAAATACAAAAATGAAACAACATCAGAATTAATCAATCTGAATATAGCACTGACTGTCGACCGTCAGTATAAAGTTGAAAGAAAACGTTTTCTTTCAACTTTATAAGATTCATTCTAACACAGAAAAATTTATAAAATACCAAGTTTGCATATATGCACCATTTAAAATTTTAATCATTTTAAATGGTAGAATAAATGTATTAAGATAAGGAGGCAAAACAGTATGTTTAAATTTCTATACTCACTTATATCGTTTGGTATTCAGTAAAATAAATCAAAATCACTAACAAAATTTTTCAATAAATAGAGTCATCCGCTTAGCCATCCCCGTTGCACCAAACCTATTTAAAATCTGTATATCATCTTGAATTTCTGATAGAAGTTCAGGATTTTTTTCTTGTCTATACAAGGAAAATTTTTCAAAAATATGGAGAATAATCTTCTCTGACATATCCCATTCCGTCAAAAAATTATCTATGCCTCTTTTCAACTTTTCGGCATACCTATAACTCCCATGACAAATTAAATGTACATATAAATTTACCAATGTTTTCTTAGCAAGAGCAGCATTACTAGCTATAATTTTAGAAAATTCATCACTCTTAAGAATATCTTGACCTATATCATAAGCCTCTCCGACATCTAATACTTCTAAACAGTGCGCAAAAACACTCATCTCGTATATCGTCCATTGTTTAACGCCATTAAAATATTTTTCGATAAATTTACGCTCTGATTTAGTTATTAACATCTCATCTGATAAATCAAAAATCGCACATTTAGCTACAATATTAAAAATTTTATCTTCATTTCTTATAGCTCGTGTTTTCAGTAATGTTTTTAAACCCTCTACATCTCCATTAATCACATAAGCATTCATTTTTTTGTTGAACATCTGTAACCTATTAGGTAGGTAATCGCCATGCCAAACAAAAAATTCTGTTGGTGTTAAATCCAAACCATTTATCGCCATCAAAAGTTTATCTGCTCGTAATACTGTTTCACCATTTTCAAAGCGTGAAATTAATGAATGGTCACAATATGCTGACTCCGCATCCCGCTGTGAATACCCCAATTTCTCTCGCGTTTCTTTGTAAAATGCACCTAAGTCTAATTCTATTGTCATTTAGTCTTCTCCACTCATCACTCACAAAATAGCCAGGAGAGAGACAAGGTATAGTAAGCGTTTCCAAACAAGTTTGCTACCTTCTACCTTCTACCTTCTACCTTCTACCTTCTACCTTCTACCTTCTACCTTCTACCTTCTACCAATTATAACATTATTAGATTATTCATTCAATTATTAGCTCCTCACTTTTATCTATTTTTATTCAAATAAAAAAACAGAAATCTTAATGAACAGATTTCTGTTTATTTTCATTTCGAAATTACTTACTTCATATCAAAAACTAACGCATCGTCTTTCAAACCAACCAAAACCACTGAGTTTGGTAAGACTTTACCAGATACAAGTGCTTTCGCAAGCGGTGTTTCAAGATGTTTCGTCATAAACCGTTTTATTGGGCGTGCCCCGTACTCGGGTTCATACGCATTTTTGGCAATCCAATCAAGGGCATCTGTTGTTAGCTCTAAATTAATATCTTGATGCGACAAGCGTTCTGTAAGCTGCGCCACGATTTTATCGATAATTTGTTTCACGACAGACAAGGTCAATGGCGTGAAGACAACAGTATCATCAATCCGATTAAGGAACTCAGGTTTGAAATGAAGTTTAAGCTCGTCCAAGACTGCTTCTTTCGTCATATTGTCAAGAGTGCCATCATCTTTAATGCCATCCAATAACGTCCGTGAGCCAATGTTTGACGTCATAATCAAAACGGTATTTTTGAAGTCCACAACAACACCTTTAGAATCCGTCAAACGCCCATCATCAAGAACTTGCAGGAGAATGTTAAAGACATCAGGATGCGCTTTTTCAATTTCATCAAGCAGGACAATCGTGTAAGGATTACGACGTACAGCCTCAGTCAACTGACCGCCCTCGTCATAGCCAACATAGCCTGGAGGTGCTCCAACCAAACGTGAGACACTGTGTTTTTCCATATACTCACTCATGTCAATCCGCACCATATGGTTTTCTGAATCGAAAAGGTCTTCGGCTAAGCTTTTAGCCAATTCAGTTTTACCGACACCTGTCGGACCAAGGAAGAGAAAGCTACCAAGCGGTTTATTAGGGTCTTGCAAACCTGCACGACTACGGATAATGGCATCAGAAACCGCATTAACAGCTTCATCTTGCCCAACCACACGTTGGTGTAGTGTCTCTGCCAAATGCAAGAGCTTTTCCTTTTCGCCTTCAACCAGTTTAGTCACTGGAATCCCAGTCAAGCGACCAATCACTTCCGCAATTTCTTGATCTGTCACTGATTCTTGAACCAGATGATTACCGGTATCTGCTTCTTGGGCATTTTCCAAATCAGCCACTTCTTTTTCCAGTTTTGGAATGGTGCCGTGGCGCAATACCGCTGCCTGTTCTAGATTATAGTCATTTTCAGCATTTTCTAAATCAAAACGAGCTTGCTCTAACTCAGCACGTTTAGTATGAATCGCTTCTACTGCCTCTTTTTCAGTTTCCCAACGCATCTTCAGGGCATTGGCTGTTTCACGCGTATTGGCAAGTTCTTCTTGTAAAATTGCCAGACGTTTCTTAGAACCCTCGTCCGTTTCTTTTTTTAGCGCCTCTTCTTCGATTTCAAGCTGCATGAGCTTGCGGGTGATTTGGTCTAGCTCCGTTGGCGATGAATTCATCTCAACCCGAATCGTTGCACTCGCTTCATCAACAAGGTCAATTGCCTTATCAGGCAAATAGCGATCCGTAATGTAACGATTTGACAAGGTTGCCGCAGCAATCAAAGCATTATCATGAATCTTCACACCATGGTGAACTTCAAATCGATCTTTCAAACCACGCAAGATAGAAATCGTGTCCTCAACCGTCGGCTCTTTTACCAGCACTTTTTGGAAACGACGCTCCAAAGCCTTATCTTTTTCAAAGTTTTGACGATATTCGTCCAAAGTTGTCGCGCCAATCAAGTGCAACTCACCACGCGCTAACATCGGTTTCAACAAATTACCTGCGTCCATAGACCCTTCTGTTTTGCCCGCGCCAACGATGGTGTGAATTTCATCAATAAAGAGGATAATCCGCCCGTCAGACTTTTTAATCTCATTTAAAACAGCCTTGAGCCGTTCTTCAAACTCCCCACGGAATTTAGCTCCCGCAATTAGCGCACCCATATCCAGACTAAAAATCGTCTTATCTTGTAGATTCGTTGGCACATCCTTCTTCACAATCCGTTGTGCCAACCCTTCAACAATTGCCGTTTTACCGACACCTGGCTCACCAATTAAAACTGGGTTATTTTTCGTCTTACGCGATAAAATCCTTACAACATCTCGTACTTCCTCATCACGCCCAATCACTGGGTCCATCTTACCCGTACGAACCTTTTCAACCAAATCCTCGCCATATTTTTTCAGCGCCTCATATTGTTCTTCTTGATTTTGACTTGTCACCGAACTCCCTCCTCTCATACTCTCGATTTTCGCCCTAACCTCTTTTGCCGTGATGCCATGACTTTTCAGGTATTGGGTCAATGGATTATGGCTTTGCGAAAACAGTGCTAACAGTACCGTCTCAGTGGATAGAAACTCATCTTTTAGAGATTCAGCCAGCTTTTCAGCCTGACTAAATAAGTTAAACAGATTTTGACTCAAATTCTGACCATAAGTCACATTGCTACCAGTCACGACAGAAATCTTGTCCAATTCCTTGTCAATTTCAGCCTCAAAACCCACTAAATCTAGACCTAAGTCTTGATAAAAGTCATGCGCAAACTGCCCAGGCTGAATCATGAATTTCCAAAGATGTGCGATTTCTATATTTTGATGTTGTCGAACTTGCGCGATTTTTTGCGCCTCAGCCAAAGCCTGTTGTAAAGTTGTTGTCATTTTTTCAATATTCATTGTCTTTTGTTCTCCTTTTTTGAACCTCAAGCTAACTTCTTGGGAAAATAGATGATTTCTGAACCTGCGCAAGTGCAGAAGTGTCACCAGCGACGAGTAATCACAGGAGCACCATAAATCCCTAATTTTCTACAGAAATTTGCGACTACGTCGCATCGCTTTCAATATCATGTTTTCAGAAGTAGATTAGAGACATATCTTATCTCTAAATCTTATTATAACGCTTTGGTCAACAAAGGTCAAACATTTTATTTAAAAAATTTTGATTAATTTGATCATCAAAACGTCGATGTTATACCAAATTCGTATTATTCTGCCAAAACAATACGAATTGGATAAAAAAAATCTGCTATTTTATAAAATTTGGAGACTTTCTGAAAACTAGATAAAAAAAAGAAAACTAATCGAGGTACAATCACCACACCCTAATTTACTTTTCTCTCTCGTTGACTGAGCACATTTTGTCTCAGCCTTTTGTGTTTATTTCATCGGTTCAATATAGGGTAGAATTTCAGCTTGAAGGCCGACATTGGTCGCAAAGATGTAGGGTTCATCATCTAAGATGGCTAGATTTTCAGTTCGACCACTGACAATAATACCTGCAAACTTAGCCGTCTTTAAAGTTGGATATTTTTCGACCTGTTTTAGGGCATCTTTATAGATATCAATGCCCGCAACATTATAGCCGCGTTTTTCAGCTGCTGTTTTTACGGCAGTCACAAAAGATGGATAGTTGGCAGATGACCAGCTACTTGAAGAGGATGTCTCCAATGACTCATCTTTCAATTTACCAGTTTCATCTGCATTAATCCCAATGACTTTACCAATGGTATCCGTGACTGATAGTTGGTCACTCGCCATGCCTAGCCAGTACCAGTTAATCAGTAAATTATCAGGAAGTTTAGCCTGAATTTCAGCATAAGTCATCGGCTCCTTAAATGAAATGGCAACTTCTGCGACATGATTTTTCAGTCCGGATAAAGTCCTTGCCTCGTGTGTCGTCTTAACTTCTTGCTCAGTTTCGCTTTGCTTGTGTTTGGGATCGAAAAACAATGGCAGTTTTTCGCCATTTTCTCGGCTAAAGGCACCGATATCTTTTGTTTTTGTAATCGGAACTGTTAATGGTGAGTTTTGATCACTGGCATAGCCAACTCCAAACAGGCTAAAATTGATTTCGAGTGGTGCCGCTGCAACTAGGTAACCGTCAATGTTTTTAAAACGATCACTTTTCAGTTGAGAAGTCACCCAGCCAGTTTTGCTCAAATATTGGGATCTCGAAATCAAGTTAGGAGATTCAATCATATCTGTGATATTGGCCATTTCCTTTGCTTTTTCGTATTGCAAGGCCATGCCTCTATTACTCACGGTATAGCCTATGAACAGTAAAGCAAGCGTTGTTACAACTGAAATTGCGAATGTTTTAACGATTTTTTTTCTTTTTTCTTTTTTGATAATCTTATCAAAGTCTTCATTCATCTTCATTATTTTGCTCCATTTCTTGTTTAAGTTTGTGTCTCAGGCGATACAAGTCTGTCTTGACCTTGGCCTCAGAAATTTGATAAATCTCTGAGATGTCTTTGACAGACTTATCATCTTCATAATACAAGGTCACAAGACCTAACTGATAATCTGTCAGCGTCTTCAAAGCCTGCTCTAGCTGCCAACTTCTGTCGTTATCTAAGTTAACGACATTACCATAAATCAGATAAAATCGTTCGGATAAAAGTGCTCGATAACGCTTTTCGCGTCGATAAAGGTCATAAAACCGGCTCAGCGCCACGCGATAGAACCAAGGGCGTAGTTTATCGGTGGCAAGTACAATATCAGCCTGTATCAGCTTAATGAAGACGTCCTGAACGATGTCTTGCGCATCTGCTGGATTCGCTCCGGTTTTGATTAAGTAGCGCTGAATTTCAGATGCGCAAGTCATCAAAATTTGCTCATAGGGGCTAATATTCACCTGCGACCTCCTTTCTACAATTCTCTACGTGAAATCTTGACATTTAACCGACGCTTACGCACATCCAAACGCTCAAAGTCCTACTTCACTTATATAACGAATTAAACTTAGTTTGGTTACAAAAAATATGATTTATTTTTACTCTTCTTCCATCTTACTAGAAATGTAATTAAATTGACAAAAAATCCTTTGTCTACTTTTAAAGAGACAAAGGATTTTTGTTTATCCGGTTTATTTATCTAAGCCCATAGCACGTTGGATGGCTTTAACAATCTCAACGATGATAATCATGGCAAATGAGCCGACGAGAACCATGGCCCATTGGTAGGCATCTAAGTGTGTCACGTGGAAGATTTTATTAAATCCTGGCACGACGATTGTGACACCGAGTAAGATAAAGGAAACTAAGATTGACCAGTTGAAGGTCCTGCTGCGGAATGGTCCGACTGTCAAGATAGATTGGTAGACCGATTTGGCATTAAAGGCATGGAACAGTTGAATCAAGCCCAGTGTCGCAAAGGCCATTGTCAAGGCATCCGCGTGCATTTCATGACCCGTGTGGACTGGCCATGTGATGGCTGCACCATAAACGCCCAGCACAAGTGTGGCTTGCAAGAGCCCTTGATAGATCGTCGCAAACAAGACACCACCTGAGAAGAAACTAGCTTTACGACCGCGCGGTTTGTGGGTCATGATACCTGGCTCAGTTGGCTCAACACCGAGCGCAATCGCTGGGAAAGTATCTGTTACCAGGTTAATCCAGAGCAAGTGAACTGGCTGCAAGACATCCCAACCAAACAAGGTCGCAAGGAAAATCGTCAAGACTTCGGCAGTATTGGCAGAAAGCAAGTACTGAATCGTTTTTTGGATATTTGAGAAGACTTTACGTCCTTCTTCAACGGCAACGATAATCGTTGCGAAGTTATCATCGGCAAGGACCATATCAGAGGCACCCTTAGACACTTCTGTTCCGGTGATCCCCATACCGATTCCGATATCCGCCGTTTTAAGTGCGGGTGCATCGTTGACACCATCGCCAGTCATAGCAACGACTTTACCTTCGTTCTGCCATGCTTTAACGATACGCACTTTATGCTCAGGCGACACGCGCGCATAGACGCTATACTGGGTAACCACTTTTTGGAAATCTTCATCAGACAGTTCGTTGAGCTCAGCGCCTGTAAAGACATGGTCTTCCGTGTCGCCTTCATCAATAATGCCCAGGCGTTTGGCAATCGCTTCAGCTGTATCTTGGTGGTCACCCGTAATCATGATTGGGCGAATACCCGCCTCTTTAGCAACACGCACCGCTTCAGCGGCTTCTTTACGCTCTGGGTCAATCATCCCAATCAAACCAGCGAAAATCAAATCATTTTCAAGGTTTTCGCTTTCAAGCTCAGGTACGGCAGACTCATATTTATAAGCCATCATCAAGACCCGAAGGGCTTGTTTTGCAAGTGATTTATTAAGCGCTAGAATTTCATCACGGTCAGTCTGCGTCATGGCTACGACTTGATCATCAACAACTTTTTTGCTAATGCGTTTGAGGAGCTGGTCTGGTGCCCCTTTGACAGCAACGAGAAACTCTTCATCCGTGATTTTGTGGACGGTACTCATAAGTTTACGATCAGAGTCAAACGGTAATTCTGCCACACGTGGCTCAGCTTTGAGCACCTGACGCAAGTCATAGTTATGATCAATCCCATATTGGACGAGGGCTGTTTCCGTTGGATCACCAACCAGTTTACCATCACGTGACATCTTGGTATCATTAGCAAAGTTCATGATGCGCAGGGTCATGTCATCGAACGAAATCTCATCAGTCGCATCCTGTAATTGACCATTTGTGTAAACCTTTTCGACTGTCATCTGGTTCATGGTTAATGTCCCAGTTTTATCAGAGGCGATAATTTCAGTTGAACCAAGCGTTTCAACCGCTGGTAATTTGCGGACGATGGCATTTTTCTTAGACAGCACTTGTGTCCCAAGGGCAAGGACAATCGTCACGATGGCTGGCAAGCCTTCTGGAATGGCTGCCACGGCAAGGGCTACTGCCGTCATCACTTCTTCAAGCGGCGCATGTCCTTGAACGAAAACGCCGACCACAAATGTCACTGCTGCAATCAAGAGAATCGCATAAGTCAAGATTTTCGACAAATTGTTGAGATTTTGTTTGAGTGGTGTATCTGTTTCCTCAGCATTTTGGAGCATTGAGGCGATTTTTCCGACTTCTGTTGTCATCCCTGTTGCGACGATAACACCCAAACCACGACCGTAAGTCACATTTGAATTTTGGTAGGCCATATTGACACGGTCACCAATACCGGCATCCGCAGCAACGGCAACAGCCAAATCTTTTTCGACTGGTACAGATTCACCTGTTAAGGCTGCCTCTTCAATTTTAAGGGAATTGACTTCAAGCAAACGCATGTCTGCTGGCACAACGTCACCTGCTTCAAGTGATACGACATCACCTGGTACAAGCAAGTCTGATGAAATCTCTTCAACGTGACCATCACGACGGACACGTGCTGATGGTGTTGACATTGATTTTAAAGCATCAATGGCTGCCTCAGCCTTACCTTCTTGGTAAACACCAAAAACAGCATTGATAATCACAACCGCCATGATGATAATGGCGTCACTGATGTCTTCACCACCACTTGTCACCACAGACAAAATCGCTGCGATGATCAAGATGATAATCATCAAATCTTTAAATTGTTCTAAAAATTTAGCGAGTAATGTTTTTTTCTCGCCAGCATCCAATTCATTCTTACCATATTTGGCAAGACGTTCTTGGGCTTCAGTTGACGTCAACCCTTTTTTGGTCGTTGCCAACTCTGTCAACACCTCGTCTGGGGATTGCGTGTAGAATTTTTTTTCTGACAATGTAGTCTCCTTACTAAATTTAATCAATCATTCAGCTTAACTGATTATTAACAATAACTCGGGTCTCAAGATGACTAGCTGGTAAGCAAAGCTATCACAGCAGATAAAAAAGAGACCTGTAGCTACAGCTACAAGTCTCGCATATTAAGCAACTACCGAGCCGAAAACACGACCGTAATGACGATAGTTGCGCAGAAAACTGCTTGCTACTCCCTTGAGTTCTATTTTATTATAACAAATTATGATAGATTTTCAAGTTTTAAAACTTTGTGTTGTTTGATAATAAAAGACGCTTAACCGCATTTACACGATTAAGAGTCTTACAACGCTCTCATTTTAGAAGTTCGTTTGATCCGGGTCACTCGTCATGCGTGTGGCACCGTGGAGGGTATCAATCGTTGCGATATCTTCAACCGATAATTCAAAATCAAACAATTCACCATTCTCAATGATACGGGTTGGTGTCACTGATTTTGGTAAGGGTAGATAACCTTTTTGTAGTGACCATTTCAGCGCGACTTGCGCTGGTGATTTACCATGTTTTTCAGCGATTTCGACCAAGGCTGGTACTGTCAGTACTTCGCCTGTTCCGAGTGGTGAGTAGGCCTGTGTCAAGATGTTGTGCGCTTTGTTGTAAGCGACAACTTCTTCTTGTTGGTCACTTGGGTTCACGTAAAGTTGATTGACGACTGGTGCGATTTTTGCTGTTTTCAGAAGTGCATCAATATGGTGTGGTCGGAAATTTGAGACACCGATAGATTTGATTTTACCTGCTGCAACGCCGGCTTCCAAGGCACGCCAAACGTCTGCGTTTCTTTTTTCATAGCCAATTGTTTCTCGGATTGGTGCAGGATTTGGCCAATGGATTAAGAATAAATCAACATAGTCCAAACCAAGCTTAGCAAGGCTTTCATCAATGGCTACCAAGGTTTCGTCATAAGTCGTTTTATCATTCCAAACTTTTGTTGTCACATAGATGTCTTCACGTGCGACTCCTGAATTTGCAATGCCACGACCTACTGAGGCTTCGTTTTTATAAACAGCTGCTGTGTCAATATGACGGTAGCCTGCTTTAAGGGCTGCAATGACTGATTTTTCAGCGACATCGCCGTCAGGTGTTTGCCAAGTTCCGAAACCAACAACTGGAATTTTTTCGCCGTTGTTGAGTGTGTAAGTATCTGTTAAAGTCATACGTTCCTCCTATAGATATGAGCCTAAGCTCAAGTTCGTGTGCACAATACGTTGATTAACTCAGATGAAGGCTGAACAATTTACGCTTTCATTATAATATAGATAGCTTTTTTCTGCAATGATTTGAAATGGTATTTTCTACGCCGTTCTTCTTGTCAAAACATTCACATTACAGTATAATTAACCCTATATCAAAACAACCACACTTGGCTGGAGAGCCAACATAAAAAAGGAGAATCAATCTATGGCAGACGTCGAATCATTCCAACTCGACCATACAAAAGTCCTTGCACCCTATGTCCGCTTAATTGGGGCTGAAACTGGCCCTAAAGGGGATGTT
Organism: Pseudolactococcus chungangensis CAU 28 = DSM 22330; assembly: GCF_002441885.1. Taxonomy (GTDB): domain Bacteria; phylum Bacillota; class Bacilli; order Lactobacillales; family Streptococcaceae; genus Pseudolactococcus; species Pseudolactococcus chungangensis. The sequence goes on along the minus strand of NZ_JXJT01000018.1, from coordinate 18,859 downwards.
ATCACTAACTTTGATGTTCGTTTGGTACAACCTAATGAGCAAGAGATCCCAACCGCTGGCTTACATACCATTGAACATCTGATGGCGAGTCTTATTCGAGATCGCATTGATGGCATGATTGACTTCTCACCATTTGGCTGTCGTACTGGTTTCCATATGATCATGTGGGGAGAACATTCGTCAGAAGAGATTGCTAAGGTCATTAAAGCGTCTTTAGAGGCCATTGTTAATACCATTGAATGGTCAGATGTTCCTGGCACAACGATTGAGTCCTGCGGTAATTACCGTGACCATTCACTTTGGACTGCTAAGGAGTGGTCAGCACTCATTCTTGAACGTGGTATCTCTAGCGATCCATTTATCAGAAAGGTAATCTAATCTCATGAATCAGACACGCAAACACTTATCAATACTTACAACTGCTGCACTTTTGACAGCACTTGCAATTCTCATTCCGCAAGTCATGCCCAAAATCGTGATTCCCCCAGCTAGCTTCACGCTTGCTAGTCATGTCCCGATTATGATCGGTATGTTAATTTCGCCTGCTGTTGCGGTCATCGTCGCACTCGGCTCAACGATTGGTTTCTTGATTTCTGGTTTACCAATTGAAATTACATTTCGCGCTGCAACGCACGTTATTTTCGCACTCGTTGGTTCTCTTTTCCTTTGGAAACATCGCGACTATACGCACGGTATTAAATTCCAAATTTTCAATGTCGTTATTGCTCTAATCCACACCTTAGCAGAGGTTGCAATCGTCTATATTCTTCTGACAACTGGTTTCAGCCATCTAGACGGTCGAAATCTGGCTTCCCTTCTACTCATTCTTGGCATTGGTGGCTTTATTCACTCACTAATTGATTTCAATATTGCCATGTTTATTGCGAGAGGGATCAATAGAGTCTACAAATTTGATATTTTTAATAATTAAAATAAAGAGGTAGGGAAACTAGCATGAATCAAGTTTCCCTACCTCTAAAATACGAAAACTGCATGAAACCAAGTTCTTTACATACAAGTTTCAAGTTTTTTTTATTTTCTAGACTTTTGTCACCGTCGCTTTGACAGTAATAACCAACGAGACCGTTATCATCTCGCTAGTACTACAAAAATATAAAAAAACGGAATTAGCTCAAACTAATTCCGTTTTTATCATGATGATAATTCTATTATCACCAATCAATTAATTGGCTTATTTATCAGTCAATGAAGCCAAACCTGGCAAGACTTTACCTTCAAGGAGTTCCATTGAAGCGCCGCCACCAGTTGAAATCCATGAGAATTTCTCAGCGTAACCAAGGTTGATAGCTGCTGCTGCTGAGTCACCACCACCGATGATTGATTTAACGCCTGGTTGTTTAACGATTGAATCCATAACGCCAATTGTACCAGCTTGGAAATCAGGATTTTCAAAGACACCCATTGGTCCATTCCATACAACTGTTTTAGCGCCTGTCAATTCAGCGTCAAATTTCGCGATTGATTTAGGACCGATGTCAAGACCAAGGAAACCAGGGTCGATCGCATCGCCTTCAGTATCTTTGATTTCAGTATAACCAGCAAAAGCATTCGCTTCTTTTGAGTCAACTGGCAAGATCAATTTACCCTCAGCTTTCGCAAGCAATTCTTTAGCGATATCCAATTTGTCAGCTTCAACAAGTGAATCGCCAATTTCGATGCCTTGTGCTTTAAGGAAAGTATAAGTCATACCACCACCGATGATAACTTTGTCAGCTTTTGACAAAAGGTTTTCGATAACACCGATTTTATCTGATACTTTTGAACCACCAAGGATGGCAACAAACGGACGAACTGGTGCTTCAACTGCTTCTTGGATGTAAGCAATTTCGTTTTCAAGCAAGAAACCAGCAACTGCTTTATCAACGTTAGCAGAGATACCTACGTTTGAAGCGTGTGCGCGGTGAGCTGTACCGAAAGCGTCATTGACGAAGATGCCATCGCCAAGGCTAGCCCAATATTTACCAAGCTCAGGATCGTTTTTAGATTCTTTTTTACCGTCGATATCTTCAAAACGTGTGTTTTCAACAAGCAAGATTTCGCCGTCTTTAAGCGCGTCAATTGCGGCTTCAAGTTCAGCACCACGCGTTGTGCCAGTAAAGACAACTTCTTTACCTAATTTTTCAGACAAAGCTTTTGCAACTGGTGCAAGAGATTTACCCGCTTTATCAGATTCTTCTTTTACACGACCAAGGTGAGAAAAAAGAATTGCGCGTCCACCTTGTTCAAGGATATAATTGATTGTTGGTAACGCTGCTGTGATACGGTTATCGTTTGTAATCACGCCGTCTTTCAAAGGTACATTAAAGTCTACACGTACGAGAACTTTTTTACCTGTCAACTCAACGTCTTTTACAGTAAGTTTAGCCATTTGGTTGTTGCCTCCATTAAATTGTATTCTATAAATCTACATAGTACATTATATCACAAAAAGTAGACAGGTGGCACATTAAATCACTTTTTCACTCATCTCATTCTCCTCTAATTTTGATAGATACTGATATGTTCCCTTTGGTGCGTACCATTAAGCACGATATCACGCATAGCACTTGCGAAATCTGCCATCGAGATATAGCTTTCCCCAGACGCATTAACCGTGAAAATGTCGGTGGCTAAGCTGTAAGCCCTCGTTTCAAGGCCAGCCGGGTCAAAGTAAGCAGCGGGTGAGAAGTAAGTGTAGTTAAGGTCACTCGCTTTAAGTTCAAGGGCTGCGTCACTCATATATTTAGCAACAGGATAAAAAGACGCTGTCACATCGACAAGGTCAATAAGACGTTTAGTGCGGGTCTCGTCGCTATAGAGCGAGCTCGTCCCACCCACCGCAATAAGACGCGTTTGACTGTCCTCAAGCAATGCCATGAGGTGTTGCATAGCCTGCAAATGCTGAATTTCATGACCTTCTGGCGCGCGGAAAGCCTCAATGACGACATCAAATGGTGCAAGGTCTGCTTGGGTTAGGGCAAAAATATCCTTTTCGATAACAGGGATATCGACTTTTAACCGACTGGCATTTCTAACGAGCGCTGTGATATCTGCCCCCGCAGCGACCAATTTTTCGGTAATCAAGCTACCAGCTTGACCTGTTGCACCAATAACTGCGATTTTCATGCTTACTCCTCTTTCCTTATTAATGCTTTTATTTGCTCTCATTGTAACATTTCAAGAATAGGTTCGTAAAGGAATTGATATTATTAGTCTGAACACAAAAAAGCAACCCAATGGCTGCTTTTTATCTCTAAACTTTAATGATTAGAATTTTTTACGTTTACGAGCTGCTTCTGATTTACGTTTACGTTTCACAGAAGGTTTTTCGTAGTGCTCGCGTTTACGAGCTTCTTGAAGTGTTCCAGCTTTTGTTACTGAACGTTTAAAGCGGCGAAGCGCGTCGTCAAGCGATTCGTTTTTACGTACGATTGTTTGTGACATAGGATTTCACCTCTTTTCCGTTTCATAGTTATGCCAAAAGCATACCATTTTAGTTTACCATGTTTCAGATAAAAGTCAAGAGATTTGATAATATCTGCTAGAAATTCTACAAAAAACAAGCGATGACTTTTCACCGCTTGTTTTTACTGCTATTCTCACCATTTATTAGAAATCAGCCACATTGTGATAGACTTTTTGAACATCTTCGTCATCTTCCAGTGCATCGATTAATTTTTCAAAGGTTTCTAAATCGTCGCCAGATAATTCAACTTCACTTTGCGGGATCAATTCAAGTTCTGACACTGTAAACTCACCTACACCATTTTCACGAAGTGCTGCTAAGGCTTTATGCAAAGCCTCTGGCTCTGTGTAGACAATGACTTGGTCTTCTTGTTGTTCAACATCGCGAACATCGATTTCTTTTTCCAAAAGATACTCGAAAATCTCGTCTGCGTTATCACCGACAAAGCCAATGACCCCGGTATTATCAAATAAGTAAGCTACTGAACCTGAGGCACCAAAATTACCGCCATTTTTATTATATGCCGCACGAACATTTGCAGCCGTCCGATTGACATTGGTCGTCAAAGTATCCACGATAACCATTGAGCCGTTAGGACCGAATCCTTCATAACGACCTTCGGTAAAGGTTTCATCACTGCTACCTTTCGCCTTATCAATCGCCTTATCAATAATATGACGTGGCACTTGCGCTTGTTTTGCACGTTCAATCGTAAATTTCAATTTTGAGTTTGACTCAGGATCTGGATCTCCTTGTTTCGCTGCAGCATAGATTTCCACACCAAATTTCGCATAAACTTTTGAGTTTGCGCCATCTTTAGCCGTTTTCTTTGCAACGATATTCGCCCATTTGCGTCCCATTATTACTCCTTCTTTCGTATCCTTTTAGCATTATTATCATTCTATACTATTTTATCATAATTTCAACATTTGTCAGCTATTGTGTCATTTTCGACACTTTTTTAGCCCATTAACCTATTTCTTTCCCTTGGGCTGCGCCATGCGTCTGCCTAAGCGGTGGCCGGCCATAATTTTGCTCAAGAATGGCTTGATTGCCCAGACGATAGATAGCGTCTGCCTGAAGCGTGAGTCTGTCTTGATAGGTTTTTCCGACTTTCGTCACGACATCAACATTTTTCAAATAGCGCTGACCCGCTGCTGAAAAACCTAACACATGTGGCTTGGGCTTCTCAAAGATTTGTGATTTAGGTACATTGACCAAGATGTAAGTCAGCAAACGCTTAACTCGCGCTCTAGTATAGCGTTTCGTCACCACTGCATCTACTAAGGTTTCAAAATCTGTCGCTATTTGAATAGCACTTTTCAATCTGACAGCCAACTCTTCATTAACCTGAAAAATGTCCGTAAGACGTGCAGAAAGCAGCTGATACTTGAGCAAGGGGAGATAATCAGACCATTGAACTTTAGGCGCCGCCTGAAAACTAGCATAGTCAGGCATAAAGCTAGATAAATTTTCGTTTGCATGCTCACGAATCGCAGTCGCTGAGGCAAATTGTGACAAGGTGTCATCGTGAAAACCTGCCCCTATGCGCTTGACTGGCTGTAACTTAATCTTTGGCGCGACCATCGCCACAGCTTTGGTGTAGGCTAAACCTAGGATGTGATTGGGTGTATTGCCATCAAATTGAATACCAGCAAAAGCCTGCCACATCTGCTGCATCTTTTGTGGATAAGACAAGTTCTCAGGCAAGGTTTCTAAAAATCCCTGAATCTCTGTACTTTTATCGTAATAAAGTTGACGTAGTATGTCATAGTCAACATCATCAGAATCTGTCCCAAAGACCAACTGATTAATGCCTAAGTCTGCTAGCATTTGCAGCGCATATTGGGCGAAATAGTCAGCTCCCTGAACACTAGCAAAAAATGGTAACTCGACGATAATGTCCGCACCATTTTTTAAGGCCATTTGGGCACGAGTCCATTTGTCCACAATCGCAGGTTCACCTCGTTGCATCCAGTTGCCACTCATGATAACGATTTTCAGACCTGGTGCTTGTGACAGCAAGTACTGATGCCCATGATGAAAGGGGTTAAACTCTGCAATGATACCTGATATTGGGACAGAATTTTCAGTAGAAACTTTAGTTAACCTCATGACTTATCCTGCCACTTATCATAAACTTGCATGGCGATGTCAATCTCTTGTTTATGTTGGGCCTTCAGTTCTTCATTAATTGATTGTTTTTCTACCATTTCAGCCCGCTTTTTCTTGGCAAATTTGGCAGAAATGGCATCCAAAATTTCCCGCATCTGACGACCAGCATTTTCTTGGACATCATCATCAAATTGATCAGACTGATCCATATAGATAACGGACATCTTAGTCCATTCATTCATGAAGAATGTATCAATTTCCTGATGAATGTAAACTGCTAATTCTTTTGGTGTGCTGCCTAACTCAACCAAAGCCTCACGGCGCTTAGGTGTTGAGACGTAGTGCTTAATCGGGTCAATTGGCTGCGCGAAAGAAGATTTAGCTTGTTTTCGCATCGCCGCGGTTTCTGCTGTCTGATGTCTGTTTTGACGACTTGGGCGTCTGACAAACCACCAGACGATTAAGGCAAGCAAAACGATCCCTGATAATTTTTCAGATATGTCACCTAGAACTACTAAAGCAATGACAACTAAAAGCACTTTTAACCATCGTGGCATTTTTTTGTCTCGACTATTTTGTGTCAAATAAGCAATTAAGCCAACGACCACGATGATACCTAAATAGAACATAGTATTTTCCTCTCATTTGAAGTACACTCAGCGATTAACCTAAGCAAAACTATCATAAAAACAATAAGCAAACAGAAAGCCAAGTAGCTATCCGACGCTATCATACTTGCGCTTAGTCCTTTCTTGCGACAAAGAACCAGCGTGCACCATCATCTTTTTCCTGTGCTGCAATATCTTCAAAGTCAACAAAAACTTGAACTGAGACGAAACCGGCATTATCTAACATGGTCAGGTAATTGTCAATCGTGTAAGTTCGCTCATCATGAACTTCATCACGACGCTCAAATTTTCCGTCGCTATCCTTGACAAAGAAAGTCAGTTCATGTGTGATACTGTGGGCTTTTTCCCCTGGAAAGGAGTCCCAGATAAAGGCAAAATCTTCTTCATTTTCATGATAAGCATAGCCTGGAAAGACGTCGTCGATTTGATGCACGGAGTGCACATCGAAGATAAAGGTGCCTCCCGCATTTAAGGCGTTAAAAACGCCGTCAAAGACTTCTTGCACGGCTTCGCGGTCAGGCATATAGCAGATGCTATCACTATAACAAGTTACGGCATCGTAGGTACCAACATCACTCAAATCGCGCATATCGCCTTCGATAAAGCCGATACCTGTGGATTCATCAAGCTCGTCAAGCGCTCGGTTGTAAGCAATCGTCAGCATTTCTTCTGACAAATCGAGCCCAGTTACTGCGTAGCCATCTCGCGCAAACTGCACAGAGAGCTTACCTGTACCACAAGCAAGCTCTAGTATATTTGTCGTTTCTGATGGTAAATGCCGACGTGAAAAATCATGCCAAGCATCGTATAAGGTGTCGTCCATAATCGTGTCATAAACGCGTGCAAACTCTTGATAATTATCCATATTTTCTCACTTAGTTAGATGCAACCATCGCACCGCTTTCACTATCATTATGCTGTCAACCATTCGTCAACATCAATATCTGGGGCATCATGCCAAAGTTTTTCGAGGCTATATGTCAGGCGTGCATCATGCGTCATGACGTTAATCACAACATCAATCAGGTCAATCAATACCCAACCGTCTGCACCAACACCCTCAACACCATGAATGTCTCCACCATTTTTCTTGATAGCCTCCGTGATATTATCCACGATGGCATCGATTTGACGCGCATTCATCGCTTCCATCACGACGAGCGTATCCATCACACCGCTCACTTCGCGCATATCTAAGGCAACGATATTGAGGGCTTTTTTATCATCTGCAGCTGTCACTGCGGTTTGTAGTACATTTTGAATTGTCATATTTTCTTATCTTTCTATTTTTCCATTCGAATCAAAGCGCCATGAGGCTATACCGTGGTAAACAAAAGGCGTACGTGCGAGGAAAAAGCGTCGATTACTGAACACTTCAGCACCCGTCCCGTTCCCCCGCATCTTGCCCATAGCATCATAAACATGGCGGTAATTTATCAGTTTAAGTTCTAGTTCTTGGGGCATGTCGGCTAACAACTGGCAAGGGTCGGGCGCATTATATACTGTGGCATCAAGCCTCTGCCTACAAGCGACGTATAGTGCCAGAAATCCACCCAGTGAATGACCTGTCAGCGTGATAATTCTATCAGGATATTCAGCTTGGACTGCCTGATAAAATTTTTCAGCTTTTTGATGTTGCTGGCTATTTTCTGAACTAGGTAGATGTTGCTTGGCGACAATCGTCGTCATATCCATCTTCAAATCCCTAGCATCGAGGGGGTTAGTGCCAGCATATGCAATGACGAGTTGCATCTGACTAACTTGCACAGCCATGGCTTGCAAACCTGTTGCCTCATCATCGATTGTTTGAACGACTTGAAATCTATCATCTAAACAATCCCCAGCACGAATCGGCTCAAAGTGGTCTTGCATCGCCATCTGATCATCAACATAGTAAGCAAAATCACTGAGAAAGTTGTAGTCGAAATCAGTAACTGAATAACTTTCTGGCATTCTCCAAATCCGGGCATGTCTACGAACGATAAATCGTTCATCAGAGAGTTGTCTCACCGCAAAATAAACGTCTTGGGAACTTCTGATATGCTTGTAGCCATAGACTGAGCCACGATGAAAATTGCCAAAAGTAACTCTTGAATCATTTTTTAGATAAGCTAGAAACTGTCGCTTACGTCTGTACATCAAAAGCGATTGATAGATACCTTGAGCACCATTAATTGCCAGAAAACCAGCAACAAATCCTATAGGCAGACGTTTTGTCGTCCTATTTGAGTTGCTCAACATAGGCATTATAGGTTAAAATCGTTTGCGGGTAGATTCTCACGTGTTTGCTCGCGAGAAAGGCAACTGTGTGCACCGTTTCATAAGCAACCGCAGCATCTAGGTCCTGCTCATAAGCAAGTTGACGTGCAACATCAACACCCTCGAAAGTACGACCATCTTCAACATAATCTGCCACATACAAAATCTTATCTAGCAAACTCATAGCTGCACTACCAACTGTATGAATCTCAATCGCACGGGTAATCTCTGGGTCAGTCAACCCCAAGTCTTCCTGAATTTTATAAATCCCAACGAGACCGTGCCAGACATTATTATTCCAGTTGAGAAGATCTGGGTCTAGCTGATATTTGTCAATCAGCTGGATAAACGTCTCATCTGTTGTTTCCTTTGCGTAATCATGCAAGAGTCCTGCTAATTCTGCTTTCCTAGGTTCAGGATAGCCCCAGCGCTCAGCTAATCTAAGTGCAGATTTAGCGACATTTTGCACATGCTGAAAGCGTTTGTCAGACATATTAGCTGAAATTTTATCACATAATTCAGCTCGTGTCAGTCCAACTTCTGGATAAAACTCAAAGACCATACAATCCTCTCTCCTTAATTACATCAAGCACCGCATCTGGCATCAAAAACTTAGGCTCAATGCCTTGATGCATCATGTCTCGCAGATTTTTAGATGAAATATCCATCTGTGGGACATCCACCCATAAAATAGGTAACGACGTTCCCGTCCTGAATTTCGGGCGCTGTACCCCCACAAGTTGCACCAATTGCGCCAATTCTGACGCATTTCCCAACTGTGACAATCTACCAATCTCATCACTACCTGCAATCAAGTAAAAATCTGTATCTGGGTTATTCGCAATGAGGGTTTTCAGAGTTTCAGTGAGGGGCTGCCTCGTGCGGTTAAGCCGTGCCATATCAATACCAAAGCCCGGATGTCCTTGCAAACCACGCGCTAAGAGGCTGATAATCGTCCCATTTTCATCGTCATATTCAGGCATGAATAAAATGCGCTCAAGGTTGAGTTCTCGCCACACCTGATCCGCAATCACCAGATGTGCCAGATGAATCGGGGCAAATTTTCCGACAAAAAGACCAATTTGGCGACGACTGTCCGTTTCTTGCAGTTCAAGTTCAACTTTCGTATAAGGTGTGAGCAGTTCAATTCCCATCGATAACTCCTTTTTTGCTTGTGGCTGAACATGCGTGAGATGTATTGTAGATGTGCTGAGCCTTGCGGCCATCTAAAAAATTTGGCTTACAACTCTTTGACTTTGAGGGAGAGCTTGCGATTTTCGCGTTTTTCAGCTACTTTGAAAACGACTAAAATGCGACCAATGGTTTGGACCACATCAAATGACATTTCTTCGATTTCTTCTGCCACATCGTGAATGTCAGCATCAGAATTTTGTAGAATTGCCACTTTAATTAATTCACGGGCGTCTAATGCCTTACGAATACTCGTCTTGATTTCATTGGTTAAACCACCTTTACCAATTTGAACAATCGGTGTCAAATGGTGCGCTTCAGCGCGTAGGTATCGTTTTTGTTTTCCTGTTAATGTCATCGTTATCTTTCTATAATTAGCGTTAGACACCGTAAATAATCAGTCTAACCGCTTGTGTGCTGTCGATTCAATATTTTAAATCTCTAAGTTTAATTTTACCATAATTTAGAGGAAACAAAAAGGAAGGAGTCACACCTTCCTCGCTATTTATCAGAGTTGACAGCATTTCTTTAGACTTCTTGTCAAATAACTAAAATGCCTAGCCGTTTTTACCCATTGACTTATTTTTCAGTGCCACGTAACTTATTCAAGGCATCAGCCGCTGAATTGATTGTCGTTTGTGCTGCCATCAACGACTGTGTATATTCTTTGTTGAACTTATCCACGGTTTCATTCTGATTTAATCTAATCGTCTGCACTTCTTTTAACATACTCAAGCTAATCTTGATATTTTCTTTAATCGCTACAACGTAATCACCATATGCTTTAGGTAAAGTATCCAGTTTGGCTTTTGGCGCTGCCACATCAATTGCTTTCAAATAGCTCTCTCCATTGGCAATCAAAGCATCGACTTTTGCCTTGTTATTATTGACAATTTCTTGGCCTTTTTCAGGTGCTAAATCACCTGATACACCCCATTCATTAATCATTGATGTTGTCAATTGATTGGCTTCAAGGCTATATTTTTGATAGTCTTGATTGCCATTGATTTTATCCATGACGGCGATTATCGTGTCCGACTTAGGCGTCTTAACCGTCAATGCCGCATACATAAAAGCACCCAAACTTGCGACCACAACTAAGAGCGCAACCAGAAATTTAATTAATTCATGTTTCTTATTTTTGCCCGCAATTAGTTGGACTAAAAAAACAAGCATGACAACTATACCAACTGCCGCAACCCCAAGACCAATATAGGCTAGTGGATTTTCCTGAAATAATAACTTCATCGTATTCATCATCTTTCCTCAATATTCTCTTTTTTTATTATTAAAAAACCATCATATCATAAAAAGATGATGGTTTCAATACGTCTAACTTTAAGAGTCAATTAAGGCTAAGCTATTAAATCAAGCTTTTTCTAATCATAACATCGACACCTTCAGGCACCCAAGCAGCTATAATCGCTGGTTTAGCAACTCTAATCCACCCCAGTCCAGAAAAGACAATGTCCGATTTACTTTTGATAGCAAACTCTTTTCGAACCAGTTTAGGGAAAGTAGCCATGTCATCCTCACGAGGTGGCACTAAAAGGCTACCTTTATGTTTAACATAGAACTCGTCTGCCTTTTCAAGTTTAGTTCTATGAATCATGAGATGATTATCAAAGAAACCTGTAAAGCCTTGTTTGTCACCTTTTAAATAATCAAAGCGTGCCAAACCACCCATGAATAAAGTCTGACCTTCATTCAACTGATAAGTTTTTGGTTTGATTTCTTTTTTCGGACTCACCAACTTCAAGTCTTCAGGTCCGATAAAGTGCGCCATTTGATGATGATGGATAATCCCCGGTGTATCAATGATAAAACTACCATCATCCAACGGAATCTCAATTTTATCAAGGGTTGTCCCTGGGAAACGGCTCGTCGTAATGACATTACTGTCACCTGTCGCATTCTTAATAATCGCATTAATCAAGGTTGACTTGCCAACATTGGTCACACCAACCACATAGACATCTCGACCTTCACGATAATTTTCAATCTCATCTACGAGGTCTAGCGTATCATCACGATTATAAGCGCTAGTCAAAATAACATCAACAGGACGCAAGCCTTCTTCATGTGCACGTTCTCGCAACCAATTTCTTACTTTGCTTTCCTTAACCGATTTTGGTAAGATATCACGCTTATTCCCGACTAACAGCACGTCATTTCCCGCTACAAAACGATGCAAACCTGGGATAACTGAGCCGTTAAAGTCAAAAATATCAACGACATTGACAACCAAAGCATTGGTATTACCAACCTCTGTCAAAAGACGTAAAAACTCATCGTCACTGATATTAACAGCTGCAATCTCATTATAGTGACGCAGACGGAAACAGCGTTGACAGTATAACTCGCCAGTCTCTAGCCCTTTTTCTAGTGCTGATTTCGGCGTGTAACCCATTGCATCTTTATCTACTGTCTGTATTTCAGCCCCACAACCAATACAACGTAAGGCTTCTACTTCTTCTACTACTAAATCGCGTTCTGCCACTCAGGTTCTCCATATTTTTCTATTAACTTGCGCCATACGCGTCGTTCACGCGCACGATTAAATTTCGTATTCCAAGCATCTGATTCAACTAACGGCTTAACCAACACACTTCGAACACCCGCCCGCTTAGCTGCGCGAATATCCGTCATCAGCTGGTCGCCGACCATCACCGCATCCTCAGGCTTTTCACCCAACACCTTAAGGGCTTTTTTGATGCCCATGTCGAAAGGCTTCATGGCACGACTGACAAATGGCACATCGAATCGCGCAACAGCTCTCTTGACCCGGTCATGTTTGTTATTTGACACAACGATGACTTTGATATGCGTTGCTTTCATCTCTGCCAACCAAGCACGCATCTCAGGCGTCCCATTAGGATTATTCCAAGCAGTCAAGGTATTATCTAAATCTACCAATACCGCACGAATCCCGTGCCGTCTCAAACTTTCTGCACCTAACTGATAGGCAGCCGATAACAGAAAATCCGGTTTGTAATTTTCAATACTCATGTTTTCATTATAACACAAAAGCTCGCCAAACTTGGCGAGCTACTGAGAAAAGGGGAAGTTTATGAAAAATATTTTAGGAATGACTTTATTATAGACTAGTTACCTTAAGCGAACCTTATATTCCAATGCATTTCAGGGTATCTCTAAAACTTCAGATTTGCCCAAGTTGCCTATTTTTAAAAATACCCCTTATTTTTCGGTCAAAAATAAGGCAGGTAAGGTGACAAGCACAAGCGCAATAATTGCCACAAGAAAGCTCGCATGAAATCCTGCGACTTGTCCAGCTGTCAATGTCGTTGCAGCAAAGACCGTCGCTAAAAGCGCTGTCCCAAAACTAGAACCCAAATTCTCAATGACATTAATGCCAACACCAGCAGGCGGCAGGTCTTGCTCTTCAAGACCCGTATAGGCATCACTTGATAAAGCAATCGTAATACCACCAATACCCAGCCCACGAGTGAAAAGGATAAGAGATATCCAGATGAAAGATGTCTGTTGTGTGATAAAAACTAAAGGAACAGAGCCGAGCATTGATAGAGCAACACTGGCCATGACCACTCTTTTAGCGCCGACTTTATCAATCATTCGACCAATATAAGGTCGCATCACTAACATCCCCAAACCCTGTGGTATCAGCGCGAGCGCTGCCTCAATTGTCGTCAACTCCAGTATGTTTTGAAAGATTAAAGGAAGTAGGAACATGGGCCCCATAATGGCAATGTTGGCAAGAAAGAGACCGATGCTTGTCGCTTTGAAAGTGCGATGGTGAAAGAGGCGCAGCGGCAGAACGGTCGGATACGGACTGAGTCGGTCATAACCGATGTAGACGAGTAGCAATCCCCCTCCTACCGCTAACCACACCAAGGTTGAGGGTGTCAGAAAACTGGCTGAATCTGTGGCTTTTGAGATGCCCAAAATCATGGCGATGCTCATACCCGATAATAACAGTATCCCGATAATATCTAATCGACGTGAGGCATCAACCGCTGGGAAATCTGGCAAATTTCGGACGAGTAAGGGGATTGCTAGGACGACGACACCGACATTGATGAAAAAAAGCCACTGCCAAGAACTGAATTCGATGAGTAAACCACCCAAAACTGGACCAAATATAGGGCCGAAAATCATCGGGGTAGTCACGATAGCAATGACGTTACATATATTTTCTGGACCAGCTGTTTTGACGAGTAAAGTGGACATCAAGGGTGTAATGATGCCCGCGCTGAACCCTTGTAAAAGACGGAAAAAAATAAAGAGACTGATTTTCCAGCTAAAGCCAACTAGAATAGACATCAAACCAAAAGCAAGAACTGAAAGTATCAGCACTTTTTTGCCATCAAAGCGCAACATCAACCAGCCTGAAATTGGTACTGCTAGCGCAAGTGCTAGAATATAACCTGTCATCGCCCACTGAACCATGCCGATTGTCGTCGAAAAATCCTGCGTCAGTTGCTTAAACGCAATATTTATCATGGTTGCGTCCAACATCGGGGCTATCCCTGCTAGCATAATCGTCCAGGCTGTCACCATTGTCTGGCGCGGCAGTTTTGTTTGAGTTTGTATTGTAAAAGACATTTCTAAAAACCTTTCATGTGTGGAATATTTTATCATTTCGTTTTTTGTTTCCTTGTCAACATATTTAGTCTACTTCTTTTTAGTTTCCTTGTCAACAAAAATATTTTCAAAAAAAATAAGACCTCAAAAGGTCTCAATTTAACTCTTGGTTTAAATGCTGATTATAAGCGTCAACAAAACGTAAAATCGTTGTTAGTTCACCATCTGAAAAATCTGAAAACACCTTTTTGTCTGCTGCAAGAAAGTCTTGGTGTAGTTGATGATGAATGGCATCAATCTTTTGACCTTCTGCTGTTAAGGCAAAATAGAGTTCTTTTTTATTATCAGGTTTCTGATAACTGGTTATCATACCCTTTTTTTCTAATTTTTTGGTTATTTTACTAATCGCCCCTCGTGTCATGTAAAGCGCCGCAGCAAGTCGCGTGACATTAGCATCTGGATGCAAAGCAATATATTCCATATAAGCAATTTCTGATAAGCTAAAACCTCTCATTGCTTTTTCCATGATTGGTTTACGTAATAGTAATAGCTTACTGTTCAGATCTGTAATGCCAGCCATGATTTGTTCTGATTTTTCCATGATTATATTATAACATATTTGTTTCCTGTACAACATAAAACCTCTCAACCAGAGATACTGGTTAAGAGGCTATCAAAATTTGTCGAAAAAAGTTCACGACTACGTCGCATCGCTTTCAGTATCATGCTTGATTTGAACTTCAAGCTAACTTTCGTGGAAAAAAGACATTTAGCGAACCTGTGCAAGCGCAGAACCACTAAATCCTATTTTTCTACGAAAGTTTACGACTTCGTCGCATCGCTTTCAGTATCATGTTTTTACTTAAATTCTTTTTTTAATTTGTCGAAAAATCCTTCTGATTTTTGTGCTGAGACGCTTTGACCACTTGCTTTGGCAAATGCTGTCAGAGCTTCTTTTTGGGCGTCATTAAGTTTCTTAGGTGTAACAATATTAACGATGACGTGTTGGTCGCCATTACCTGTGCCACGTAATTTAGGCGCACCTTTACCACGTAAACGGAAATTTTGACCGGTTTGTGTACCTGCTGGAATTTTTAGCTTAACATTGCCATGAACTGTTGGTACTTCGACCTCATCGCCGAGTGCTGCTTGAACAAACTCAAGAGGCATATCATAGAAAATATCAGAACCATCACGCTCGAATTTGTCAGATGCTGCTACATCAAAGACAACATAAAGGTCGCCATAAGGGCCTTGGTTAACCCCAGCATCTCCGCCACCTTGCATGCGCATTTGTTGACCAGTTTCTACACCTGCTGGCACTGAAACTTTAACTTTATGTTCTTGTTTTTCATGACCTGAACCATAACAAGTTGGGCATTTTTCTTTGATCTCTTTACCAGTACCATGACAAACATCACAAATCGCTGTTGTCATCACACGACCAAGTGGTGTATCACGCGCCACTTGTACTTGGCCTCGACCACCACACTTACTACATGTAACAGGCTGCGTACCCGGTTTAGCACCATTGCCATGACAAGTGTGACAAGCTTGGTCACGTGTATATTTGATTTCTTTTTCAATGCCAAAAATCGCCTCTTCGAATTTCAACTTCATGCGATATTGTAAATCTTGACCTTGACGCGGGGCATTCGGATTGCTTTGCGCACCGCCGCCGCCGAAAAATGATGAAAAGATGTCATCAAAGCCACCGAAACCGCCACTTGAGAACCCATCAAATCCACCAAATCCGCCACCGCCGCCAAAACCACCATTGGCACCAGCTGCACCATATTGGTCATAGGCTGCACGTTTTTGCTCATCACCTAACGTTTCATAGGCTTCTTGAATTTCCTTATATTTGTCCTCAGCGCCGGCTTCTTTATTAATATCCGGATGATACTGTTTCGACAATTTACGATAAGCTTTTTTGATTTCGTCTTGGCTGGCAGACTTGCTAATGCCCAGACGCTCGTAGTATTCTGTGTTATTCATTTAGGCAAAACCTCTTTTATTTTATTTAGTATTTTTTAGTGTACATCCATTTTACCATGTTTGACCAATTTTGACAAAAAAATTAGCACTCTTTTTTCAGAGTGCTAATTCTTATTTTGAAAACAAATGACGAATGTCTTTATTCAGAACTAATTTAGCAAATAAAACGACAAGCACAATCGGAACAATCACATGAATCACAGAATCCATCACCCGCCAGTTATCCCCTCGCAAAGCGAACAATGGTACCAGAAAATCGAATACCGTGAAGAAAACAATTACCAGATAGAAAGCAAGCCTCAGCTTTGGCAGTCGGATATAACTACTATCTTGCTCTAAAGAATACTTAGACTGCAACCAGACCGTCGCAAGGATTGAGACTCCCCCAATCAGAAAATAGGTTAAATAACTAAATCGGTTAACGTTATTCAAAATCCCGATACCTGTTAAACCATAAAAGACACTAATGGATAACCCCAGAGCACCTAAAGCACAAATAAAGGTGATGACCTTATAAATTGGGTTACCAACCAAAGCATGTACAAAACCAGCCAAAATCACAAGTAAAATCATCTGAGCTAAAAAATCTGCGGAATAGTTCAGGATAGCTGACCAAGGAACAGTGACAAACTTTTCAGGAATAAAAAGTGAGCGGGTCAATTGTGTCACCACAGACATCACACCAGCTAAGACAAACGGTATGATTGCCCAATAAATAGCTTGCGCCCCAAGTAATAACCCAGCATGACCAGTTCGTGAGCGTATGAAACTTGGTAATTGCTTCCATTGGTCAAACATCAGCATCAAACCAAATACTGCCACAATTACTAAAAGTGGTGCGCCAATTAAAGCAACAGCATTTAAGGAGATATTGACCGTTTCTTCAGGAATACCTAACCAGATTTGACGATAAGGCACTAAACCCTCACCATAGAGATGCCTATTAGTTGGACCATAGTAAGCCAGTTGACGCGCTCTAAAGGTCTCAAACTTAGCAGGCATTTGTTTATAATAGGCACTGGGTGCGGCGCCTGCTTGTTTCGTACTCCCTTTACCATCGGTCTCCCCATCAGACTCAATCATATTCAAATAAAGGTAGGCATTTTCATATTTGTCATAAACATCCGCATGACTCACCTGTTCAGTCCCTAAATAATCACGAATTTCATCATATATTTTCGCAGAGAAATGCTTGTCAAATTGTTTTTCCAAAGTGTGCCAGTTGCCGCTATCCACGACCATGCTGACCATACCAGCTAGAATAATAAGACTGTAAAAAGCAATTAGCCATCCCTTACGCAATTTATAATATGCTGTCATTACATTTTTCATCAACCTTACCCCAGTTCCTTTCTGAAAATATCCTCAGTTGTCACAGATAAAATCTCGACAAATTTATAGGTCGTTGTATCTGTAAAAATAGCAGGGATCAACGACTCTGAAATCAAAGCAATATAGACACGACCTCTTTTTTCAAGAATTGTCGCAACATCTGTCAAGTTGGACGCGAGTTCATCTCCCTCATAAACAAATTGAATTTTGACAGTATCCGTATCATTTTCTTGCTCAATGACATACCGATCATTAATCAGTAATATCCTATCCGCCAGACTGTCTAATTCAGCTAGATTATGCGTGGCAATGATGACACCGCGTCCCTCATCGACCGCTTCAAGTAGTAACGCTTTAAAGTAATCTTTGACAAAAACATCCAAACCATCCAAGGGTTCATCAAATAGCAAATAATTAGCTTGACTGGCAATACCTGCTGCGATACAAACTAAAGCCTTTTGTCCTTTCGACAAACTTGCGATGGTTTTATTCAAAGGTAACTTTTGTGAGCAGAGTATCTCTTCAAAATGCTCACGATTAAATTGCGGATAAAAAATTGCTAAAACATCTGCTGCCAATGTCGCCGTGTAACTCGTCATCCAATTTGACAAGGTATCCAGATAGAAAACAGAGGCTCGACCTGTTTCATCAAATTGAATTTGACCACTTTCTGGCTGCATTTCACCTGCAATCAATCGCATTAAAGTCGTTTTCCCAACACCGTTGCACCCGACAAGACCAACGATACTGCCAGCCTCCATGTCAAAGTTCACATTTTCTAATATCGGATTGCCTTCAATTATTTTGCTCACATTGTTAACGCTCAAAGTCATGGTAAACTCCTTCTACTAATTTTAAAATAGCCGATTCTTTGATGTGGTTATCTCGCATCTCTTGTAGTAAGTCACGAAAATTCTCTGTTAGCTCTGCCACACGTAGACTTTGTAATTGGTCAGCATCATCACTCACAAAATTACCCTTACTAGGAATCGAGATAATCACACCTTCATTTTCCAAAGTCTTATACACTTTGACCGCTGTATTCGGATTAATTTGCTTTTCCAACGCAAACTTTCGCACACTTGGTAGCTTATCACCGGGTTGAATAATGCCAGCCGCAATCTCATGCTTAATTTGGTAGGCCAGTTGTTCATATATCGCTAATTTATTCATGGCAATCCTTTCTTTTTGTATTATATGTACTATTATAGATAGTACAGTTTATTTTGTCAAGCCTTTTTTTCAGTAAAACAAAAAAACCATGATCGCTCATGATTTTTTGGTTCTTTGTCAAATCGTGTGGGAA
>NZ_JXJT01000017.1 GCF_002441885.1 Pseudolactococcus chungangensis CAU 28 = DSM 22330 | reverse complement strand
GGCTTGCCCTCCTTTTCTGTCAAGTTTTTACCATCTTATTTTCAATCAATCATATTTTTATCATTTAACGATTATATACAATTTCTTTATATTATTATTTTAACATAATTTTCATAGTTTTTAAATAAATATAATAAAAACACCTAAAAAAGCACACTCTCATTTATCTGAAAGTGTGCTTTATTATTACTGATTAGCGATTTACTTAGCTGCTGCGTAAAGCTCGTTGACTTTATCCCAGTTAACAAGTTCAAAGAATGCTGCGATGTAGTCAGGGCGAACATTGTGGTATTTGAGGTAGTAAGCGTGTTCCCAAACATCCAAACCAAGTACAGGTGTTTCACCATCTGTAATCGGATTGTCTTGGTTTGCTGTTGATATCACTTTAAGTTCACCATTAGCATCTACTACCAACCATGCCCAGCCGCTACCGAAACGACCTGTTGCAGCTGTTTTGAAAGTTTCTTTGAAGGCATCAAAGTCACCAAATTTAGCGACAATAGCTTCTCCGATGGCACCAGTTGGTGCACCACCAGCATTTGGTGCCAAGATTTCCCAGAAGAAACTATGGTTGACATGACCACCACCGTTGTTTTGAACAGCAGTACGGATATCATCAGGAACTGAAGCCAAATCTTTCACAAGTTCAAATGCTGATTTATCAGCCAATTCAGGATGTTTATCAATTGCAGCGTTCAAGTTAGCAACGTAAGTTGCATGGTGTTTGTCATGGTGCAATTTCATCGTTGCTTCATCGAAAAATGGTTCAAGTGCATCGTATGCGTAAGGTAGTTCTGGAAGTGTGTGTGCCATGTTGGTACCTCTTTCTTTAATTCTCTGATTGATGAGTTATGTTATACCTTCATTCTACCTCAAAACATAAGATAGCGCCAATATTTAGATTGAAAATTTTTGCTTATTAAGACTGTTAAAATAACATAAGAGAAAGACATTTCATCTTGCATTTTTAAACGATTTTAGGCTGCTATTTTACTGTTCCTTGCCTTCAAGGACTATGTCCTGAGCTGTAATATCACTGCCAAAGAAATCTTTCAAGGTTGCAGCATAATCTTTGGCAAAAAAGCTATCTTCCCCAAGTTTTTCAAGTTCCTGATTTGTCCAGTCAAGCAAGGATTGATTCCCTTTTTTGATTCCCGGGTTAATCGTTGAGACGTCACCTAGTTCTTTAATACCAACTTCGAACTCTGGATTTTCTTTAACCCAAGCGTACAAGTAACTATTATCATCTGCAATTGCATCTGCACGACCATCTTTCAGAGCTTGGAATTGTTGTGTTTTAGATTCGTACTTTTCAAGTATCACATCTGGTTGTTTGCTTGTAAAATAGGCTTCTGCTGTTGTCCCTTTATTAACAATGACTTTTTTACCTTTAAGCTGTGAGACTTCTGTAATAGGCTTTTCTTTAAGACTTGCCACTCCGATTGCGACTTTCATGTAGGGATTAGCAAAATCAATCACTTTTTCACGTTCAGGTGTTTTAGTAAAATTAGCAAGGACTAAGTCAACTTTATTAGACTTGAGGGCATCCACACGTTCTTCCGCATTGACAATGACATATTTCACCTTAACGCCTAAATCTTTTGCAATTTGATTGCCGAGATAGACATCATAGCCCTGATTCTTACCGTCAGCATCCAAATACCCATAAGGTGATAAGTCGCCAAATACTGCGATTTTAATTTCACCACGTTTTTTAATAGCATCGACACTTGAGGGATTCTTATCCTTCGTAGCATTGTCTTTTTTGTCTCCAGATGTACCACACGCAGCAAGCGAAAGAGCTACGCCTACAACTGCTAAAATACCGACTGCTTTTTTCCAAATTTTCATAATCTGATTCTCCATTTAAGATGTTGAGGCGACCGTTTTGAGCCTATGAAAAATAGGAAAAGGCGTAAGCGAACGAAGTTCGTGCGCACTTTTATCTTTTTTCATAGTCTCAAGGAGCCGAAACTCAATTTATATATTTTTATTAATAGGCTAAACTAGATAAAAATTGTTTAACACGAGGGTTATCTTCTGTTGTGAAGAAAGCTTCTGCATTCGTCTCTACGAGAATTTGACCTGTGTCCATAAAGATAACACGGTCAGCGACTTGTCTGGCGAAATTCATCTCATGTGTGACAATCAGCATGGTCATGCCTTCTGAAGCTAGCCCTTGAATCACGCTTAGGACTTCTCTCACCATTTCTGGGTCAAGGGAGGCTGTCACTTCATCAAAAAGTAAAACTTGTGGTTGCATGATAAGGCTCCTGACAATGGCTACTCGTTGTTTTTGACCTCCGGATAATTCACGGGGATAGCTTTCAGCCTTATCGGCTAGTCCAATCCGTTCCAAAAGGGCAATGGCTTCTGATGTGACTGCTGTTTTTTCACGTTTCTGAACTTTTAGGGGGCCTAATAAAATATTATCTAGCACGGTTAAATTTGGAAAGAGGTCATAGGACTGAAACACCATCCCAATCTCTGGTCTAATTTTCTGCCAAGCTAGCTCATTAAGTTCTAAAGTTCTATCGTTGAAACTAATTTCTCCACTGTCAATTGTCTCTAAACCATTGAGCGTACGAAGTAGCGTGGATTTGCCACTGCCGGAGGGACCTAGTAAAACGAGTACTTCTCCCTTGTCAATGGTTAGCGATACGCCTTTTAGTATGTCGTTTTTGCCGAATTTTTTATGAATATTCTGAGCTTCTAAAACACTCATGTGCGTGCCTTCCTTTCTAGGCGTTTAGCTAGTACTGATAAGGGCCAACAGAGGATAAAGTACAAGAAGAAAATGAAACCATAGACCCACAGCGAGGCTGTCGGAATTTTAATCGTGTAATTTTCTATGACTTGTTGGCCTACTTTAATCATTTCTGGGACGCCAATTATCAAAAGAATAGAGGTCGTTTTAATGACGCGTGTTACAAGATTCAGGGTTGCAGGAATTACAAGTGGTAAACCTTGAGGTAAATAAATATAGCGGTACTGTTGTCTTTTAGACAAACCAAGTGCACGTCCTGCATCGATTTGTGCTTTCGGAATGCTAATCAAAGCTGACCTAACGACATCACTCATTTCGGAGGAAATCCAAAGGACGAAGACGAGTACAGAAACTGTGAACTGGCTGATATCCGAATTTAAAGCTTCTGGTAGGATGTAGTAAAAAACAAATAGTAAAACCAGTAAGGGCATCATCCGAAAAATTTCCAAATATATCTTGAAAATCAATTTAATCACTCTTAAATTTGAGGTTCTGAGTATGCCAAATAGCACACCTAGTAGTAGACCAATAACCAGAGAAACAACTGAGATTTTAGCAGCTAACCACATACCACCCAAAATTCGGGACAAGTTGTTACCATCAAAAAAGATATTAAGACCCGAAGATGCCATGGCGAACTCTCCTTTCGATATAACTGATAATGAGTGACAAAGGCATTAAAATGACCGCATAAGAAATAACCAACATCAGTAAGTATTCTCGAGTCAAGTAATACATACCAATCAAATCCCGTGTCACATTGGTCAAATCCATAATCGCAATAGCTGAAAATACCGACGTTTCTTTCAGCAAGAAGAGCGTATTCGCACCAACAGCTGGGACACTATTGGCAAATCCTTGCGGAAAAATAATGAAACGTGCCAATTGTACTCTTGTCAACCCAAGCGCACGACCACTTTCCACTTGAATCCTTGCAACTGATTCAATCCCTCCTCGAAAAGCTTCACTCATATAACCACCACCTAGAAAGGCTAACCCGATAATGCCAACTGTTTCTTTTTCTAATTGAATGCCAATACGTGGCAAGCCATAATATAAGAAAAAGAGTTGAATCAATAAAGGTGTATTACGTGATATTTCTGTATAGGCACTGGCAATTTGCCGAAAAATTGGTAATCTAAAATAGATGACAAAACTCGAAATCAAACCAATAATTAAAGCAAGTACAATACCAATGCTTGCAAGTTTTAACGTGACGCCCATTGCATGTATATACTGTGGTAAAGCTTCGGACATCATTTGACTAGCCATATTCTCTCCTTAAACAGCATCATATTTTTACCATATTTCTCTTACCATTTTAACGCTGAATCAATGACTTAGTCTTAAAAATAGCAAAAGATCGTGATAGGAAATCCTAATCACGACCTTTTGCTATTTAACGCAAGTAATTCTTAACTCATTTCAAAGCTTCTACAGACGGTGTGTAATCGCCACCGTAAAATTTATCAGACAGTTCTTTCAAAGTGCCATCTTCCGATAAGGTTTTAATGGCTTTATCCATTTCACCTTTAAGTTTTTCTTGTGTGTCATCCAAGATGTAGTATTCATAGGTTTTAAATGTCGGATACTCTTTCAAATCAGGAATGTTGCTAGCAACTGTGACACCATGTGTCTTAGCTAAGTTTTCCGCTGCTGATTTTGAGGCGAATAGGAAGTCAATTTGCCCCGACTCAACCGCAGCCAAGCGGTCAGCTAGTGAGCGTTCTGAATAAGTCACTTCAATTTTTTTATCTGGGTATTTCTTATTCCATGCTTCAAAAATAGCACCATAGTTAGTTCCTGCAGGAATCTCTGTTTTTTTACCAATTAAATCTTTAATTGATGTGTAATTATTTTTCGTGCTTGAAAAGATAGCATTGACATTTTCAGAAATCGGATAAGTAAATAAATATTTCTTTTCCCGTTCAGGTGTTTTGCCAAAGTTATTGGCACCAATTTGACTACGGCCTGCATCTAAATCCGTTAAAATTGCTTCATCGGATACAATTTTATAGTTGAATTTGTAATCAGGCAATTTTTTATCAATGGCTTTCAACACCTCAATATCAAAACCTGTCAAGGTATTGCCATCTTTATAAGCATAAGGCTTAGAGTCTGCTGTTTGCGCCACTGTAATTGTTGTCGCTTTTTTAGATATATCCGTCGCATCCTTATTTGACTTACCACACGCTGCCAAAAATGCAACACTTAGTAAGCCGACAGCAGCAAGCGCTGCTACTTTTTTAAATCTCATAATCAAAAATCCCCTTTTCAAATTGATAAACCTCATTTTACCATAAAAATCATAAAGGACTGCTTTTAAAAACTGTATGACGACTTTTAAAAAAGAAATGACCAATTTTGATCATTTCCTTTATAAATCATGATAGCTTTGATAGAGTTCCTGACGAACCAAACCACGTATTTTTGCAACCTTTTTAATAGCTGCATTAGGTTTTTCACCAGTTTGAATCAAGGCCTCAACAGCCTCTAAATCTGTTAAATCAGATGTTTCATCCTGTTTGACCCCATCAGACCCACTCACAATAATTAAGCATTCACCCTTAATTGGATGCCTCTCTAACGATGCCAAAACTTCAGAAATACGACCACGTCGATATTCTTCGAAAAGCTTCGTCAATTCCCGCACAAAAGCCACCTCACGGTCACCGTAAACAGCCAATAAATTAGTCAGCGTTGCAGCCACTCGATGAGGCGACTCATAAAATATCTGACTTTCTGGATAAGCCTTTTTTTCGGTTAAAAAAGCGACTTGTTCTGACTTTTTACGTGGTAAAAACCCGTAAAAAATATGGGGTTGTGGTGCGATACCAGAGGCAATCAAGGCTGTAATCCCCGCACTTGCACCCGGCAGAGCAACGACATCAATCCCCTCAGAGATACAGGCTAAAACCAAGTCATGTCCTGGATCAGAAATTGAGGGTAAACCTGCATCAGAAACCTGAGCAATAGCTTTACCAGATGCTAAAAATTGCACCATTTTCGAAAGCTTCAAACCACTATTATGCTCATGAAAACTCTCTTGCGGTGTCTCAATCTCAAAATGATTGAGCAATTTTTGTGTATTTCGCGTATCTTCCGAGGCAATCAAATCAACTGTTTTCAAAATTTCGACCGCTCGAAAAGTCATGTCGTCCAAATTACCGATTGGTGTCGGCACGAGATACAGCGTCCCAGCTGATTTTGCACCCTTAAAACTTTGCTGAAAATTCATCATCTATATAAAATCTCCGCGCAATACAGACACGTCTCCCCTGGTTCCAAACGCTGACCATAAAAATCCCGACAAACATGAAAACCATCTTCGTAAATTTCTTGCAAATTTGACATAGGTACTTTTTTGGTCAATTTTTCATTCTTGTTTTCTGGACTATGTGGCTCTGAAAATTCAGTCAAACGGTCACGCAATCGCGCATTTTCCAAGCGTAGGCTTGTATTCTCTGTTAATAATTTTTGATAGTTGGTTTTAATATCACTGACTTGCGTGAGTGTTGCTACCAAACCTTCTTCAAGTTCAGATAGATGCTCAAAGAAAGACATTTTATCTGTCATCAAACCACCTCAATTTCTGAAACGTCATAATCCTGAATCTGATTATCCAACCGTGCCTTGACTGTATTAGATAAGATATTCAGACCGATTACCCGTGCTTGACCATCAACCGTCTTGATTGTATCTCCAAAATCCGGGAATTTTTTCCGTGCCTGACGGTAAAAATCATCTTCATAACTCAAGCAACACATTAAACGGCCACATAGACCATTTAACTTGCTCTGATTGAGCGATAAAACCTGATTCTTAGCCATCTTAATGCTGACGTTGGGAAATTCACCCATAAATTCTGAACAGCAAAGAGGACGTCCGCAAGGACCAATGCCGCCAAATGTTTTGGCAACATCTCGTGAGCCAATTTGACGCAATTCAATCCGAGTTTTAAAACTACTGGCTAAATCTTTTAAAAGCGCTCTAAAATCCACCCGATGTTCAGCCGTAAAGCTGATATATAATCGTTTGTAGTCAAGCGTATACTTGACTTCTATGACTTTCATATCAAGACTGTGATCTTGCACCAAACGCTTCACTGTTATCTTAGCAGCATCAGAATCCTGGGCAACCTTTTCAGCTAATTCAAAGTCTAGAGCATTAGCTTGAGAAACGATATAGCCATCACTTAATAGCTCAGGCGAAACCTTACGTACAATACGTCCCATCACCTTATATTTTTCAGTTTTAATCACTACAGTGTCAGCAATCTCATAATGACTATTACTTGAGACAAAAAGATTGTCCTCACCATGTGTCAATTTGATTTCGTAATTCATAATTTTCTTTCTTAATGCCCCAAAGCATTGTTAAATCATAAAATAAGAAACAACTACCTAGTCGTTCACCTTATCCTAAAATAATTTTTTCAAGACTGGCTTGAAAATTCACATTTGCACGCCAGTATTTTTGCGCCGTAAACACATTTTGCGCCCATTTAGGTTGGCGTCTTTTGACAAAAAAGATGGCAAGGATATTGAATGCCAAGCCTTGCAATCTTTTATCTTTAAACAAAGGCGCTAGCTGCATGATTTGCAGCAAAGCTTCATCAGCATCACTAGCCAAGGTCTTAGTGAATTTATCTAATTGCTTGACACTCTCTAAAAAAACCTTATCCGCTGCCAACGCTTCAGCCTCAGGCAAAGATGTCACAACCTCTGAAATGATACTAGCATCTGTCTTGAGTGTCCCTTTTTGCTCCAAATAGTTTTGAATCAACTGAGATTGACTTGGAAAAGTAATGATTTGGGCACGCGACTTAATGGTTTCAAGCACCATGTTCTCAGATGCTGTTAAAAGAAAGATGTAAATTTCAGACTCTGGCTCCTCAATAGACTTGAGTAAAGCATTAGCGGCATTTACATGAAGTTTTTCAGCCCCATCTATAATCACAACTTGGCGATTCGTTTCAAAACCAGACTGTGAAAAAGTAAGTAATAACTCTCGGATTTGCTGCGTTTTAATCGTTTGCCCATCAGGACTTACAAGATGTAAATCCGTAAAGTCATTAGCCGCAACAAGCCGACATTCTCGACACTGACCACAAGGTAGCCCATCTTTCAGGTCACCACAAAAGCGAGACTGAGCTAACCAGATTGCCATTTCCATAGCACCAAAGCCACCTGAAAACAAGAAAGCATGATGTAACTTGTTGTGCTTTAATACTTGAGAAAAACGAGCAAAAAGTTCAGGTTGTAATTCAGAAATGACCATCAAAAATCTCCGGGAACCTTATTTGTAAAGTGGATAATGTCGCTGCCACAACTTGATCAATCGCTTGTGAGGCATCTATCGTCACAATACGTTTAGGATTAGCTTTAGCAATGGCTTGATAACCAGCACGTACTTTTTGATGCATCTCTTGCGCTTCTAAATCAAGACGGTTAACTTCACGATCACCTGACATAACACGTGAAAGGCCAATCTCTGTATCAACATCAAAATACAGGGTCAAGTCTGGCAAGAGACCATCCGTTGCAAAATTGTTAATTGTTTCAACATCCGCTACGTCGATCCCACGCGCATAGCCTTGATAGGCCACTGATGAATCAATGAACCGATCAATGATAACGATTTTGCCTTCAGCTAAGGCGGGGCGTACTTTTTCATTCAGATGTTGTCTACGTGCAGCAGCAAATAAGAGCAACTCTGTTTTACCATCAATCGCAGTGTTTTCAGGTGCCAGTATAATTTCGCGAATATTCTCTGCAATCCGAATACCACCTGGTTCACGCGTCGTTAAAATATCAACGCCCATTTGTGTCAGTATCGGTAAAATTTGATGTAATATCGTTGTTTTTCCAGCGCCCTCGGGCCCCTCCAACGTGATTAAAATTCCTTTGCTCATGGTTTAAATTATATCATTTTTTTGCCAAAATTTGGGGCAAATCCGTGATATTGATTAACCCAATCACATCTACTGGGCGCACTTTATTATAGTCCGTTACCTTGGTAATCAGTAATACGACAGATTTTTGCCCGAGTTTCATTTCGTCAAGCAGTATTTTTTCTGCTTCAAAAATTGAGGCTGACGCTGGGATAAACCTCACAATTGCTTGCGATTGAGCTAACATATCTGACACTGACGGTTTTTTTGATAACGTTAATGCATGGACTAAGGCATTTGCCGTGATGATTTTACGCATGACAAATTTACCATTTCGAATGACTGGAAACTGTGTATGATGGTGGCGCTTAATCAAATCCATCACGGTATCAAAATCAGCAAATTCTGGCACAAAGATTACCTCTGATGCAAAGAGCTGGCCAACTGTTATCGGTTTAGTCAGGACCTCATAAACGTGTTGAATCAGTGTCACGACTTCTGGTTGAATGACAAAATAGTTGTTCGATAGCTTATGTTGCATCATGTTACGTAAATTATTAAACAATTCAAAGTCCATTGCATACTCACGCGCTCCGGGCATATAGGCCATGATGGCATCTGTTAGCTGGGACATCGGCATATATTTACCTGTTTTATTGAATTTTTTGTTGGCAAAAGCCTCTATTTTTTTATAAATTGCTATAAATTGTTCATTCAATGTGTTAGGTGTCGACTCTAGTTCCGACGGCATTTGTTTTTCTGTCATATAAAAAAGAACCTCTCGGTTCCATTTTAACATTATTCAAGTGAATTCGCCCAAGATTTCTGGAGCTTGCGTGATAATTGTGAAATCGCAAAATTGATAACGAAATAAATTAAAGCCACAAAGCCATAAATCATGAAAACTTGGCCAACTTGGAAATACTGCCCCATGAGAATCTGTGAATTACCGAATAACTCTTGTAAAGCAATAACTGAGTATAAAAACGAGGTATCCTTAATGACCGTCACAAACTGTGAAATAATGGCGGGCAACATTTTACGAACAGCTTGAGGCAACACGATATAAGTCAAAATCTGAGCATCTGAAAATCCTTGTGACTTACCAGCTTCAGTTTGACCTTCTGGCACACCATTCAAACCACCACGGATAATCTCCGCAAGGGCAGCTGTCGTAAAGACCGTAAAGGAAATAATACCCGCTGGCACTGACTTGACTTGGAAAATCAAGAAAACTACAAAAATCCATAACAGATTGGGGACATTTCTAACCACCTCAATATAGACACTCGCAATCAATTTGAAAAATGGATTTTTACCATTACGCATAACTGCTAATAATGTCCCAAGAATCGTTGAAAGAAAGATAGAAATAAAGGCGATAAAAAGTGTCAAGCTTAAACCTTGAAAGAGAAATCGAATATTGGTCGCCGTGAAAACCTGCGCCGCTTCTTGTGCTAAACTCATATGTCATATCCTCTCTTTCTAGCCGACACTATAGGCATTTTTATTTTTTTCTTCCATGCGACGCGCCAGAGTTGCAAGCGGGAAACATAGAGCAAAATAAAGCACACCAACTCCAACAAAGGCTGGAATATAGTTAACATTCATTGACGACCACGATTTAGCCGTAAACATAAGGTCAGCCCCTGAGATAATCGCAACTGTCGACGTATTTTTAATCAAGTTGACCACCTGATTCGTCAATGGCGGATAAATCATCCGAATAGCTTGGGGCAAAATAATCAAGCGCATGGTCCCACCGTATGTGAAACCTTGTGATTCTGCAGCCTCAGTCTGACCTTTAGGAACTCCTTCAATACCAGAGCGGATAACCTCTGCGATATAGGCACCGTGATATAGACCGACACAAATAATGGCTGTCCAAAATGCGGAAATAACTAAATCTTTATTTAGAAGTGGAAAACCATAATAGACCACAACAAATTGAATCAATAAAGGCGTATTTTGATACACCTCGACATACACTCGACTGATGCCACGTAAAATCTTATTTCGTGTGGCAGATAGCGAGCCGAATACCACACCTAATATCATGGCGAGTAGTAAAGCACCAATAGAAATCTCCAACGTATAGAGAAAACCATTTGCAAATTGACCAAAATCAGCAAAGAATGCCTGCCAACGTTCTAAAGCAAAAGGACTCATATTACACCTTTCTTTAATAAAAAAGCATTAAGCATGCTTTTTAATGTTCTAACCCATAATACTATCACACTTCAAACATCACTTATTTAGCGGTTGCATCTTTCAAATCATATTTATCAGTCATTTTTTTAAGCTCACCGTTTGCTTTTAGTGTCTTAATTTCTTTATCAAGATAGTCTGCTAATTCAGTGTTTGATTTTTTAGTTGCAATCCCGTATTCTTGACTAGCAAAGCCATCTCCCATAATTTCAGTCTTACTATCAACGTAGCCTGACAAAATTGATTTATCAACTGAGAAAGCATCAATACGACCTGATGTTAAAGCAGTTTTCAAAGTTGGATAATCAGACAACTCAGAATATTTGAAAGAGAGACCTTTTTCTTTACCCAATTTTTCAAGTTCAGTCTTAGTAGAGGCAGACTGTGCTACACCAATTGTCTTACCATCTAAATCATTAACTGACTTAAAGCCTGAGGCTTTATTCACTAAGAAGCCAATCTCATCTGTAAAGTAAGGTTTTGTAAAGTTATATGACTTTTGACGTTCAGGCGTAATCGTGAACGTAGCAATAACAGCATCAACTTGTTTATTATCAAGCAAAGGGCCACGTGTTTGAGCAGTAACTGGTACAAATTCAGCGGTCACACCAAGATCTTTAGCAATTTTTTTAGCTAAATCAATTTCAACACCTGTAAATTTATTTGTCTTAGGATCTTTATAACCAAAGTTAGGCACATCTTGTTTGACACCGATCACAATCTTGCCCTTTGATTTAATGTTATCTGTCGCAGATTTAGAACTGTCATCTTTTGATGCACCACATGCTGCCAATGTGACAGCAGCAAAAACGGTTGCGAGCATTGCTAATAGTTTAATTGATTTTTTCATTATAATTCTCCCTTTTTATCCCTTTTTTATTGGATTAAGTGACTTGTCTTGTATGACCTTTTAAAAGAACAAATCTCAAGTCTAATGGTTAATAATTTTACTCAGGAACTGTTTGGCGCGTGGTTCTTGTGGATTGTCAAAGAAACCAGCAACATCTGTCGTATCTTCTAACACTTCACCTGCATCCATGAAAATAATACGGTCAGCAACAGAACGTGCAAAGCCCATTTCATGTGTGACGACAATCATGTTCATACCTTCTTTAGCAAGACCTTGCATAACAGATAAAACATCACCAATTGTTTCTGGATCGAGTGCTGACGTTGGCTCATCAAATAATAAGAGCTTAGGATTCATAGCTAAACCACGTGCAATCGCAACCCGTTGCTTTTGACCACCTGACAATTGACCTGGAAAGGCATCTTTTTTATCCCACATATTCACAAACTTCAAATATTTTTCAGCGGTGACAGTCGCATCACGCAATTCGCGTTTGAGAACTTTTGTTGGTGCTAATGTAACATTTTCTAGCACGGTTTTGTGAGGATAAAGATTAAAATGCTGGAAAACCATGCCAACTTCTTTTCGAAGTTCAACGAGATCTTTTTTTGTCGCATGATCAACATGGTGACCATTCACGATCAATTCCCCAGATTCAATCCCTTCTAAAGCATTGATTGTTCGAATCAAGGTCGATTTCCCAGAACCAGAAGGGCCTAATAACACCACGACTTGTCCTTCTTCAATCTCTAAATTGATATCTTTCAGAGCATGATAATCGCCGTAATATTTCTGGACATTTTTAAACGCTATAAGCGGCATTTGAGACTCCTCATCTATCTATATTTTAGTTGTTTTTTGCTATACTCTGTGATTTTATAAAATCGACAATGAGATAACATGTCACAACTTATAACATGTGACTATTTTACCACTTAATTTCTGAATTGTCAAACAATTCTATTCATAAATTCCTCAAAAGCAATCGCACTATAGCCTCTTTTGATTGCTGAAATGATTAAAAAACGTTATAATAAAAGTAATAATGGAGAAATTATATATGAAAAAAATTCTTGTTGTTGATGACGAAAAGCCAATTTCAGATATTGTCAAATTCAATCTGACCAAAGAGGGCTACGAGGTCTTGACTGCTTTTGATGGTGAGGAGGCACTTGAAATTTTCGCTGCTGAACAGCCCGACCTCATTTTACTTGATTTAATGTTACCCCAAAAAGACGGTCTTGAAGTGGCACGCGAAATTCGAAAATCTTCAGAAGTACCGATTATCATGGTTTCTGCCAAAGACAGTGAATTTGATAAAGTGATTGGTTTAGAGTTAGGTGCGGACGACTATGTCACCAAGCCTTTTTCAAACCGCGAACTTTTAGCTCGCGTCAAAGCTAATTTACGCCGTTCCAATGTAGCGGCTGAGACGACATCAGCTAATGCTGATAAAAAAGAAATTCGGATTGGTAACATTACCATTGCACCAGAGAAATATGCGGCTTACAAAAATGATAAACATATTGACTTGACACACCGCGAGTTTGAACTTTTGCACTATTTGGC
This sequence comes from Pseudolactococcus chungangensis CAU 28 = DSM 22330, assembly GCF_002441885.1. Classification (GTDB taxonomy): domain Bacteria; phylum Bacillota; class Bacilli; order Lactobacillales; family Streptococcaceae; genus Pseudolactococcus; species Pseudolactococcus chungangensis. The sequence goes on along the minus strand of NZ_JXJT01000017.1, from coordinate 31,824 downwards.
CCAACATGTCGGTGAAGTCATGACGCGCGAGCACTTGCTTGAGACGGTTTGGGGTTATGATTATTTCGGCGATGTTCGCACAGTTGATGTAACAATTCGTCGGTTACGTGAAAAAGTTGAAGATACACCAAGCCGTCCTGAGTACGTTGCGACACGCCGCGGTGTCGGTTATTATTTGAGTAATCCTAATGAAAAATAAACTCCCTTTTACAAGCACTATTTTATTTAAAGCGGTAATCTCACATTTACTGCTTTTTTCAGCTTTATTTGTTTGGAATGCGCATGGTTTTCTGACACGTGAAGCATCTTTTGTGCGGTTTAGTGTTTTTTACCTCAGCTCACTTCTGCTATTGGTCTGGTTTGCAACACGAATTTCCATTGGTTTAAATCAGATTTCTGATCAAATTGATGACTTCACCGAGCAAAAATATACTGTCAGGAAACAAATTCCCGGTCATACCGAAATCAATCAGCTCTATGATAAAGTCGTTAATCTCGGCGAGAAAACTGAGCATGCGCAAGAAAGACTAGAGTCTTCTAGTACCCGACTGAACGGTATCCTGACTTACATGACGGACGGCGTCATCGCCACAGATCGCCGCGGTAAAATCGTCCTCGCTAACACAGCAGCCCTAGAATATCTTAACGTCTCAGAAAAAAATCTTCTTTCTCGCAAAATCATTGATGCGCTTGATATTGCCTCTAACTATACCTTCCGAGATTTGCTTGAGAGTGAGCCTGAGATTATTATTGACTCCGAAAACGCCATGGGTGAATTTACGACACTACGCATTAAATTTGCTCTTTTCCGCCGGGAATCAGGGTTCATTTCTGGGGTCGTTGCTGTTTTACACGACGTCACTGAACAAGAAAAAAATGAGCGAGAAAGACGTTTGTTTGTTTCTAACGTGTCACATGAGTTGCGGACACCTCTAACCTCTGTTAAATCTTATCTGGAAGCGCTTGATGAAGGTGCTATCAATGACCCAGACATTGCTCCAGGCTTTATCAAAGTATCACTAAAGGAAACGGATCGAATGATTCGTATGATTCAAGATTTAGTGACCCTATCTCGTATGGACTCCGATACGATTGCCCTTGAAAAAGAAGTGATAAATTTCATCGCCTTTCTTCATTATCAACTCAATCGTTTTGACCAAATTGTCGGCAATAGTGATGAAAATGAAAAGCAGTTTAAGATTGTCCGTCAAATCCCACTACAACCAATTTGGATGGAAATTGATACCGATAAAATGGGGCAAGTCATTGATAATCTGATGAATAATGCTATCAAATATAGCCCTGCTGGTGGTCAGATTACTGTCAGTTTGGAGCAGACTAATACGCAAGTTCTCTTGCGCATTTCTGATGAAGGGCTTGGCATACCTAAAAAAGATCTCCCTAAAATTTTCGACCGTTTCTATCGTGTTGATAAAGCACGTAGCCGCGAACAAGGCGGTACTGGACTTGGTCTTGCAATCGTTCGTGACATCGTGAAGATGCACAATGGTTTCGTTTGGGCAAAGTCCGACGGCGAAACCGGTACAACTTTCACTGTCGTTCTCCCTTATGCACCACTTGAGGATGAGACTGATTCAGAGGTAGACGATTGGACTGGATTGACAGACTAGTCTGTCCTATACAAAACAAACAAAAAAACTACCATGATTCTTAAAAACACGTGAATCATGGTAGTCTACTTTTAGCAAGGATACGAAATTGACAAAAGAAAATGGATTTAAATACAGTATATTAGCCAGCGGTTCAACTGGTAATGTTACTTATATCGAAACGCCAGAGCGTAAAATTTTAGTTGATGCTGGACTTTCCGGCAAAAAAATTGAAGGTCTCATGAATGAAATCGGCAGAAGTTTAAGGGATGTCGATAGCCTACTTGTAACACATGAACATAAGGATCACGTGGCAGGGCTAGGTGTGCTTGCCCGCAAGTATAAAATGAATCTCTATGCTAATGAGCTAACTTGGCAAGCCATTGGGGATGCCTGTGGCAAGATTGATACGACTCAAAAACATATTTTTGAAATGGGCAAAATGCTAACATTTGGTGATATTGATATCGAAAGTTTTGGGGTTAGTCATGATGCTGCTGCGCCTCAATTTTACAAATTTATGAAAGATGGTAAAAGCTTTGTCATGTTAACAGACACTGGCTATGTGAGTGATCGGATGCGGGGAACAATCGAGAATGCAGATGCTTACCTGATGGAATCTAATCACGATGTCGAAATTCTGCGGATGGGTAACTACCCTTGGCGGTTAAAACAACGGATTCTTTCAGATCACGGCCATTTGTCAAATGAAGATGGGGCAAGTACAGCGCTCTCTGTCATCGGGACGCAAACTAAGAAAATTTTGTTGGGTCACCGTAGTCAGGAAAATAATCTGAAAGAACTGGCTCATATGACGATGGAGAATACTTTGATGCAGCATGACATCGATGCAAAAAACGATGTACAAGTTTTAGATACGAGTCACGTTGAAGCTAGCCCTCTGTATCATATCTAATTTTCTAAGATGATTGATACCAAATAAAAAAACTCATCCAAAGATGAGATTAGATGAAGACTGAAATTGCTGCTGCAACTGCTGCAAATACAGTTAAAATTAGCATCAACCAGACAATGAGCATGACAACTTTTTGAAAAGTTGTTTTTTGTTGTTTTTTATAAGCCATACACAAATTCTACCGCAAAATGCGATGTTTTTCAAGCACTTAGTTAAGAGATAAATGATATAATAAGTTTATCAAAATCTCTCCTAAAATTAAAAAGCGCGAACATCAATTCATTTTAATGCAGACTTTAATATCAGAGTGTATTTAGATAATACTAGAAAAAGAGGCGATTATGGAAGGTAATAAAATCAACGGAAAGACAGTCACTGAGTCAGAATTATTAGCGCTCGGCTATCGGAAGTATTATTCTGACGACCTAGATGTTTTCTACAATAAAGCTATTTGTGCTCATGTGGGTAATTGTGTTCGCGGAGACTCCAATGTCTTTGAGGTAGGCCGTAGACCTTGGATTATCACAAGCAATGCTGCTTCCGTTGAACAATGTATCACTGTCATTAACTCTTGTCCAAGTGGTGCTTTAAAATGGCTCTACCACAGTCAAGGTGATTTAATCAAGAAGGAAATTGCCATGCCAAACTTTACATTTGAGGATCAAGGGGATCAAATTGTTTTGATCAACGCAGACACGCAGCAACAAGCAGGCGAAATTGCCTTTATGGAAGCGGAAGATACCCTTATCATCGTACATACTGGTGTTAATCCTGAATTTCGGGGCAACGGATTGGCCGAACAACTTGTCGCTAAAGTTGTCGAAAAAGCTCGGCGTGAAGATAAAAAAATCTTCCCAATCTGCCCCTTTGCCCAAAAGGAATTTAAAGCCAAACCAGAATATTCAGATGTTTTACGTCAGGATGTTTAAAACTGAACTTTAAAAGTGTCACCTATTAACGATAAGAGTTTGCTTTGATATTTTCACAGTAAGCTTTTTTGATACTTTGATAGCTGATTAAATTCATTAAGAAAAGACCTACCAATATAGTAGGCCTTATTTTTATATTTACCGATTTGATTAAGCTTTGTTTCAAATAATTTCTTTGAAATTGTTCTGGGCACAATCAAAGATTGTTTCGCAGAATAAGGCTTAAGCTTTGTTTGCTGAACCGAAAACGTCGATACGTTCTTCAACTGCTGCTTGAACTGCGTCAATACCTGGTTTAAGGAATTTACGTGGGTCAAACAATTTTTTAGCTTCGTAGTCAGCTTCGTTAGCATCATAGTCACGTGCAAATTGACGAGTTGCTGCTGCAAAGGCTTGTTGTGATTCAGTGTTAACGTTAACTTTAGCAACACCCATTTTGATTGCTTCGCGAATTTGGTCATCAGGGATACCAGAACCACCGTGAAGAACGATTGGGAAACCAGGAACAGCTTCAGTTAATTTTTTAAGGTGATCCAAGTCAAGACCAGTCCAGTTAGCTGGGTAAGGACCGTGGATGTTACCGATACCAGCTGCAAGGAAGTCAATACCTGTTTTAACCATTTCAACTGCATCTTCGATTGGTGCTAATTCACCAGAACCGATGATACCATCTTCTTCACCACCGATAGTCCCAACTTCAGCTTCGACTGAGATACCTTTAGCATGAGCAAGCTCAACGATTTCTTTAGTTTTTTCAAGGTTTTCAGCGATTGGAAGGTGTGAACCGTCAAACATCAATGATGTGTAACCAACTTCAATAACTTCTTTAGCGTCTTCATAATGACCGTGGTCAAGGTGAATTGCAACTGGTACAGTGATGTTCATTGATTCCACAAGGTTTTCAATGATGTATTTAGCTGTTTTGTAACCACCCATGTATTTACCAGCGCCCATAGACGTTTGGATAAGTACTGGAGCTTGTTTAGCTTGAGCTGCACGCAAGATAGCTTGTGTCCACTCCAAGTTGTTTGTATTGAATCCACCGATTGCGTAGCCATTTTCACGAGCTGCTGCAACGAATTTTTCTGCTGAAACGATTGCCATTTCTTAAGTTCCTCCAAAATTTATTTAACGTGTTAATTATACCACTTTGTGAAGGATTATTCTAGTTTTTAGTGGATTTATTTTATTTTATTCAATTTTTACCACTTATTTACTGAAAATTACAGATAAATTTACAACATTTTTACTCTAGCAAAAAAACTTACGCATCCCATTAACTATCTGGCATCGTAAGTTTCATTGTCTTTATTTTATTTCATTTCGATTAATAAATCTTGTGTAGCAATTGCTTCTGCTGCCTTCACATTAATTCTCTTAATTTCACCATCGAATGGCGCCTCGATAGTTGTTTCCATCTTCATCGCTTCTGTTACCATGAGTGGCTGCCCTTTAACAACTTTCTCATCTGGTTTGACAAGGACTGTCACAACTGAACCAGGCATCGTCGCACCGATATGGTGCGGATTAGACGGCTCTGCTTTCTCTTTGACAATCGCTGTTGATTTAATCGACGTATCCTTGACAATTACCTCACGGCGTTGACCATTGAGGTTAAAGAAGAGCGTTCTGTTACCTTCACTATCAGGCTCAGAAATGCTATCCAAATGAATCAGTAAAACCTTACCTTTTTCGATTTCAACTGAAATCTTTTCACCTACACGCATCCCGTTAAAGAAGGTCGGTGTATCAAGTAACGTCACACTACCAAATTCATTTTGCATTTTTTGGTAATCAAGAAAGACTTGCGGATAAAGAATATAACTCAAGACCTCATGCTGACCAGGTTCATAGCCTAACTTCTCAGTCAACTCAGGAACCACATCATCAAAATTAACCGGTGCTGCGTGCAAACCAGGACGATCTGTGATAAAAGGTTTATCCTTTAGAATAATTTTCTGTAATTTTTCTGGGAAACCACCAACAGGTTGACCTAAATCACCTGCGAAGAAGCTAATCACCGACTCAGGGAAACTGAGCGTGTCACCTTTTTCGTAGATATCTTCCTCAGTGAGGTCATTTTGCACCATGAAGAGTGCCATATCGCCAACAACTTTAGAAGAAGGTGTCACCTTGATAATATCACCAAACATCATATTAACCGTATGATACATCGCCTTCACTTCGTCGAAGCGTAAGCCCAAACCAACAGCCGTTGCTTGTGATTGGAGGTTAGTATATTGACCACCAGGCATTTCATGCGAGTAAACTTCTGTTTGCGGACTTGTTAAACCTTTTTCGAATGGCGCATAGAATTTACGAACATCTTCCCAATAATGGTTGATTTGTGTCGCATTATCAATATCCAATTCAGGTGCCCGTTTGCCATTTTCCAAAGCATAATAAAGCGATGACATACTTGGTTGGCTCGTTCCTGATGACATGGCTGCAGTCGCCACATCGACAATATCAGCACCTGCCGTTACCGCTGCAGAACAAGTAATGATCCCATTACCGGAAGTATCATGCGTATGCAAATGCAACGGAATATCAACCGTTTCTTTCAATTCTGAAATCAAACGATAAGCCGCTTGCGGTTTAAGAATCCCCGCCATATCTTTGATAGCTAAAATATGTGCACCCGTCGCCTCAAGCTCTTTAGCTAAATCTTTGTAGTATTTGATGTTATATTTTTGACGATTATTGTCTAAAATGTCACCCGTATAACACATAGTCGCTTCAACAATTTTACCCGTATCACGAACAGCCTGAATTGATTTTTCCATCTGAGGTAACCAGTTAAGCGAATCAAAGACACGAAAAACATCAATTCCTTCTTGCGCCGCAATCCTAATAAACTCCTGAATAACATTATCCGGATAATTTTGGTAACCGACCGCATTTGACCCACGAAAGAGCATTTGGAACATGGTATTTGGCATTAATTTGCGAAGTTGACGCAGACGATACCATGGACTTTCATTCAGAAAACGATAAGCCACATCAAAGGTTGCCCCACCCCACATCTCAGCAGAAAATAGATTTGGTAAGCCTTGATCCACTGCTGATGCGACTTGTTTCATATCTTGTAAGCGCACACGAGTTGCCAAAAGACTTTGATGGGCATCTCGGAAAGTTGTATCCGTCAACAGCACTTCCTTACGAGATTTGACAAAATCAACAACGGCACTAGCACCTTGCGTATCTAGGATATTCTTAGTCGTCAACGTATCGATTTTCTTCACTTTTGGATAGCGTGTTTCATCGAAATATGGCTTAACCTTCTGATCAATCCCAGGGAAACCATTGACTGTGATATTAGCGATGTATTTCATCGTCTTGTTACCACGGTCTCTCAAACGTGGTAAATTAAAGAGTTCCGGTGTACTATCAATAAAGGTCGTCTTGGCATCTCCCGAAATAAATTCTGGGTGATTCAGGACATTTCTCAAGAATGGGATATTCGTTTTAACACCACGGATTCGGAATTCTCGTAGACAGCGGTCCATCTTACGAACTGCTTCCTTGAAATCAGTCGCATTCGTAATCACTTTAACAAGTAAGCTATCAAAGTATGGTGTTACTTCATAACCAGAATAGGCATTTCCGACATCAAGACGGACACCAAAACCACCTGGTGAGCGATACGTATCAATTTTACCTGTATCAGGTAGGAAATTATTTTCAGGATCTTCCGTCGTAATCCGACATTGAATAGCAGAACCTATTAATGGTATTTTATCTTGTTCAGGAATCTTCACATCTTTATGAAGGTCAGCACCTTCAGAGATTAAAATCTGAGCTTGTACGATGTCAATACCTGTGACAACCTCTGTAATCGTGTGCTCAACCTGAACACGTGGATTTACTTCGATGAAATAAAATTCGTTGTCCTTCACCAAAAATTCAACAGTTCCGGCATTAACATACCCCACATGTTGGCAGAGTTTAACTGCTGCATCACAAATACGTTGACGCAAGTCATCAGCCATACCAACGCTCGGTGCAACTTCAATTACCTTTTGATTCCGACGTTGAACAGAACAGTCACGTTCATATAAATGCACCACATTACCATGAGCATCACCAAGGATTTGAACTTCGATATGTTTCGGATTAGTAATATATTTTTCGACATAAATTTCATCAGAACCAAAAGCTGATTTAGCTTCTGATGCAGCACGTGCATAACCGTCACGCGCCTCAGATTCATTATGCGCAACACGCATCCCACGACCGCCACCACCAAGGGCAGCTTTAATCATGACTGGATAGCCAAAAGTGCGACCAAATTCGAGAGCACCTTCTAAGTCTACTGGACCTTCAGTTCCTGGAATAGAGCCAACACCAGCTGCAATAGAAGCCTCTTTGGCCTTGATTTTATCACCAAAAATATCTAGATGATGCAAAGTTGGTCCAACAAAAATCAAACCAGCTGCTTCAACCTTACGCGCGAAGTCAATGTTTTCTGATAACAGACCATAGCCTGGGTGGACAGCCTCAGCACCAGATTCAAGTGCAATACGCACGATATCATCAATATCAAGGTAAGCATCAATCGGTTTCTTGCCAGTACCTACTTGGTAAGCTTCATCGGCTTTAAAACGGTGAACAGAATACTCATCTTCTTTTGCATAAATCGCTACGGTTGAGATACCCAACTCGTTACAAGCACGGAAGACACGGATAGCAATTTCGCCACGGTTAGCAACTAGTAGTTTTTTCATATATAAAACCTTTCAATTTTTTACAGAAACAAAAGTTATCTTTAAAGACTGTGAGTTCACGGTCTAGAAAAGTTGTCGCATTAAAATTCAAAAATACCTGGAATGGGCACTTGCATGATTAATTATCACGCAAAGCGTTTGGCGAGAGCTCAGAAAAATCGTATTTAGCAGTCATTTCCGCTAGCTCTCGCCGTTTTTCATCTGCGGAAATATTGAGTATAAAGCCTATTCCAACGGATAGGGTTAGCAGCGAATTCCCACCCTGACTCAGGAAGGGGAAGGTCACCCCAGTAGAGGGAATCAAACCTGAAATGCCGCCGATATTAACCAAAACCTGTGAAAAGAGAATGGTTCCTACACCAATTGATAGCATACTATTAAATGGGTTCTTAGCTCGAATACCGACAATAAAAATACGCATGATCAAGAAGAAAATGATCCCTAGGATAATAATCCCACCAATCAAGCCTAACTCCTCAATCACAATCGCAAAGATGAAGTCAGTATGCGCCTCTGGTAAATACCCTTTCTTCTCAATTGAATTACCTAAGCCACGACCGAACCAACCACCATTTGAAATCGCATAATAACCGTTAATGAGTTGGTGTCCTGAATCGCCTGTATCCTGAAATGGATTGGCAAAGGCGATGAATCGCTTGTTCACATAGGCAATTGAGCCAAAGAAACTTGGAATGATATTACCACCCGTAATTTTGAGTAGAGCTAAAATAGCAAGGGTCAAGGAACCAAAAATCTTCAGAAAACCAGTCCCCCAACGATATGAAATACCGCTAGCCATAATAACCGCAGCTGACGGAATCATAATAAGTAAGGCATTCCCCATATCTGGCATAATGACAACAGCACCAATCATTACCAACAGCCAAAATCGCCAACCACTGAGGAAGTTAACCCAGAATTGATTTCTATCAAAAAGGGCATTGATGTCATAGGTCTGAATTTTTTCTTGTTTACTAGCAAAGGTAGCAGATAGAAACCAGACAGATACAAATTTTAAGTATTCTGCCGGCTGGATACTCCCGATACCAGGGATAATAATCCAACCATGTGCGCCATTTACTGTTGGCACCAAAAATCTAGCAATAAATAGCAAGACAAGCATGACAGGAATTAAAATCCCAAACCAATTACGACTTCTCAATTTATCAACCTTGATGCGGTAAATGACCACAATCATGATTAATGAAAAGGCAAAGAAAATGGTCTGATTTCGAAAGAGCTGATAAGGTGGTAAACCAAGCTCTATTTGATGAGGAACAGTAGCTGAGAAAACCATAATCAGGCCTAGCACCGATAAAATCAAATAGGGGATAAGTATTGAGTAATTTAAAAAGTGTCTTTTTTTGAGTTCTTTCATAGTCATATTATTGAGTTATTCACTCAACTGTTATCCTTTAATTAGGCAGAGTCTAGCAGTCATCTTGAATAACTACTAGGCAGTGCTTAGTAATAGCTACTAACCAAAACATGAAAGTAAATCATCTTCAAGATGAGATGGCTTCATTGTCAGTTGACTATTATTTACAGTGATTAAGATACATTATATCATTTTTTTAAATAAAAAAAAGAAAGTAGTTGAAATTTTCTAACAACTTTCTATTAATGTTCGGTTTATACCTCTTCACGAACTGATTTTTAAACTTATTTTGTCATATCGTTCAGGTTTCGATATGCATGATTACTTTACGATCTTTTGGACAATATTTTAATACCTGAACTTTATCTGGATGTGTCGCTTTATTTTTGGATGAAATATAATTTTGCTGACCACATTTCGTACATTTGAGGTTGATTTTAACTCGCAATGTCTCTTACCCCTAGTAATTTTCTAAAATTGAATAGCGACCAGATCAGGTTAAATAAAACAAAACAGCTCGTCGTCAAGAAAACAGCGCGGTAACTGATATAGCCTGCAACAGCACTTCCTAAAAGCGGACCAGCTACTTGACCAAAGTTTGTAAACATTTGGTTAAAACTAAAAATTCTTGAGATACCTTCTGGTGGTGTAATTTTTGAAAGTAAGGAATTAACTGATGGCATCAAAGCACCTGAGCCAAATCCTAGCATGAAACGTAAAATACCGAGTTGCAATGGTGTCTTAACAAATGCCATTGGCAGATAAATCAAAAAGCTATAAATCAAGCCAATGATGATCAAACGATGGCTACCAATTCTATCACCGATTCTACCCAAGAATCCAGATGACATCATGGCTGATAAGCCAACTGAAGACACGATGAATCCTGAAATCATCATCACATTACCAGAGTGACCATTAAGCTCTCGAATATATAGTGTTAGGATAGGTGCAACAGATTGCACCGTCAGTTGTAAGATAAAACTGGTGATGAATAAGCCAAGTAAAATTTGGCGATTACTTACACGGGCAAAAACTTCTTTTGTCGGCAACAAATCATGTTTTTCAACGGGTATAAAATCTTCCTTTACTAAAAAGATAGTCAACAAGGTGACAAGTAATAAGACAGCACCTGTGATCAAGAAAACATTTTCCATGCCTACTGCTTGGGCTAAAAAGCCACCGATAGAAGGACCGATTAGGACACCCGCAACCATACCCGTGGATAAGGTACCTAGGGCATAGCCGCTTTTTTCTCTGGGTACTTGGCTGGCAATCAAGGCTGTCGAATTTGGGATGTACCCTGCAAATAAACCATTCAACAATCGCATGACTAAGAGCCACCAAACGTTTGGTACAAAAGCCAAGGCACCCATGGTGAAGGTCATCACAACAGATGCTCGCACCATCATCACGCGTCGACCGCGTTGATCAGCCAGTCGTCCCCATATTGGGGCAACAAGTCCACTCGCCAAGGCACTTACTGCTACCGAAAGTCCTGCAAATATGGCAACATCACTGCCTCTTGCGCCTAATTTTTCTACATATAAAGGCATAAACGGCATGACGAGTGAAATACTCGCCGCCGTGAAAAACGTTCCTAACCATGCAATGAATAAATTCCGTTTCCAATTGATTTTTATAATCTTTACTTCCTTCTAAAGTTGATGTTAATTGAAATTGATGTATCAACTCAAATATATTATGATATGATTATCTCAAAAGTGATAATTTTTCCAAGTTCAAAGCGCTGCAAAAAACGAACACCGTCAGTTGACAGTACCCGCTAGATCTCGCTTATTAAACTTGCTAATTGATTTTCCAGTACCTCTATTGTATCATAATTTTCGATAACTCGGGTCGCTAAACTACGTTTCTCATCAATGGGCATTTGTGCTTTGATGCGTAACAGAGCCTCTGATTCAGACAAATCATTCCGTTCCATGAGGCGTTTAAGTTGGACATTTTGGGGTGCATAGACAAGCCAAATCTCATCAAATCCTGTATATGCTTTTTCAAATAACAGTGGAATATCCATAAAAACGAGATCAGACTGACTGCTCGCACAACGTTTGAAAAGTTCTGTACGAATAATCTCATCCTGTACAGTTGATAATTTAGCACGCGCTTGTGAATCAGAGAATATCAAAGCGCCAAACTTGGCACGATCCAAATCACCATTTTCCAAAAAATAAGCCTCTCCAAACGTGTCACGAATGGCAATATATAAGGCTCCGCCTACTTCTTGTAACTCTCTTACAACAGCATCCGCATCAATCACCTCATAACCATGTGCCCGCAAATATGAGGTAACAACCGACTTGCCGGTAGCTATGCCACCTGTTATCCCGATTACTTTTTTCATGTTACTATTATAACATTTTTTATTCCTATATTTTTAATTTTCAAACTAAAAGTGCTATAATGTAATTGAAGAACAATATGGAGGAAAGCTATGAAAATCATCAATGTCACTAACAACTACCCTGATCTTGTACGAGAGCAACTTAGAAACACCGATGCTTTGACGGTTGAGGTTTACTCTGCCGGCAACACGACTGTTATCTTTACAAGGGCTCCCAAGCATTATGAACTCATCGTAACGAATAAACACCGTGCAATTCGACCTGATGAACGTGAAGATATTCAAAAGTTTTTCCTCAAAAAAAGACTTGATCAGTCGATTATTGATCACGATTTGGTTTCAATCATTGACGAACCACGACTATTGGAAATTTCCTATCCGATTATCACAAAATAAAAAGCTGCTCATGATTAGCAGCTTTTTTATTTTACTCAGAATTGATTGTCTCAATATTTTAGTGTGTGAACCCCTGTACGCCCTTGTCCTTATCTTTTTGTCTCAAAAATCGTGAATGATCTAATTTGGCAATAGCCCATTTGAAATCTTCCGCAAATTCTTCTGCTACATTCATGCTTAAATCAGCACGCACAACGTAGCGTTGAACCACTATATCAGTTAAATGCTCTGGCAGCGGATAAGCTGGGACTTGCCACCCTCTCATCTGTAACATATCCGCTAATTCGTATAAGGTCCATTCTTGCTCAGATTCATCTTTTAACTTGTAGCAAACAATCGGTAGCTGCTCGCCTGAATTGTAAAGAGTGAACCGACCGGTAGATGCGACAGTCTTTGCTAAGAAACGGGCAACATCATGCGTACGTTGATGAATGGCTTGATATCCGTTGAAACCAAAGCGCATGAAATTATAGAATTGTCCGATGATTGGGCTGGCACTCCGAGAAAAATTAATTGCCATGGTCGGCATATCACCTCCCAAGTAGGACACGCTGAAAATCAATTCCTCAGGTAAATATGTTTTATCGCGCCAAACTACCCAACCGATGCCTGGATAGACAAGCCCATACTTATGACCTGACGTATTAATCGAAACGACATTATCGAGCTGGAAATCCCACTTGAGCTCTGGTGACATGAAAGGGGTATACATGCCACCAGATGCGGCATCGACATGAATCGGGATGCTGATTTTTACGTTTCTATTGTAGTCGTTTATTATAGCATCTAGGCCTGCGATGTCGTCATAGCAGCCAGTATAGGTGATGCCAAGAATACCTACGACGCCAATTGTATAATCATCAAAGTAGCTAGTAATATTAGAAATGTCGAGGCTCATGTTGTCAGCTGTCATCGGTACTTCACGCAGCTCAACGTCGAAATAAACGGCAAACTTTTCCCAGCAAACTTGATAACCAGAAGAAATGACCAGGTTAGGTCGTTTACCTAAGATATCAATACCTGCTGCTTTAGCGCGTGCTCGCCAGCGAAACTTCATGGCCATGCCACCCAGCATGCATGCTTCCGAGCTACCTACAGTTGAGGTGCCCATATAAGTTTCTTGCTCAGGCGCATGCCAGAGGTCTGCAATCATGTTGACGCAACGGTTTTCAAGTTCTGCTGTTCGGGGGTATTCACTTTTATCAATGGCATTTTTCTCCAAGGTCTCACCCATGAGCTTGGTCGCTTCAGGTTCCATATAAGTTTGACAAAAAGTCGCTAAATTTTGTCGTGCTGCACCTTCATCTAAAAGCTCATCTTTAACCAATTGATAAGCAATTCGTGGTTCAATCGGGTGTGTGCCTAATTTGTACTTAGGAACATCACGATCTGATGCGGTTGATCCGAAAATCGGTTGCAAATAGGTAGAGTTTTTGGTTTGATCTTTTTTTCCGTATAACATACCTTACCTCAATTTCTTATATTTTGATAGACTTCAGCAAACGCTTCAAAATCAATTTGTGCTGTTTTTTTCAAATCTTTTAGTTTTTCAGTTGCTGCGATTTTTCTTTGTACTTCTTCTTTTGGCACTTTTGGATAGGGCAAATCATTCAATCCCTTAAAAAGCGCATGTAGTACAAAGCGATATTTTTCCTCTGATGCCCAACCCCAGTTTAGAGAAAAAGGGTAAGAAAAAGCATTGCCTTGATTAATACTTGCAAATAAGTTAGCCTCTATTTCACTTGTGCCATAGCCACAAATGAGATTAGGCACATAGTTACAAGCAAGTTGCATACCTAAACCTGAGCTGCAACCCGTCAAAATAAAATCAACTTCTTTTTCATTTAAAGCATAACCACATCTTATAGCAACATCAATATAATCTACTGTTTGCTCTGTCATTGTCAACGCAATAGCAGTGTGATCATGTGCAATTGCAACATCTTGAATGATATTAAATAACATTTCACGTTTGTCGGATAAAGAACTCGCAACTGCAAAACCGATTTTCATCCTATGCTCCCTTCATCAATCAACTCATCCTTAATCAGCTGATAAGCAATCCGAGGTTCAATCGGATTAGTCCCTGATCTGTATTTTAGAATATCACGCTCTGATGCGCTTGACCCCAAAATTAGTTGTAAACAAAGGGAGTGTTTCGATTGGTCTTTTTTTCCATATAGCATGATGTCCTCCATTTTTGGGATACTTAAAATTATATCAGAAAATCACCTTTCTGAATGCTGTCACCTATTTTCTGCCAAATTTCCTAGCAAACTGTCGCATCAACTGATAGATAATCCCAGTATAAAGGAGCCCCGTCACCAGAGGTATCCCGAGAACTGGCAAGAGACTTAGGTGCTCTAGCTCATAAAATGTCATGATACGCCCTAGGACAAGCGTTTCTAAGCCAAGGGATAGCAAATAATTAAGTGGTGCCCCGACTAGCAAGATGAAAAAAGCGCTCAAGAAAAATTCCCGATAGACCGCCTTTTCATCCAAAACAAGCTGGTATCTGGCTTGTAGGGAGGATTTCTCAAGCAAAGTCAACTGCCTCATAACCGTTCTCGTATGTGCCCAAAGGAAAATAAGCGTTGTCAAGACAAGTCCAAGACAAACCATGAACAAAACAAGATTGAAATAGCGGAGCATCTGAACTGTTTGAACTCCCTGAAAAAAAGAATTGCTCGCCTGTTCTTCTTGTTCAAAAATCGTCAATTGACCAAAGATTCTTGGAAAGTTGACAAGCATTGACAAGAAAAGATTCAGCAGGATAAGCGCCAAAAACATGGGCAGAAGACTCATGAAAAGGAGTTTGAAACGCCTAAGCGTATAGTGCCAAGCGGTTCTCAACTCACGGTACTGAAAATGGCTTGATAGTTCTGTATCCTTTGATACACGTGCACACATGGGGTCACTGACAAACTTTTTGGCTAATAAGTTAGCTTGACTTTCACTGCCAGATTGCTCATATAAATTTCCCTCGCGCACGACCACTTGCCGATGTGGAAATTTCTTTAGAATATGTGCATCATGCGTTGCTAAAATGATGGTAACACCTCGGGCATTCATCTGTTCTAGCAAGTCCAGCACCTGATCACTCATTTTCGGGTCAAGATTTGCTGTCGGTTCATCTAAAAGCAAGATGCTCGGTTCCGTTGTCAGCATCATCGCTAGTGCCAAACGTGCCTGCTCACCACCTGAAAGTTCGTCTGGAAAATGCCGGGCAACATGAGACAGAGAGAAATCCCTGAGCAAGTGTGCTACCTTATCGGCAGACACCTCTGAGGGCAAACCTTTAAAGTTATCATAAATGGCTAGATTTTCAAATACCGTTTTAGAGGCATCAAAAAGTAAGTCCTGCGAGACGTATTTGACCTGCTGTTGAAAGGCTCGTAGGTAAGCCAGATGTTCAAACTGAACTTCTTGACCTTGAAAGCTAAAGTCGCCAGTAAAAGCTAAGTCGCCATGCAAAAGTTTAAGCAGGCTAGATTTACCAGCACCACTCCGCCCTGTCACATAGACAAACTCACCTGACTGAATGTCAAGTTGCACATCACATAAAATTCTATCACTATTTTTAAGGCTAAGATTAAGCGCATTCAAAGTTATCATAGCTTGATTATATCATAATGACAAGCTCATACAAAAAATCCCGCCAGATGACGGGATTTTAGGAGAATATATATCTAAAATTTTAAACGTCCATTGACAAAACTTCGTGGAAGACACGGTGTGTTAATTCATGTTTTTGTTCTTTTGTCAGGTATTTAGTGTTAACGCAGTAGCCAGAGATACGAACGATAACATCTTCACCGTTAAGGATTTTATCTTTAACGTCAGCCAGATCCATAACATTCAAGTTAACATGTTGACCACCATCTTCAAAGTAGCCGTCAAGGACATCGACCAAGTTAGCCACTTGTTCATCACGTGTTTTACCAAGTGCTTTTGGTGAAACCTGTGTTGTCAGAGAGATACCATCATTGGCATGTTTGAACTCAAGTTTTTCAAGTGTACGAAGGTTTTGCAACCAACCACCCTTAGCTTTGTTAGAAGGGTTAGCACCTGGAGAGAAGAATTCAACTTTGCTTGTGTTTGATGTGCCATCTTCGTTCAAGAAAACACCACGGTGAACTGGTGAGTTACCAGTTTGTTTAGAATAAGCCACGTTAGATGTGATGGTCAACAATGACACAGTAGCTTCTGCATCCTTGTGCAATTGATGGCTAGCCAAACGATTATGGTATTCTGCCATCAACCATTTTGCAATGTCATCAGCACGGTCATCATCTTCACCATAACGTGGGAAATCACCGATTGTTTCGTAATCGTAGATATAACCATTTTCGTCGCGGATTGGTTTAACAGTTGCGTACTTGATAGCTGACAAAGTATCAACAGTGTTTGCGAAACCACAAATACCAAATCCCATGTTAGCACGTTGGTGACTTGGCAAGAATGCCATTTGAACTGCTTCATAGTTATATTTGTCAGTCATGTAGTGAATGATATTCAAAGCATCCACATACGTGTCTGTCAACCAGTCCAATGATTTTTCAAAGTTAGCCTTAACTTCATCAAATTTCAAAACATCAGATTTGATTGGGTCAATGTCGAATACCTTGTAGTCTCGATGCACATCATCATAACCACCATTAATACCCGTCAAGAGAGCTTTCAGTACGTTAACGCGTGCACCAAAGTACTGGATGTTGTGACGCCCTTCTTCATTTTCAGGATCAAGTGGTGATACACAACAAGAGATACATGACATTTCGCCATAACCATCTTCAGCCATTGTTTTAACACCTTCATATTGGATTGAAGAATGTTTGTGGCTCATACTCATACAGTAGCGTTTGAACGCATATGGCAATTCTTTAGCCCAAAGTACAGTCAAGTTTGGTTCAGGAGAGTTACCAACGTTATCTAAAGTGTTCAAGAAACGGTAATCCATTTTTGTCACACGGTGTTGACCATCGTTACCCACACCAGCCATTGACGTTGTGATGAAAGTTGGGTCACCTGAGTAAAGCGCATCGTATTCTTTCGTCCGTGCAAACTTAACCGTACGCAATTTCAAAACGAAATCATCCACAAATTCTTGGATTTCTGACTCAGTAAATGTCCCACGAGCCAAGTCACGTTCAGCAAAGATATCCAAAACGATTGGCACACGACCAAGAGATGTTGCTGCACCATTAATCACACGGCTAGCAGCCATGAAAGCAATGTTAGTCCATTGAATTGCTTCTTTAACGTTTTTAGCAGGTTTGCGAACATCTACCCCGTACAAATCACCAAGTTTCGCCACTTCACCAAGCGCTTGATATTGCATATTGATTTCTTCACGGAGGCGGATTGTTTCTTCATTGATTTCTTTAATCGCATTCCAGTCAGCGAATTTTTCTTTCATCAAGAAATCCGCACCATAAACCGCTAGACGCGTATAAACTCCAATAATACGACCACGTGAGTAAGCATCGGGCAAGCCAGTTACCGTGTGAGCATGGCGCGCACGACGAATATTAGACGTATACGCACGGAAAATTCCGTCATTAACAGTCGTGACATGCTTAGTATAAATCTCATGCATGAGCGGATCAGGCGTGTAACCATGCTCTTTGAGCGCAGTTTCAGCCATCCGAACACCACCTTTAGGCATGAATGACAAGCGGAAAAGCTCAGAATTTTGAAGCCCATAGATTAGTTCATTTTCTTGATCAATGTAACCCGCAGGGATATCAGCAATTGATGCTACACGATCAGTATCCATAGGGAACTGAGACGCTTCATAACGGTCTTTTGTTGACTCGATAATCTCTTTGATTTTTAAAGAACGCTCTGTTGGCCCTGCAAGGAAAGATTCATCCCCATCATAATTTTTGTGGTTAGCTTTTACGAAACGAGAAATACTAACTTTCTCTTTCCAGTCCGTTCCCTTAAATCCTGCCCATGCTTCTTCAAAAACGTTTTCAGTCACTTCTGTTTTCATGTTTTATTATCTCCTGTTATTTGACGAGAAAGGCAACATTCCCTTGTTACCTGTTTTATACTACACTACTATTCTATCATACAGAAAACGGTTACACAAGTTAAAAACGAAGGTTTTATAACTTTCTCTTATGTAACAGATTAATAAATAATTAAATCTGTACCACTTTAAGACAATAAGTGTATTAGTTCACAAAGTGATGTTAAAACATCCGTTTTCGCCACATGATTCGGAAAACAAGCCACGAAATCAATGTCGCTCCCACCACAATCAACCAAAAAGCATAGGAGATATTCTGAAAAGGTAGTTTAACATTCATACCATATAAACCCGCAATAATTGCAGGAATTGTCATGATAAATGTTGCACTTGTCATAATCTTCATAATGATATTCAAGTTATTGGAAACAATATTCGAAAAGAGTTCGCTCAAATTCTCTAGCAATTTCAACTGTATCTCAGTCGTCGTCAAAGCCTGATCCGCCTCAACATAGATATCAAAGATCCGATCCGAGAAACCATTATCTCCACGTTCTCGTAAATATGCCATCAGTTTTTGATAGACTTCAATATTATCCTCAAGCGCGGCCTCAAAGTAAATTAAACTTTTTTGAGCTCGAATAATTTCCATAATTTGTGCATTTTCCTGAGAAAGTGCCAGTTCTTTCTCAATGACTTTCATCCGCTTCTTATACTGAGCCAGATAATTATTAAAAGAGCGCCCAAGTGTTGACATGATCTGAAAAATTAGATCATGTTGGTAGTGTGTCGTATCATATTGATGCGCAAAAATAGACGTCAAATCATAATCGCGGTTCAAGGATAGAATCACGATATTTTTCTCTGGATTAACGATTAAAGAAAAAGGGTAAACATCCGCAGCGTCATCCTCAATACAAGGATACTGCAGTAAAAATAAAAGATTATGGTGATCATCCAGCTCAAACCTGGCATTTTCATCATCATCCAGAATCCCCGCAATATAGTCAAATGGAAAGTCATAAGTAGTCACGAGATGCCCAATCTCTTCTTTCGTCGGCTTGATCACTAGCTTCAAATCAATCGTGTCAGACGACTGAACCAGCATATTTTTTTCTAGTTTATAGTTTGTAATCATAGGACAATTATAACACGTTTCTGTCCTCTTATATACCCCTTATACGCTTTAAAGGTAGTAGTTACAAGGGTCTCAACTATTTGAAAAACTCTTACTGATACTTCCCTTGAGAATCAGAGTTATTATATGTCATTGCCCAATAGCTATTCAGCTCTCTCAGTAATATGGCATAGCATTTCTTACAACTATTTATAAATAGATGAACCTCTATTCTAAGCCTAATGATAATTGATCAAACTGATATTCATTTAATACCTAATTTTTCCGAATCTTTATTCTCTTTTTCTTGTAAAATATGATATAATTTATAATATTTGATGAATACACGGAGACATTATGAAAAAGAAGAAGCATTCCTTAAAAAATAAAAGACATTCTCGTCGCAAGAAAAAACATACTCTCTTAAAAGTTTTTTCTATTATATTTTTGCTAATCATTATCGCTATTGCTTCCATCACATATGCAACTTATAGAAATATTGAATCAACATTTTCAATGTCATACATGAATTTCCCAAAAACAACTCATGTAGACCTAAAAAAATCTAAACCCTTTACGACACTAATTATTGCAACTGGTAAAAATAATTCTAAAAATATAGCTTACGCCTCCGTTTTAGCTTCAACAAATGCAACTACAAATCAGACTACTTTCATGAACTTTCCAGTCTTTGCCGTAATGCCAAACCAAAAAACAATCACGAACGTTTATGATACTAGTGGAAATAATGGGGTTCTTCAACTAGTTAAGGAGTTACTCAACATATCGGTTAACAAAGTTGTTCAAATTGACGTTAATAAAATGGGATCACTTGTTCAAGCTACGGGTGGAATCACCATGCAAAATCCAAAAACATTCAATGCAAATGGCTATTCATTTAAACAAGGGAATCTCAATTTGCAAACTTCTGAACAAGCCCAAGCTTATATGACACAAATCGATGATTCCGATCTTGATGCATCAATCACTCGAATCCAAAATGTGTCGATGGAACTATACGGAAATATTCAAAAAATTGCGCACACAAAGAAAATTCAAAGTTTTAATTACTATCGTGATATTCTCTATGCTTTTTCAAACACAGTTAGAACCAATGTGAATTTTGATGATGCAAAAACCATTGGGATGAATTACAATAAAGCTTTAAGTAATACTAGTAAGCTCAATCTCCATACTACAGATGAAAATGGAGCTAAGATGGTTTCTCAAACAGAATTAGATTCAGTTAAAGCACTTTTTGAAAAAACTTTAAAATAAAAAAGGACCCTAGGGTTCTTTTTTTCTCTCTTATTTCATCACAATATAATCTGGTACTGCCCGATCATCTTGGCTAGCAACAATTATTTTCCCGCTGACTGAGAGTTGACTTGAGCCACCACTATCAAGCATTAACATGTTTTCGAGGTTCAAATTCGACACTGCCTTCATAATATTGTCGTAGCCCGCGTTTGTATCACTTAAAATGGCATAAAGATTATTTTTCTTATCATTCGCAATAAAAATATGAATCTTCCAGTCTACTGAACCATCACTCGGTTGAATTTTGCCATCACGAATAATTGCAGCACCAAAATCATAGGACTGCTGCCCTCCATTTTGAATAACAGTTGCAGCTGGTGTACTTGAATCATAAATTTTGCATGAACCATCTTTGTTAATAACAAAGGCATATTGAACCGTTGTACCTGGACTCCAGTCTTGAATTAATTTTCCATTATTAATTTGAAAACCGGTCACTTGACCTGTCTGCATATTAAAGGCAGAAGCATTCATAATTAGCGCATTAGGATATTTAGCTATGACATCGGCCATTTTCATCCGTTGATCTGTAAGATTGGTTGAGGTTTTTAAGACTTCTGGATTATTAATCCGATAAATGGTGATACCATTCGTAGATAAATCAGTAAATTTATCTAAATTCACCGTTGAGGGAACTTTAACCCATTCTGATGTACTAGCATCATCTTCAAGTGCCATACTGCCAGTGGCTGCTTCTTCCCCTTTTTGTTCAACATAACCGTTCGACGCTGATGTTTTCATCGGTTGATCAGAACTACTCGTCGTTGTTTTATCAGCAGGAGTAAATAATCCTCGCAAGGCATAAGCCGCCACCCCTAAAAGGGCAATAAAAATTAAGATAGGAACAATAATTGCCCAGATATTCATTTTCTTCTTTTTTTGACGTTCCAAGATATCCTCCATTAATAAAGATATTTAGAATAATTTAAAAATACTTTTATCTATTACTTTAAATAAAAAATATACTTTGAATATTTTATCGTAATATTAATATTATTAGTCAAATTATTCATTTTAATTTTTAAAATTAATTACCTAATATATTTCTAGTCTATAGATTTTTTCTACTTTGAATCTTCTTGATATATCTAAATAAAAGAATCATCATGATCATTATAATAGTAACTTTAATAATAATCAAGCTAAAATTAATATACGCTATAATTGTTAAAGTTACATATCCTAAAATTAATAATCCCTGTAACTTCCATTCAACTTGTATTTTGATCCATTCAGAAGTTTGCTTCAATCTCAAAATACTAACAATAAAAAATCCCACAGCTCCAGATATTCCAGCTCCATTTATCCCTATTAGTGGTACTAATGCAAAGCTTAATGCTATGTTTATAATAGTCCCCCAAATTGTTGTTGTAAATAATCCCGTTGTTTTTTTTGCTACAAGGTATGTTGTCCCAAAAAATGCCGACATATTCGAGAAAAAAGAGGTCATGAGTAGAATAGGAACAATCTTCCAAGCTTCATAAAATTTATCTGAAACATAAAATCCCATAAACCATTGTATGAAAATTACTACAATTGCACTTATAATGAGCAATCCTCCAAACATTAAATTAAATGTTAATGAATATAACTTATTAGTATAACTTTTCTCTTTTTCCTTTACTGCTGTCATTTGCCAGGCGTTTGAAAACATGCCAAATATCGTAGTTACCATTGTTGGAATCTTGTTAGCAATTGCAAAGATACCATTCGCACTGGGACCTACAAACGCCAGAATAATTAATTTATTAGCGTCATTAGTTAACCACCATGCAAAACTATTTGGAATCATTGGTATTGAATATGTCAACAACTGCTTAGTACTTGACCAAGATTTTTTTTTAAAACTAATATGAGTATGCAGTTTATTATTTAAAAATAAGAAGATTGTTGTTGTCAATGCGGAAATTATTAATGAATACAAGTACCCTTTTAATCCAAATTTAAATACCCACATTAAAATAACGTTTGACAATACATTTGATAATGTAGCAATTATTCCAGATATTGCAAAGCTTTTAACTCTATTTATACCTCGTGTGAAATTTTGAAATAAGTTTAATAATAATGTTATTCCTAAGTAGACACCAACTAAAAAGGAATAGTTGATTCCAAATAATTCTAAAATTACAGATAACACTAAACTTAAACCTCCACCAATCAAGGATATTAATAATCCATTCGTGAATATTTCAGTACGATTTTCATCATCTAATGCGAATCTAAATATAGCTGAAAATACATTTAATGATACTAAAGGAACCAACATTGCAGTTGTAGTTGTCAGGATATCAGATACACCAAAATCTGCAGGTGATAAAATTGTTGTATAGAAAGGTACCATTACAAATGTTAACAAAATCGATACACTATTTCCTATTGCAAATATGATGGTATTACCAGCTAAAGATTTAAGTATTGTTTTCAAAATTATCTTTCATTGTTAATTATATTATTTAATAAATGATTTTAAAGTTTCAACCAAGGGTTCATATTTAGTGGCAACATCAAACTGAGGAACAGATTTTCCCATAAGATTTGACACCATAGTCATAATTTTATTTATGTTTACTTGGTTACGTGGGTCAACAAATACGATGTTATCTACATCATAGAGCCAATACTCACAAGTCATTTTGATTTTATTATTATAGTTATCAAATACGATACATGGGATTCCCGCAATTTGAGAAAAAATCATTCCGTGGAGTCGGTCGGTGATTACAACTTTACTTTGTTTTATTTCATCCCATTTGATGTTAAGTTCTTTTAAACGATGATCTGGAGTAACATCATATGAATTATCGTTTTCATGTACGGTAACTTTGTGTTTCGCTTTTAAAGCATCAATCATTTTTGATTGAGTATCAAAGTCAAGAACTTTTTCACCAGCATCACGCATGAGCATAAGGACATCTATTGTTTTTAGTTCTTGTTCATCGGATTGGTTTCGAGTATCCAAGCTTAAGACAATATCTGGAGTTGTAATAACATTATTTTCAGGGAATGTCTCTTTGAATAGTTTTACACTTTTAGATTCACGTGCTGTAATTGTAAGATTTTTCCCTGATGCCGCAAATACTGCTTTTATTTTGTTCATCAGTTTATCACTATCACCCTCTTCATTGAACGTATACGATTGTGGGAAAAAGAGTTTTTGATTGTTTGGATGATTCTTGATAATTGGGAGATAGATATCGAGAAGAAATCTATATTTAGTTCCAAGGTTCCCGCCACCTGTGAATAAGATCACATCGTCATTGTTAATGATCTTTTCGATATGGCGGACAGGTGTACGTGATGTAACTTCAACAATTTCATATCTAGAGTCTCCACTGCTCTCAAGAATTATTTTTTCTAAAAAAGTTCGTTGTGCTTGAGCAATAGCATGGTCTCCAAGGTTGTCATAATCAGCAACACCCATAATCAAAATTTTATTTTTGTTTTTAAGGCTTGGGTCTAGTTTTGATTGTTTGAAAAGTGATTGCATATTTCGTTTTTTTGCGCTAAGGTCGGCCCATGTTTCAGTTGATACAGTGTTTTTGATAATGGATTTAATCATTTCGATTGTCAATCTTTCTATTATTATAATTATATTTTAATATTTTTTAGTCTAATGATGATAACCTTTATATTGAATTTTAACTTCTCTTTTCTAGGTCTACTTGACCGGATGACTTTTGTTTTCAGTAGCCCATCTTCAAAACAACTAATATTTCGATTTAAAATTACATTGTTATTGACAAGGATTCTAGTCCAATCACGCATAAACGAATAAATCGATTTTTTTAAAATAATACTTATTTGATCTGATTTTGTTATCGATAACTCATTAATAAATTTTTTAATAATAATTTCTTCAGATTCCGACATCCGTTTAGCATTATTAGAGGTTAAAATACTGCCTGGTCTAATTCTATATTGATAATCAGTATAGTCAGTTGTTAAAACCTTTCTAGCTTTTAAATATGACCGAACAGTGAAATCACCATCCTCAAGTAAGATTCCTGGCGTAAATCTAAGATTGTGTAAATTAAGAAATTCTGTCCGATATAGACTTGACCACACAACAAAAGAAGTATTATTATCAAGGAACTTATCAAGCGTTTCTATACCACCTTGTGGTTCTATCAAAAAATCAGCAATCCATCCGCTAGGTATATTACCTTCAAAATCTCTGAATGATCCCCTAACAATATCTGCATCTTGACTATCTGCCACATCAAATAAATGCTTAATAAAGTCTGGTTTAATCTTATCGTCCGAATCAATCATAGCCACATACTTGCCAGTCGCATTTTCGATCCCTGTATTTCGAGCTGCAGATAGACCTTGATTAACTTGCGAAATTAGCCTTGTACGTTTATCTTTTAATAGATCTTCTATCTTCGCAATCGAATTATCAAGCGTGCCGTCATTCACAATAATTACTTCAATATTTTTATAAGATTGATTAAGAATTGATTCAAGACATTCATGAATATATTTTTCAACATTGTAAACGGGGACAACAATACTTATAAGTGGTTTCATGATAAACCTCGCTTTCTTCATTTATAATAAACCTATCACCCTTTTTTATTGAATCTTTTAAAAAACGGATAACTTTTCTCGTGTTATACTGATTTTATATATGAGCTCTCCTATCCTTTGGAACTCACAATTCAAATATATTCAAGTACAAGGAAATAATTAAGATATCTTTTGCTTACTTCAAGTTAACCGAACTAATTTTACAATTCCCGTCTGTTATAATTTTTTCTTTTATAAACTTATTTAGTATAAAAAGTTTGGTAACCCGTGTAACCACCTAAGGAAATCATCAATAAGCTAATGCATTGTGGATTAAAGGTATTATCTTGATAAAGACTTATAAAAATTAATAGCATTGGGATATAAATTAAAAATCTGTTTTTGCCATTCGTTTCCTTTTTAACTTTATTCAATACTTCGATAGAAATAAAATAAAAGACAAGAAATAAAGCTAAAACCCCCTGAATTCCAATTTGATAAGCGAAAGATAACAATGCAGTTTCAGATCCTGTTGAAAAATCAAGCCCCTCTCCGCTAAATAAAGCTGCCGCATTCCCTCCAGTTCCTAATCCAAATCCAATTGGGTGACCCAAAATAGTCTCCCAGGTTTGTTTAATTGCATAAAAATGGTTCCCAACTGCACCTCCAAATTTTTCAAAATATATATTTGCCGATACAAATAAACTGATCACCAAAAACAAGAATATTCTTTGAAATAGTTGTCGTTCATTTATATTTTTAGAAAAATTACGAAAAATTAGATGTATTAGTCCAGCTACAAAAACTCCAATTGACATGAGCATGGCTCCTTTTCCAAAAGTGAGCATAGCCCCCACCAGTATGATTAACCTAATTAATGACAAACCCTTTATTTTTGATGAAAGAGGATAAATAAAGGAAATAATAAATATAGACCACAAAAGATAACCTAGGTTGATAGGCTCATAGTATAGTGAACCTATCCTAGTTACAGAATAACCAAAAAGATCTGTACTAAACCTCGGGTCAAAATAATCAGTTAATAAAGTAACACCTTTTGCCAAATAAACTTCATTAATACCTAATAATTTATTTAGCGGGTACCCTCCCATATGCATAACAATCCCACAGAGAACAACAAATACCCCTAATTTTAGAATTCTTTTAATAAAAATAAGGAATTCTGATTTGGTCGTAATAAATCTTTTCCCTATTCTGTAACTAAAGTAAAAAGTTGTAAAAGATCGAACATTTGCTAGTATAGATTGTATGGGACCATGACCCAATATTAGTGAAAACACTATTGCGAATATTAATAATAAAAAAGATTTATCTACTTGTGATAATTTCCATTTTCTTTTGAGCATCAGATTAATTACCCAAATATAAACTGTCGGGATTTGTGTGAGGATGGTTAAATTGTTAATATTTCCTCCCAAGTGTGCCCCAATACCTAATAAAAAATTTTGAAATATTAGGACTAAAATCACACTAAAAGGAACGAAATGAGAATTTTGAAGTTTGACAGCAATTATACCAGCAAATATTCCAAAAATCAGCGAAATCCATCCCCATCCAGTAGCGGATCCAATAAGTATTGAAGAAAAAAGAAACATTATAATAATTATTTTATACGTAAATATTTGTGAACTATTAACACATATATCATTTTTTTTCAAATTTCTTACCTTTTATGACATTTTTTAAAATATCATATTTTCCATCTCCTAGCCATCTTCTCATTTTAATTTTTAATTTCAATAGATAGTCTTTCCTATCTTTCCAGCTCATATCATAGTGATGAATAGAATATGTGTTCTCAGTTATTTTTAGTCTATTAGTTTCAAGGATCAACGGGCATAAATACTCTGTAGGCAAGACAAGTATAGTTTCTAATTGTTGAAGTTCATTCCTATTTCGTAAGCCATATCTTTTTAACATATTTGTTGTGTAAGTCACACAGGTTATATTGCTCACAAAAGGAATATCGGCATATAAATTAAGGTTATCTTTCACAAATTTATGCTTTGGTTCTGCTCCAAAACCTAACCCAGTATTCACACGACCAGTTGTTTCCATCCCTAAGTACAAGCTATTATCCAGTAGTTGATCCAGCGATTTGATAATTTCAACATCTGTATCAAGATAGATGCCACCCTCATGATAAATAATATCAAGTCGTGCCACATCTGTTACAAAAGCATATTTTTTTTCTTGATATGCTTCTTTAACATATTGAATTTTATTTATATCATAATTTTCTTCAGACCATTGTTTAATTTCATAATCTGGGCAAAACTTTTTCCAACTTTCAATACATTTTATTGCTGATTCTGGTAAAGGATTTCCTCCAAACCAACAATAGTGAATTACTTTAGGAATCATATTTTCTCACTTTTCATAACTAATTGATTTATTTCAATGTTAAATTTTTTGATAAATTCGTCATTATGGCTATTTATAAAAGTATTATTCATTTTCCGAGACTTTTCAATATCTGTTAATAGGCTCTCAATATCTTCACAAATTATCAATGGGTAGTTTTTATCTCTTACCTGTTTACTCACCCACAATTGATGGTCATTGACATGCTCGCCAAACTTTTCTTGTCGTGGGACGACTACCGGAATTTTCCCTTCTTCTAAAACTTGCATATAAGTAGACGGTCCGCCATGTGTAATCACAACATCTGACTTCTTGAGATAGTCAGCCATCTCGTCATAACCAATAACTTTCTCCCATTTAGTATACTTGGGTTCGTAGGTTGAATAACCAATTTGCATAAAAACTTCTTCTTGAATTTCGCCATCACGGATGAGTTCATCAACTTTTTGAATCAGTCTATTAAAGGGTTGTTCATGAGTTCCAACTGTAATAAAAATCATCAGAAAATACCTCCTAAATTTATAGCTTTAGGATAAACTTTCTTTAATTCTTCCCATTGAACGATAAATTTATCAGTTACCGGGTAAACCAATTTACCTGTTAGAGTTGGTTTATCGATTCGATCAAATATCTCAATATAAACCGTCTTTGAGCCAAATAGTTTTCCTAACCAGAAAAATGGTACGGCTACTGCGGCACCACTCGAAATAATCAAATCAGGTTTTTCTTTCCTAAGTATTTTGAAAGCTAAAATAGTGTTTTTTAGTGTGTTTTTTACGTTTCGATTTGTGGGGTAATAACAGGGATAGAATACTTCATCTTTTAATATTGATTGTGCATCTGTTTTATCAAAAGTAACCCAGAATCTATCCTCGTTCTTCCAAAACTTTTTTAACAAGTAAAGGTGTGCCAAATGACCACCGCTTGACCCTACTAATGCAATTTTCATATTAATACGCATCCGATACGTTTATGATTTGTCCAATTGTGAGTGCAAGAAGTTTGATGTCGTGCTTGATGCTATGGTATTGGAGATAATAGAGTTCCAAATCTGCTCGTTCTGGGAAAAGAACTTTACTTCTGCCATGTGTTGTCCAATAACCTGTAATCCCTGGTTTACACATGAGTAAATAAGGAAGACGTTCCCCATATTCTTCAGCTTCAAAGAGCAAAATTGGTCTTGGACCAACTAATGACATATCCCCTTTAAGCACATTGATAAATTGCGGTAATTCATCAATAGAGTGTTGCCTGATAAATGACCCAATCTTTGTCACACGGGGATCGTTTTCTAATTTATTACCATTGTCATGGTACTTGGACTTAACATCTGGATGAAGTTCCAGGTATTCCTCAGCATTAACAATCATTGTCCTAAATTTCAAAATATAAAAGATTTCACCTTTTTTACCATATCGTTTTTGTTTATAGAACATTGGTCCATGATCTTTTTTTGAGCAGATTCTATAAGGTACATAGAGTAAAGTTGCTACTATGACAAATAGGAATGAACCTACTAAACTACCTAGAATATCAAGTCCCCTCTTGATCATTCTTTCGCTAAGTGAAAATTTTTTAAACGCTACTAATCTTTCCTCTTCTAATGCATGTGTGTAAACATCCTTAAGAACTTCCATTTTTTCACCCCCCTGATAAATTCTCTAAAACAATCCTAAAAATTTCGTTCTTTTAATTCGTGTTGGGCTTCCTTCATAAACGCTTTTATTTAAAATCACTGATTGAGCATTGTCTTTAAACCTTTGTGATAGATCAGATCCATATCTCTCTTCGATAATTTCAAACGCTTCCTTCATCTTAAATGCACGTGAAGTTACATTATGTGCATCTGAGGCGACAAAGTGTGTCAGATGATTTTCAATAATTTGAAACGTTAATTTCTGTATCTTTTTACCAAAATGACCCGTTATACTTGATGCTGTTATCTGACTAAGCACTCCTTGCTCAATAAAATTAAATAATATCTCCGGATGCTCGATGATTTTAGTATTTCTCTCAGGGTGAACCAAAATAGGTTGAATCCCTTGTAATTGCATATGATAAAAAAGTTCTTTAGCATATTCTGGAACGTGGTTCGAAGGAAATTCAATGAGCATGTAATTAGACGTTCCCGCTACGGTTAGTAATTTACCCTGAGCAAAATCTTTCAATAAATCACCATATATTCTAACTTCTTGCCCTGGCAAAATTTGAATTGGTAGGTGATACGCATCAATAAGATCTTGAACTTCCTCAACTTTTTTCAAAATCAATGGAGATTCATTATTAAATTCAGGATTATGATGTGGCGTGGCAGTAATAACTGTAATACCTTCATCAATTGCTGATTTCAGCATTGTTAGAGTATCTCTAGAAGTTTTAGCGCCATCATCTATACCCGGCAAAATATGACAATGAATATCAATCATTTTAGCACCTATACCTTAGTTCCTATCACTTAATGTGCACTTAATTTGTATCAATCATTCTACCCCATAGTAATAGTAAGAATTTGAATCAGACATCTCAGCACCATGTAAGACAACTCCCAAAATATTAGCCTGGACTTGATTAAGTAGCTTTTTGGTTTTCAATAAGCCATCTTTTTTCGTTTGATTAGCTTGAGCCACAATTACTACTCCTCCGACATAGTTACTCAAGACCTGAGCGTCTGTCACTAGAGAAAGAGGTGGTGTATCTATTAAGATAACATCGAAAAATTCCGTCACTGATTCAATCAATCTCTTCATTGCAATAGATCCTAATAATTCCGAAGGATTGGGTGGAATTGGCCCAGAACTAATTATAGTAAGGTTTTCGGAAACTCTTGTTCGTTGCTGAGCATCTGTAATTGAAGATTGATTCATTAAAACATTAGTGAGACCTACTCTATTTTGTACCTTAAATGTCAAGTTGACTGTTGGTTTACGAAGGTCAGCATCGATTAACAGTACCTTTTTACCCTGTTGTGCAAAAGTGATTGCTAAATTGGCAATTGTTGTTGACTTACCAGCAGAGGTTTCTGAAGATGTTACCAGAAAACTTTTGATACCTTGATCTATCATTTTAAACTCAATAGTCGTTCGAATTGTTCGGTATTGTTCAGAAATAGGTGATTTAGGGTTCATACTCGTAATCGTGTATCGATTGTCACCTATATTTTTTTTATTTTTAGACATCCTAAACTCCTATCTCTTTTTTCTCTTTGATAATCTACTTAATTCCTGCTCACCAGGTGACATTGATGTATCGCTATCCAATGTCTCTTTTTTATAATTAGGATTACTAAAATCACTGGTCTGAGCGTACGCTGTCACCCCAAGTACTGATAATCCCAAAGCCTCGATATCTTCTTCTTTATTGATTTTATTATCAAATACTTCTTTTAGCAGAGCTAAAGCTAGGCCTAAAATTAAACCGATAACGATAGATATAGCCAGATAAAGCTTGGGTTTAGGACTAGTCGGTGTTGACTCAACCTTTGCTTTGGATAAGATATTAACATTCGTAACGTTCAATAAATTAGCTGCTTCCATACTAAATATGTTTGCAGTCTCATCTGCAATCTTTTGAGCAACATAAGGATTAGAATATTTAACAGTAAGTGTGATAACTTGTGAATTTGTTAGAGTTGTTGCTGTAACTTGTTTTTGGAAAGCATTACTAGGTAGATTTAAATTACTCTGAACTTTATCAAGAATAACCGGGCTTACAATGACTTGGTTAATTGTATTGGCCATCTGGATATTCCCAGCCACTTGTCCAGCATAGGCTGACGAATTATCTGAATTTGGTAGTTTTACAACAAGTTGAGTTGTTGCTGTGTAAACAGGTGTGGCTATAAAAAAAGTATAAATGCTTCCTAGTACTAACACTACAAAGGTACTAAATAATATTAAGCCTAGTCTTTTACGAATAATGTTAATGATCCCTCTTAAATCAATCGTTTGTTCCTGTGTCTCCTGCATATCTTCTCCTATATTTNTGCAACTATTTAATTAAATAGTTGCAAAAATAGTTAGTGATTTAATCTCCTCATATCTTAGCACCAGAATTATTCAATGTACTTATATATATGCCATCTTCAACTCAATTATTTATTCATATTTTTGTAATTTTATAATCTGGCAGAATTTTGAGTTTTTTAATTTTTCATTTTAATTATACGCGAATTGTAAAATTAAGTTAGAAAAAT
>NZ_JXJT01000016.1 GCF_002441885.1 Pseudolactococcus chungangensis CAU 28 = DSM 22330 | reverse complement strand
CAAATCTTACCAAACATGTCAACTCTTTTTTGAAATATTTTTGTTTTTATTTTTAATCTTTAAAATATATTATATCTTGAAGACCTATTATTTCTCGTTAACAATTGATTTTAAGGTAGTTTAAGCATCATAAACTTTCGTTTTCTATTTTTCTCTTAACAGAAGGGTTAATTAAAACACCTAAAATTACCTTTACTGACACTGCTCATTTTAGATGTTTTTATATTAGTTATTTTAGACCAATAAGTTATATAAACTTTCTTGTCCTTTTAAATCAATAAATTTATTGTCAAACTCTGCTAATCGTTCAATGAGTTGAGCTTGATCTTGTTTATTCGCCAGCAAAATGCCAATCAAAACCGGTCCAGTACCTTTATTCGCTCGCTTAATATACTCAAAACGCGTAATGTCATCGTGAGGTCCTAAGATATCGTTGACAAACTCACGTAAGGCTCCTGGTCTTTGCGGAAAGTTTACGACAAAATAGTGTTTCAAACCTTCATAAACTAAACTTTTTTCTTCAATTTCTTGCATCCGATTGATATCGTTATTGCCACCAGATATAATGCAAACAATTGTCTGACCTTTTATTTCATCTTTTATTAACTCTAACGCTGCTACACTAGTTGCACCCGCTGGTTCAACTACGATACCCTGTTTAGAGTAGAGATCTAAAATCGTACTTGATATCAATCCTTCATCCGCATGCACCAGTTCATCGACATTTTCTTTGGCAATTTGATAGGTTAACTGTCCCACTTTTTGAACAGCAATACCATCTGCAAATTTATCAATTGTCTTAAGTTTAACTGGACCATTGTTGTCAAATGCTGCTTGCATCGACCTGGCTCCTGATGCTTCTACACCAATAACTTTGGTTTCTGGACTCGCATATTTTGCATAGAGTGAGACACCCGAAATCAGGCCACCTCCACCAACTGCAGCTAGAAGTGTATCAATTTTAAGGTGTTCTTGCTTAGCTGTTTCAAAAATCTCTACGGCAACAGTACCCTGACCAGAAATCACATCGGGATTATCAAACGGGTCGATGAATGTTTTATTTTCACGGAGCGCATAATCGATGGCCGCAGTAGCGGACTCATCAAATGTGTCACCAACAAGTGCAATTTCGGCATAATCTCCGCCAAAAAATTTAACTTGCGTAATTTTTTGTTGTGGCGTGGTTGTCGGCATGAAAATTGTTGCAGGGATTTTCAATTCTTGACAAGTATAAGCTACGCCTTGCGCATGATTTCCTGCACTGGCACAAACAACCCCACATTTTAATTTATCTTGTGGTAAATTATGAATTGCATAATAAGCGCCTCGCAACTTAAACGACCGTACTTTCTGGACATTTTCTTGCTTGAGATAAATATTCGCATCATATTTTTCAGATAAGTAGCTATCTCGTCTCATCGGTGTTCGAATGACAACATTTTTCAATACATCGTTAGCAGCTAATACATCTTTGTAAGTTACCATAAAATTAAATTCCTTCATTTTTTCAAACTAATCAAAAAGAAAAGCTGAGACCAAGCTCAGCTTTCTTCCAAGTAAAAAACGATAGACAGAAGTGTCTGTATTTTTGGCTTAGTTGTAGATTTTGAAAGCTGCGTCATCATTTGCTTGCGTAAATGGCATTGCCTTACGTAATTCAGCACCAACTTTTTCAATTTCAAGATCTGCTGCAGCAGCACGAAAAGCCTTCATTTTCGGATTACCAGCCTTGTAGTCTTCTACAAAATCTTTTGCAAAAGCACCTGTTTGAATATCATTGAGAACTTTTTTCATGTTAGCTTTAACTTCAGCTGTGATGATTTGTGGTCCAGCAATATAGTCACCATATTCTGCTGTATTCGAAATAGATTGACGCATTTTCTTGAAACCACCCTCATACAAAAGGTCAACGATAAGTTTCAATTCATGTAGTACCTCAAAATAAGCCAATTCTGGGGCGTATCCTGCTTCTGTTAAGGTTTCAAAGCCAGCTTCAATCAAGGCAGTTGTACCACCACAAAGTACCGCTTGTTCACCGAATAAATCTTCTTCAGTTTCTTCTTTAAAGCTTGTTTCAAGCATCCCAACACGTGCGCCACCTACTGCACGTCCCCAGTCCATTGCGATATCACGCGCATTTCCTGTTGCATCTTGATAGACAGCGAAGAGTGCTGGTACACCAAAACCTTCCGTATAAGTACGACGTACTAAGTGGCCTGGTCCTTTAGGAGCAAGCATGAAAACATCAACTGTTTCTGGTGCTTTAATGTAACCAAAATGAATATTAAAGCCATGACCAAAACCGAGTGCTGCACCATCTTTAAGGTTAGGAGCAATATCTTTCGCGTAAAGGTCTGCTTGAATTTCATCAGGTGCCAAAACCATAATAACATCAGATTTTGCAACGGCTTCTGCCACTGGATAAACATCAAAACCATCTTCTTTAGCAGCATCAAATGATTTACCTGCACGTACGCCAATGATGACGTTTTCACCTGAGTCGCGCAAGTTTTGAGCATGTGCATGACCTTGTGAGCCATAGCCAATTACTGCAATTTGTTTACCAGCAAGTGCTGGTGTTTTTACATCGTTTTCATAATACATCGTTACTGCCATCGTTTTAAATCTCCTATAAGCTTTTTTGTATCTATCTTTTATGGACATTGCTAGTTATCTGTCAATTAGCAAAAGATAGAAAATTCAATCAATTTTTAAATATGATATAATTTTACGATTTTTCAGACAATTTGTCAAGGATAATTATGAACCTTTTAATTCTGATTGTCTTTTAATCTCGCGTAAAACCTGTGACGCCAGTTCTAGCAATGTTTTTAATGCCATAAGGTTTAACCACTCTTAATAGCGCTTCAATTTTATCGTAGCCTCCAGTTAGTTGAATGGTTACTGTTTTAGGGGCAACATCAACTACACTGGCACGAAAAGGTTGAATCATCGCAAATAATTCTGCTCGAATATTAGCAGGTGCTGATACCTTGACAAGGATCACTTCTCGTTCAATATGTGGCACGTCTGTAATATCACGTACGCGCAAAACATCAACTTGCCGATTCAGTTGCTTAATGATCTGTTCGACCTCATCGATACTTTCAACATCAATGATAACCGTAATCCTTGAAATATGTGGCACATCTGTATGTCCAACAGAAATACTTTCAATATTAACCTGACGGCGTGATAAGACGCCTGTAAAGCGATTTAGGACACCTGTTGAATTATTGAGTTTGGCTGTTAACATTCTACGCATTGAATTTCACCCCCAACATTTCGTCATTATGCCAACCTGCTGGCACCATCGGATAGACTTGTTCTGCTCTAGAAATACCAACTTCCAATACCATTGGCACATCTTCTGTGATAACTTTTAAATCTTCAGCGATTGTTTGTGGATTTAAAAATTTATCATGCTTTAGACCATAAGCCTCAGCTAATAATTGGAAATTGGGTTCCAAATCAAAGACAGATTGACTTCGACGTTCTTCATAGAACTTTTCTTGCCACTGACGTACCATTCCCAGCGAGTGATTATTAAAGAGTACAACTTTGATTGGCACATGATAACCATTTAAAATCGCCAATTCTTGGTTGGTCATTTGGAAACCACCATCACCAACAAAAACGATAACTTCTTTATCTGGATTGGCTAATTTGGCTCCAATGGCTGCAGGAATACCAAATCCCATAGTCCCAAGTCCACCACTTGTAATCAGCTGATGGTTACTTTTGTACGGGTACCATTGAGCTGCCCACATCTGATGCTGCCCAACATCTGTCACAATGATGGCATCACCGTTGGTCAACTCACCAATTAATTTGATAACTTCCTGAGGCTTATTATAATCATCCTCAGGTTCATAACTATATGGTGCTCTTTGCGCATTGTCCTGAACTTGTTCAACCCATTTTGAAAAATGAGTCGAAGGTGCTTCAATCTCAAGTAATATTTCCAAAGCACGCTTTGCATCTCCTACAACCGGTAAATGCGTTTTGACAATTTTGCCAATCTCTGCTGGGTCAATATCGATATGTGCTACCGTCGCCTCCTTCAAAAATAAGGAAGGATTTGAGGCCAATCGGTCATCAAACCGACTCCCAAAATTAATGAGATAATCAGTTTCAGCTAATGCCATATTAGCAGCATAAGACCCATGCATTCCGCCCATCCCTAAAAATAACGGATTTTCAACTGGTATCGCACCTAACCCTAGTAGACTAGAAACGACTGGAATTTGATATTTTTCAGCAAACTGTGTTAAGGCAAGATTGCCATTTGAATAATTGACACCACCACCCACTAAAATTAGTGGACGCTTCTTTTTAGCTAACAACGCAACAATTTTTTTCAATTGCTTGACATTTGGTTCAACAGTTGGGTTATAAGAAGGCAAGTCAATCGTCACATCATTAATAAAATCAACTTCTTGAGCTGCGACGTCTTTAGGTAAATCAATAACAACAGGACCCGGACGTCCTGTCGTCGCAATGTGAACCGCCTCTGTAATCACGCGAGGAATGTCTTGCGTTTCACGAATCTGATAGTTATATTTGGTAATTGGCATCGTAACACCGATAATATCAGCTTCCTGAAAAGCATCCTTACCAATACCAGGCGTTGCCACTTGACCAGTAAAAACTAGCATCGGTACTGAATCTGCATTGGCATCTGCAATACCTGTAATCGCGTTCGTTGCCCCAGGACCTGATGTGACCAGAGCAACCCCTAACTTACCTGATGATTTCGCATATCCCTCCGCCTCATGCGTTGCCCCTTGTTCATGGCGAGCAAGAATATGCTGAATCCCCTCGTAATCATAAATAGCATCATAGAGTGGTAAAACTGCGCCACCTGGATAACCAAAAATAGTGTCAACCCCCAAATCTTTAAGGGTATCAAGGACGAGTTGCGAACCACTTTTTGGGGTTTCAAGTTTTATTTGTTTCAATATTAGCTCTCCTTCAAGGATTTTCATATTTCGAAATTTCTGAAAATTATGAATTATGTTTAGATTTTAACACTTTTGCCCTTTTTTTTCAAGTGATTTCGGTATAATTTGAATTATAAAACTTCTAATATTCATCATGATTTACCTGACAGAAATTCAGAATTCAAATGTGCGATTTCAAGCGATGCTTAAAATATTGTATCTTTTAAAAATATCAGATAAAGTTGTTTTCTTAATCAAAACAACTGGTCGATTTAACCAGTTGTTTTGATTATCAATGTTGAAAATCAATTAAAAATCAGTAATACAGCCATGCGCGGCATCATCTGTTAATTTTGCAAATTTTGCAAGGACACCACGAGTCGCTTTGGGTGCTGGTTGTTGATAAGCAGCGCGACGTTTTGCCAACTCTTCATCAGATACTTTCAGATCAATGGTGTTGTTAATGGCATCAATTTCGATGATATCATCATCTTCAACGAGACCGATCACCCCACCCTTAACGGCTTCAGGGACAATATGCCCTACAACAAAGCCATGTGTCCCACCAGAGAAACGTCCATCGGTAATCAGAGCAACTGATTTTCCTAATCCTGCACCAATCAAAGCAGATGTTGGTTTCAGCATTTCTGGCATCCCAGGTGCCCCGACTGGGCCTATATTCTTAATGACTGCAACATCACCGGCGTGTAAGCGCCCTGTCTCTATGCCTTCAATAAAATGTTGTTCACCGTTAAAGACACGCGCTGTTCCAGTGAATTGCTCACCTTCTTTACCCGAAATCTTAGCGACTGAACCGCCCGATGCGAGATTGCCATAAAGGATTTGCAAATGCCCTGTGGCTTTGATTGGTTTGTCAAAAGGTCTGATAATATCCTGAACTGTAAAGTCTAAATCTGCTGCATGCTCCAGATTTTCTGCTAGAGTTTTACCTGTGACTGTCATCCGGTCACCATGGATCCGACCTTCTTTAAGGAGAAATTTAAGGACAGCTGGAAGGCCACCAATTCGGTGCAAATCTTCTTGCATGTATTTACCAGAAGGTTTGAAGTCACCAATTACAGGTGTACGGTCAGAAATAGCTTGAAAATCATCCTGTGTGAGGTCAATCCCAACTGTACGTGCCATGGCAATCAAATGCAAAACAGCATTGGTTGAACCGCCAAGTACCATGACAACTGTAATGGCGTCTTCAAAGGCTTCACGCGTCATGATATCACTTGGTTTAATATCCAAGGCAAGAAGCGTCTTCATATATTCACCAACTGATGCTGCTTCACGTTGTTTTTCATCAGATTTAGCTGGGTTAGTTGATGAAAATGGCAGGGTCATCCCAAGTGTTTCAATCGCTGCAGCCATTGTATTAGCTGTATACATGCCACCACAAGCTCCTTGACCAGGAATAGCATTGGAAATCACACCATGGTAGTCTTCATCATTAATGTGACCTGTTAATTTTTCCCCCAAGGCTTCAAAGGCCGAAACAATATTGAGAGACTGACCATTATATTCACCATGTTCAATTGTCCCACCATAAACCATGATAGACGGTCGGTTCAAACGCGCCATGCCGATAATTGTACCTGGCATATTTTTATCACAACCTGGAATACCAACAATTCCGTCATAGTACTCACCGCCAGCATTTGTCTCGATTGAGTCTGCAATTACTTCTCGTGATACTAGCGAATAACGCATCCCATCTGTACCATTAGCAATGCCATCAGAAACACCAATCGTGTGGAACTGTAAGCCCAAAAGACCTTCCGTTGCGTCAACAGATGATTTAACTTTTTGACCGAGTTGATTTAAGTGCATATTACAAGGATTTCCATCCCAGTCCATTGACACAATCCCAACTTGCGCTTTATCAAAATCTTCATCCTTAAATCCGATGCCATAGAACATAGCCTGAGTTGCGGGTTGTGTCGGATCTTGCGTGAGCGTTTTAGAATACTTGTTAAGCTCAACTTCTGTTGTCGTACCGTTATATGTAAATTTCATACGTGCCTTCCTTGCCTAAGTTATTAGCGTTTGATTTCAAAAGACTTGCGATATTCGAGACTTAAACATGAGATTAAGCTTAATTCTGAAATTAAACTTAAATTTTTCCTCTTTTCAAACAAATCTATTATTACCATTTTAACACTTTTAAAACTTTCGTCAAGCAATTATCAGAAAATTTTGTCAAATAAAAACCACGCTTTCAGCATGGTCATCATCTGAATTAAACACTTTCTGGAAATAATAGTTTAATCAAACTTTCAGTAACACGGCGTGATTTACCAACTGCAGGAAAAAGATGCATTTGCATCATCGGATTTTGATTCGCTTCAATAACAAAATAAGGACCTTTTTGACTGGCGTCTGGAATGATAATATCAACTCCAGTAATCGTCACGTCCAATGCATGTGCAACTTTTACAGCGATTGCTTTATAATAGTCACTGACTTGTTCAGTCCGGTCAATTGAATCACCACCAGTTGAAACATTCGAGTTCTCTCTTAGAAAAACACGTTCTTGTGCTTTGGGAACTGATTGCACATCAAAACCTTGTAAACTAAGTGTCAATCTTTCAACATCCCCCAATTTAATTTTTTCAAGCGGTGTTCTATGATGCTCCCCCCGCCTAATATCTGTATTCTTTATGGCCACCAATTGTTGGATATTATGAACACCGTCCCCAACGACATTCGCTGGAAAGCGTTCTAATACAGCTAATACTTCTCCGCTTTGCACATAAAATCTAAATTCTGTACCATGAGCATAGGTCTCAACGATAACGGCATCATCATTTTCAAAAGCAATTTTCACCGCTTCTTCATAGTCTGCTTGTGTCGTCGTTTCTTTAAAAATACTGATGCCGATGCCGTAATTGGTAGACTTGGGTTTGACTACAAAAGCCGAAGGTAACTGGTCAAAATGGCGCAAGGCGTCGTTAAGGTCATGAAATTCAAAGCCAGACGGCACTTGAATGCCAGCAGTATTTAAAATCGCTTTAGTAACGATTTTGTTTTCCATTAAAGCATGAGATAGGGCGCTGTCAAAATGCGTAATATTGCCTTCTTTGATGTACTCCGTATGTGAACCATAGGTCAATTTTAAGATTTGTTCAACTTCATCAAGGACTTGAAACTGAATGCCATATTTAATGGCATCTGCAATTAAATTTTGAGTTGATAATTCCAAATTTTCGTAACCCGGGAGTTGAAAGTCATTGGCAGGCGCCTGAACATACTGGATTTCAATACCATGACGACCGAGGACAGCTAAAATGGCGGATAGGTCCCGATTGGTATGGTA
Organism: Pseudolactococcus chungangensis CAU 28 = DSM 22330; assembly: GCF_002441885.1. Taxonomy (GTDB): domain Bacteria; phylum Bacillota; class Bacilli; order Lactobacillales; family Streptococcaceae; genus Pseudolactococcus; species Pseudolactococcus chungangensis. The sequence continues at coordinate 39,019 of NZ_JXJT01000016.1, read as the reverse complement.
GGTAATCGTAAGCAAATCACCATTGATGTACCAGTAAACATTCTGCATATTGAGCTTGTTAGGTGAGGTAGTCCTTGATATCTTAAATGTCTTTTCCATCTGCAAAAATCTCCGATATTTCTGATAATGTTTTGCCGGATTCAAGCAAGTGCAATGCTTTAACGGCCGGATTCTCTTTTCTTTCAATTCGTTGATAGAGCGCTGTTAAATACTTTTCTTCACCAAATCCACGTTTTTCAAGACCTACTGCTGCGAGATTTACTAAATCTTCTGCAAAACTTGCAACATCCTCTATTTCCTCGGATGATAAGTTTTGCGCTGAAAACCTGCGACGAAGTTGTGGATAATCTCGGCCATAATCTTCGTAAAAAGCATGGCTTGCGATTAATGTCTCAAAAGATGCTAACTCCTGCATCAATCCTAAATGGAAAGCTGCAACAGTAAATGACGTAGCAATAGGCTGGGCACAAGTACTTCTAAACTCGACTGTTCCGCGTGTCGTGAGATTCTGATACTGATAACTCCGATGTGCTTCAAAATCATACGGACTTGGCATTAAGACCAATTCATTGCCGAGCAGATCAAAGGCTGGAATTTCATCATGATTGAAGTAATCCATCGCTTGAATTGGTTCAAAATAAAAAGTACTTGCTTCAGAAGTCCTTGTGAATAAGGCAGTTTTCATTAAATAATCAAGAAATGTTTCTAGACTCTCAAAAGCTTCTGGAAATACACCTGTATTTTCAGGAAATATGCCATGCATTGACTCTTCCCAAAAAACATCCCGTGAAATTAAAGTGTCTAATTGTCCATTCCAAAGATAAGAGTTTCCGAAAAGCCAAGCTTTAACCATTTCTATGGCATTAAAGGTATTTAGCGTTGTTACTAAATTCTCACGCGTCACATCTAGCTGAACTTGACTTCCTTGAATAAAAGCACCATAATTATTCTGGCTGACCCGCACTTCTTCTCTTGTCTCCCCCAACTTCAAGTAAGCCATCAACATCTCGTAACGAGGACTAGCAACAGGTCTGTTGTCATTTTTATCCCAGAAAGGATTGACGCCAAAACCAGTTAAAAGGTGATTTTGATTTTTTAAAAATGGTTGCATGACAGCAAGATAGTTTGAAAAACGTTGTTCGACTTCACCTATAGTCTCTGCTTTATCAAATGCAAATTCTATAGTATTGTAGCCAACTTCAAACAAAATGCGGTCGTTGTTTTCATCTGAAACCAATTGAATGGCTTGACCGTTATCATCCGATTTCTCAATCGACAACGGCAGTTTTTCAATCATTTCATCAAATAAGGCGAAGACAACAGAAAAATCAACAGCTTCACCCGTGAGCTTAACAATTGGTAGTTCTAACTCAATACCAACGAATAAGTCATTTGAGTGCTTCAAATTTGTAAAATAGCGCTCACGTAAGAGCTCTCGTGCAATATTCATCCTCGCTCCTTTTTTATCTAACCACCTTGTATTTTAAGAAGTTTCATCCCCTGTTGTTGCAATCATAAGGTGCACTTAGCTTCTTACCTCTAGCATCATTTGACATCTTAAACGACATCAGACGTTTGACATCTTTTTAGTTTTAGTATGTCTATTCTAACATACAATGCGCTTGTCTCGACTTTGAAATATTTTATTACGAGGCATACTTGCTATGTATAACCGTTTCAAATTTTAGGTAAAATAAAAACCACTTATCCCAAAGGATAAGCGGCCTAGTTTTTAAGACTAGACAGTAAGAGCTAGACTAAGTGCAAGCACCACCATCATAACACTCCACAAAAGATTGATGAAGACTATCGGGCCACACTGACATTCCGATTCTATATCTTTTCAAAAATGCTTTCAAAAACACCACAAAATCATAAATGACAGGTGCCCCTTACTGCTTTATTTTTTAAACTGAAATCAATTATTAAACAAGTTCAATAATTGCCATCGGTGCAGCATCGCCACGGCGTGGTTCAGTTTTAAGAATACGTGTGTATCCACCATTACGGCCTTCATAACGTGTAGCGATGTCGCCAAACAATTTTTGAAGTGCAGTTGGGAAAGTTTCAGTTTCTTCGTTGAAATCTTTTTCAGCGATTTCGTTACGTACGTAAGCAGCAGCTTGACGGCGTGCGTGAAGATCGCCACGTTTTCCGAGTGTAATCATTTTTTCAACAGTTTTACGAACTTCTTTAGCGCGAGCTTCAGTTGTTACGATGTATTCGTTGATGATCAAGTCAGTCGTCAAATCGCGAAGCATTGCTTTACGTTGATCAGATTTACGTCCAAGTTTACGGTAACCCATGATTCCTCCTATTAGATTTTAATTTAGTCTTTTTTGAGTGACAAGCCTAGGCTATCAAGTTTATCTTTAACTTCCACTAAAGATTTACGACCCAAGTTTTTCACTTTGAGCATTTCAGGCTCACTCATATCAGCAAGATCAGCGACGGTATTAATACCAGCACGTTTCAAACAGTTATATGAACGAACAGAAAGATCAAGTTCCTCGATGACTTTGTCCAAAGCACGCTCTGGTTTCACCTCATTTTTATCAACCAATGTATCGGCAGCTTGTGCTACTTCAGACAAGTTAACAAAGAGACTCAAATGGTCAGTCAAGATTTTTGCAGATAATGACAAGGCATCTTCTGCTGAGATTGTGCCGTTTGTAAAGATTTCAAGTGACAATTTGTCAAAGTTATCTTTTTCACCCACACGAGCTGGTTCAACTTGATAATTCACTTTGTTGACAGGTGTGTAAGATGAATCTACAGCAATTGTCCCGATAGGCGCGTCAGATTGTTTATTATCTTCTGCAAGGACGTAACCACGACCTGATTTCACAGTCATACGAGCGTTCACAGAGTGCCCTTCCGCAAGTGTGAAAAGGTAATGATCTTTGTTGACAATCTCAATATCGCTATCAGTCAAGATATCTCCTGCTGTTACAATAGCAGGACCTGTGACGTCAAGTTCAATGATTTTTTCCGTTTCAACATATGATTTGATCGCAAGCCCTTTAATCGCAAGAATCACTTGAATCACATCTTCATGTACACCTGGAATTGTTGTGAACTCATGGAGTACACCGTCAATTTGGATGCTTGTAACAGCAGCACCAGGAAGTGACGATAGAAGAATACGACGTAATGAGTTGCCTAGGGTTGTCCCATAACCACGTTCTAACGGCTCTACGACAAATTTGCCATAGGTATTAGCTTCATCAAATTTTGTAATTTTTGGTTTTTCAAACTCAATCATGTGTATATCCTTTCAGTGCAAAATGTTAGAGTAGCAACAAGCACTCTCGAAATTATACACGACGACGTTTTGGAGGACGTGCACCATTGTGGGGTACAGGCGTCACATCGCTGATTGCTGTTACGTTAAGACCTGCAGCTGCAAGCGCGCGGATCGCAGATTCGCGACCTGGTCCAGGACCTTTAACAGTAACGGCTACAGTTTTCAAACCATGTTCTTGAGCAGACTTAGCAGCAGCTTCAGATGCCATTTGAGCAGCGAAAGGAGTCGATTTTTTAGATCCTTTGAAGCCAAGGGCACCAGCAGATGACCAAGCAAGCGCGTTACCATGAACGTCTGTAATCATCACGATTGTGTTATTGAAAGTTGCATGAATGTGGACAACACCAGATTCGATATTTTTCTTCACACGACGTTTACGAGTAGGTTTAGCCAATGTTAATCTCCTTTCTTATTTTTTCTTGCCTGCGATAGATTTAGCAGGGCCTTTGCGTGTACGTGCGTTGTTCTTCGTGTTTTGACCACGAGTAGGCAATCCGCGACGATGACGCATGCCACGATAGCTACCGATTTCCATGAGACGTTTGATGTTAAGGTTTACTTCACGACGTAGGTCGCCTTCAACTTTAAGTCCATCAACTTCACGACGGATAGCATCTTCTTGGTCAGTTGTAAGATCTTTCACGCGAATATCTTCTGCAACGCCAGCGGCTGCAAGAACTTTTTGTGACGTTTTGAGACCGATTCCGTAAACGTAAGTAAGTGAAATTACTACTTGTTTATCGTTTGGAATATCAACTCCAGCAATACGAGCCATTCTTTATGTTTCCTTTCTATCCCTGACGTTGTTTGTGTTTTGGATTGACAGGGCAAATTACCATAACACGACCGTTACGACGAATTACTTTACAGTATTCGCACATTGGTTTAACCGATGGTCTTACTTTCATTGTATATACCTCCTATAAAAATGTTTGGACTACTTAAAGCGGTATGTAATACGTCCACGGGTCAAATCATACGGCGACATCTCAACAGTAACACGGTCACCAGTTAAGATGCGGATATAATTCTTTCGCATTTTGCCTGAAATAGTCGCCAAAATTTTGTGTCCATTTTCAAGCTCAACTGTGAACATCGCGTTAGGCATTGTGTCAATCACTTTGCCTTCAATTTCGATTACGTCATCTTTTGCCACGTCAACTTACCTCCTCTTTAAATTTGTCCATTTTTGATAAAATATCTAAAAGTCGGACTAGGATATTATACCATACTAGTCCGACTTTTACAAGTTAATGAGACGAATTTATTTTAACAGCTGTTAAAACGTTTGTTTACCCTAAAATGGCTTTAATGGCTTCTGATACTTTAGCGATATCTTGTTGCCCGTCAACATCTTTAACTAAACCAAGTTTGCCATAGTGTTCAAGTATTGGTGCACCTTGTTTAATGTTGATATCCAACCGATTTTTAACGGTTTCAGGTTTATCATCTTCGCGTTGATAGAAATCATGACCTCCACATTTGTCACAAGTGCCCGCAACTTTTGTTGGATTAAATACTTTATGATAAGTTGCACCACATGTACGACAAATGAAACGACCTGACAAACGTTCAACTAAGATAGCAGGATCTACATCAATATTCACAACAGCATCAAGCTTAATACCCAAATCGGCAAGCATTGTGTCGAGTGCTTCAGCCTGTTCAATCGTTCGTGGAAAACCGTCTAACAAAAAACCGGATGCTTGAATATCTTCTTGCGCTAAACGTTCTTTGACGATGCCATTTGTCACATCATCTGGTACCAATTCACCTTTATCAATAAATGATTTGGCTAATTTACCCATTTCAGTCTCATTTTTCATCGCTGCACGGAACATATCTCCTGTTGAAATATGTTGCACGCCATAAGTTTCAACGATTGTTTCAGCTTGCGTTCCTTTACCAGCACCTGGTAGGCCCATGATTAATAAATTCATTTGTTCTCCATTTGTCTAATTTTGTCTACCCTTCTATTTTAGCGTTTTCGCATCATTTTGACAACATCAAGGTAACATTCTTTTTTAAAACAAAAAACTGATCTTTCGACCAGTCTTTCATTATTTAATTGGATCGTCCATAAATCCTTTATACTGACGTTTAAACATGTACCCCTCTAATTGTTTCGCACCTTGAATCGCAGTGGAAATCAAAATGAGAAGGCTCGTACCGCCAAGGGCTACCATTCTAGGTAGACCAAACAAGTTAGTCGCAACAATCGGAACAATTGAAATCAGTCCGAGGAATAATGCGCCAACTGTTGACAAACGAATCAACAAACGTGAGATATATTTTTCTGTGCCCTTACCAGGACGAACAGATGGAATATACGACCCTTGTTTTTGTAAGTTTTCCGCCATTTTTTCAGGATTGACCTGAACAAAGGCGTAGAAGAATGTAAAAAGACCAATCAACAATGCATAAAACAGCATACCTGTCCAAGTATTATAATCTAGAGCATTTTTGATATTTTCAATCCAAGTCACATTATTATTAGAACGTTGCAAGAGTTGTAAAATCGTTTGTGGTGCCGTAGAAATTGAACTAGCAAAGATAACTGGAATGACCCCCGCAGGATTGACCCGCAATGGCAAGTATGAACTTGTCGGTGCACCTTGTACTAGTTTTGTATATTGAATTGGAATTTTACGCTCAGCCTGTTGAATAAATGTCGTGATAAAGATAATCGCTGCCATAGCAACAAGTAAAATCACCACAAATATGCTAGAGTTGAGTAGTTCCCCCGAACGCACATTGACAAATTTATCTTGATAAACTTGACTAATGGCACCAGGAATTGACGAGATAATCCCAGCAAAGATAATAACCGATACACCTTGACCAAATCCACGATCAGTGATTTGCTCACCCAACCAAACAACAATCATAGATCCTGTAGTTAAGATGGCACCGATAAACAGATAAGTCTGCCAAGTCGGATTCGTTACAATATTTTGGGCACTCATAGCCTGAAAACCTGCTGTTATCCCTACAGATTGTAGCATAGCTAAAACTAACGAAATGTAGCGTGTAGCTTGATTGAGTTTTCGGCGACCAATCTCACCTTGTTTGCCCCATTCGACGAACTTAGGTAGAATATCCATCTGCAATAGTTGGACAATGATTGATGCTGTGATATACGGCGACACGCCCATTGCAAAAACCGAAAAACTTTGCATTGCATTCCCTGAAACCATATTCATCATTGACAAAAATGGCAGATCACTCAAGGCATTTAAATTGTTAACATTAATGCCAGGTACTGTAATATGTGCGCCTAGACGGAAAACGAATAGAATGCCAAGCGTGAATAAGATTCTACCTCGAATCTCTTTCACTTTGAATGCTTGAAACAAGAGTTTAAAAAACATAGAACCCCTTTATTCTGATTTTAAATCAGCTTTATCTAATAGTATTTTGAAAAAAATATCATTTCTTTAACTATACTATAATCAAAGCCGAATTTCAAATGTTTGACTAAAATCATCAAAAGTCTGACGAGAAATTCCCGACAGACTAATGCGTGTTTTTAGGCTTCAGGAGTTACAACTGAACCACCGTTAGCTTCAATAGCAGATTTTGCAGAAGCAGAAACTTTAGCTACCTCAACTTTAAGGTTTTTAACTGTGAGTTCACCGTTACCAAGAACTTTAACACCTGATTTAACATCTTTGATGATTTTAGCAGCAACCAATGATTCAGCAGAAACTGTTGCGCCATCTTCAAGACGGTTCAATGTGTCAAGGTTAACGATTGCGTAATCTTTACGGTTAACATTCAAGAAACCACGTTTAGGCATACGACGGAACAAAGGTGTTTGACCACCCTCGAAACCAAGACGAACACCGCCACCTGAACGAGATTTTTGGCCTTTTTGACCACGACCAGATGTTTTACCATTACCAGACGAAGTCCCACGACCAACACGATTACGGACTTTACGGCTACCTTCAGCAGCTTTGAGTTCATTTAATTTCATTATAAATTTCTCCTATTATGGCACCTCAATAGAGATAGCCTTTACTAAACGCCAAGACACTTTCGCGGGAAATCGCGGAAGTGTCAGGCTCGCTTTTATTTTTGGTTAATCGTTAGCCGATTAAACTTTTTCAACTGTTACCAAATGAGCGATCTTAGTGACCATACCATTGATAGCTGCTGATTCTTCTTTGATGACTGAGCTTGACAATTTGCCAAGGCCAAGCGCTTTAACTGTTGCGCGTTGTGCAGGCAAGCGGCCAATTGGAGACTTAGTCAAAGTAATTTTAATTTGAGCCATGATATCCTCCTTACGCTAAGTCTGCTACAGATACGCCACGTAATGCGGCAACATCTTCAGCACGTTTAAGTTGTTTCAAACCATCAACAGTTGCGCGAACAACGTTGATTGGTGTGTTTGAACCAAGTGATTTTGATGTGACATCTGCAACACCAGCAAGTTCGAGGACGGCACGTACAGCACCACCGGCTGCGACTCCAGCCCCTTCAACAGCAGGTTTGATTAAGATCTTACCGCCGCCAAATTCACCAAGTACTTGATGCGGTACAGTTGTACCAACCATTGGTACTGTAATCAAGTTTTTCTTAGCTGATTCGATAGCTTTACGGATAGCTTCTGGTACTTCTTGTGCTTTACCAGTCCCAAATCCAACGCGACCGTTACGGTCACCAACTACAACAAGCGCTGCAAAACGCAGACGACGTCCACCTTTTACAACTTTAGTAACACGGTTGATACCAACAACGCGTTCTTCGAATTCTTTTACTTCTTCGTTTCTAGCCATTTTAGTGTCTACCCCTTTCCTTAGAATTTAAGTCCATTTTCACGTGCAGCCTCAGCGAGCGCTTGCACACGTCCATGGTAAAGGTATCCACCACGGTCGAAGATTACTTCAGAAACACCAGCAGCTACTGCTGCTTTAGCTACTGCAGTACCAACTGCTTTAGCTTGTTCAGTTTTAGTACCGTTTTCTTTCAACGATGAGGCACTTGCGAGCGTTACACCTGCTATGTCATCAATTACTTGTGCATAGATGTTTGTGTTAGAACGAAAAACATTCAAACGTGGGCGCTCTGCAGTACCAGAGATTTTACCGCGTACGCGACGGTGGCGTTTTTGACGCGTTTTATTTTTATCTGGTTTAGAAATCACAATATTTACCTCTTATTTTTTTCTAGTCCCTCTTAGTAGCTATCAAGCCGCTTTGCGCAGCCAAATTCTCTCCAAAAGGTTATTGTTGGTTGTTTTACTTTAAACAGTAAGCAATTTATCTGCGTCTATCAAGTGACACAAGTTTATAACGCATAGGATGCGTTTAATTGTGTTACAAAGCCTAGAAAACAGAAAACTAACTTATTTACCTGTTTTACCTTCTTTACGTCGTACAAATTCCCCAACGTAACGAATACCTTTGCCTTTATATGGCTCTGGTGGGCGTAAACCACGAATGTAAGCTGCTACTTCACCGACCACTTCTTTGTTTGAACCAGACACGTTAATTTGTGTGTTTGATGGCACTTCAAAAGTGATACCGTCAGGTGCAACGACTTCATCAGGGTGTGATTTACCTACTGACAAAGTTAATTTATTACCAGCAAGTTGTGCACGGTAACCAACCCCGCGCATTTCAAGTTCTTTTCTGAACCCTTCAGATACACCAATCACCATGTTATTAAGGTTAGCACGAGTTGTGCCATGGATTGTTTTCATTTCTTTAGAATCGTTTGGACGATGTAAAGTAATTTCAGTACCTTCGATTTTAATTTCGATGTCCTTAGAAAAAGCGCGAGTTAACTCACCTTTAGGACCTTTTACTGTCGCTGTTGCGCCGTCAAGTTTAACCTCAACGCCAGCAGGGATAGTAATGATTTTATTACCAATACGTGACATGTTTGTCTCCTGTTAAATTGTCAGTTAAGCAACGGCTTACACCATTGCTTAACAGTTTTCACGGGTTTCGCTAGAAAATCTAACGAGTTTCCAGTTGCAGATAGAATTGGAAACCAATTCTTACCAAACGTAAGCGAGAACTTCTCCACCAATGTTTTTCGCGCGAGCTGCTTTATCAGTCACAACACCTTCAGAAGTTGAAATCACAGCTGTACCAAGACCGTTAAGGACTTTAGGTACTTCACCAGATTTCACGTAAACACGTAAACCAGGTTTAGAGATACGTTTCAAGTTAGTGATAACTTTTTCACCATCTTTACCGTATTTAAGGAAAACACGGATGATACCTTGTTTATCATCTTCGATGAATTCTACGTCTTTAACATAACCTTCAGTTTTGAGGATGTTTGCGATATCGCGTTTGATTTTTGATGCAGGTGCTTCAACAACTTCGAATTTACGCATGTTAGCGTTACGAATACGAGTGAGGAAATCTGCGATTGGATCTGTCATTACCATTTTAATTTTTCTCCTATTATGAATAGTTTGATGCGAACATCACTTGTTCATTAACGACTCCACTAGCAAACGCTAGCGGATTTATAAATACCAGAGTTCAGAAACTTAGGTAACCTAAGCCCATCATTCAAAAAGCAAGGTCTTCACAAAGCAAATGCTAAGTAAAGTTTTTGGCGTTGTCTGCAAGGCGGTGGAAGCAACGCAACCTTGCGGTTGTGAGCTGAACACCAACGAAGCAGACAGCGTCAAAAATTACCAAGATGCTTTTTTAACGCCTGGGATTTGCCCTTTATATGCCAATTCACGGAAGCAAATACGGCAAAGTTGGAATTTACGGTATACTGAATGTGGACGACCACATTTTTCGCAACGTGTGTACGCTTGCGTTGTGAACTTAGCTGGACGCTTGTTCTTTGCAATCATTGATTTTTTAGCCAAGATATTTACCTCCTATATTATTTAGCGAAAGGCATGCCGAGTTTAGCAAGCAATTCACGTGATTCTTCGTCAGTGTTAGCTGTTGTTACAATCACAACATCCAAACCACGTACTTTATCTACGTTATCATACGTAATTTCTGGGAAGATAAGCTGTTCTTTCACACCTAGCGTGTAGTTACCGCGGCCGTCAAACGCTTTGTTTGACACACCATGGAAGTCACGGACACGTGGAAGAGAGACAGTTACCAATTTATCAAGAAATTCGTACATACGTTCGCCACGGAGTGTTACTTTTGCTCCGATCGCTACGCCTTCACGCAAACGGAAACCAGCGATTGATTTCTTAGCTTTTGTGATCAATGGTTTTTGACCAGAGATTAAAGCTAATTCAGCAACTGCTTTATCAAGGTTTTTTGAGTTGTTTACTGCATCACCAACACCCATGTTGAGGACGATTTTATCAACTTTTGGCACAGCCATAACAGATGTGTAGTTGAATTGTTCAGTCAACGCTGGGATTACTTCGTTAGTGTATTTTTCTTTCAAACGATTAGTCATTATATTCTCCTTTCCGTGTCTATTAATCTAGGATTTCGCCAGATTTTTTGTTGTAACGCACTTTTTTGTCGCCTTCAACTTTATAACCAACACGGCCAGCTACACCATTTTTGTCAAGTACTTGTACGTTTGACACATGGATAGGCGCTTCAAGTTCAAGAATCGCACCGTTTGGATTTTCGTTGTTTGGTTTTTGGTGTTTTTTGATCATGTTAGCACCCTCAACAACAACTTTGTTAGCCTTTGGCAAAGCTTTAATGACTTTACCAGTCAAACCGCGGCTTTTACCTGCGATGACTTTGACAGTATCACCTGTTTTTACAAACATTTGAATTTTCTCCTAATTTTCTTACGTCGCGAATTGCGACACCCTTATATACTCGTTTAAGTATGAAACCGAATCGTAAAATCTTGAAATAGTTTTAGACAAATCAAGTAAACCAGTCGCACCATATTAGTTTACGTTACATTCGGTTAACGATGAGTTCGCTAAAATTAGTCAAAATCTGTTTTGATTTTATGTTTAAACGAGTATAGCACAAGGGGACTGTGTTTGTGTTTTGTTGGTTTAAGTTTTAAAAATGAATTTAAAGCTTAAAGTACTTCTGGTGCCAATGATACGATTTTCATGAAGTTACCTTCACGTAATTCGCGAGCAACTGGGCCAAAGATACGTGTTCCACGAGGCGTTTTGTCATCTTTGATGATAACAGCAGCGTTTTCGTCGAACTTAATGTATGAACCGTCTGTACGACGTGCGCCTGATTTTGTACGCACGATAACCGCTTTGACAACTTCACCTTTTTTAACAACTCCGCCAGGAGCTGCAGATTTTACAGATGCAACAATAACATCACCGATACCAGCGAATTTACGACCAGAGCCACCCAGGACTTTGATAGCAAGAATTTCTTTGGCACCGCTGTTATCAGCAACTTTCAAACGAGATTCTGATTGAATCACAGCAAATTCCTCCTTTTAGAATGTTAGATGATGACTGCTTCTTCAACGATTTCAACAAGACGGAAACGTTTGTCTTTTGACAAAGGACGAGTTTCCATCACGCGAACGATATCACCAGTTTTAGCTGAGTTGTTTTCGTCGTGAGCTTTCAATTTTTTAGAGTAGTTAATACGTTTACCATAGACAGGGTGGTTACGTTTTGTTTCGATGACAACAGTGATGGTTTTATCCATTTTGTCAGAAACCACGCGGCCTTGATAAACTTTACGTTGATTACGTTCCATTTTAAAGGTTTCTCCCTATCTATTATTTCGCTTCGCGTTGAACAGTTTTCACGCGAGCAATTGTTTTCTTAACTTCGTTGAGGCGGACAGTGTTTTCAAGCTGACCAGCAGCTGCTTGGAAACGCAAGTCGAACAATTCTTTTTTCAAATCTTGTTCGCGTGTTGCGAGTTCTTCAGCTGAAAGACCACGAAGTTCTGTCAAAAGTGATTTTACTTCATTAAGCTTCATTTGTTTCCTCCTCAGCACGTTTTACAAACTTAGTTTTAACAGGCAGTTTGTGTGATGCAAGACGTAATGCTTCGCGAGCGACTTCTTCAGAAACACCTGCGATTTCGAACATTACTTTACCGCGTTTAACTGGAGAAACCCAACCTTCAGGTGCCCCTTTACCAGAACCCATACGGACCCCGATAGCTTTTGCAGTATAAGATTTATGAGGGAAGATTTTGATCCAAACTTTACCACCACGTTTCATGTAACGTGTCATGGCAATACGAGCTGCCTCGATTTGACGGTTTGTGATCCAGTGAGAAGTTGTTGCTTGGAGACCAAATTCACCAAATGCGACTTCTTTGCCGCCTTTAGCTTCCCCACGCATTTTACCACGGAATTCGCGGCGGTGTTTCACACGTTTAGGTACTAACATTATTTGTCTCCTTTCACTGATTTTTTAGTTGGCAAGATTTCACCACGGTAAATCCAAACTTTAACGCCAAGTTTACCATAAGTTGTATCTGCTTCTTCCCATGCGTAGTCAATATCAGCACGGAGTGTGTGCAATGGCACTGTTCCTTCTGAATAACCTTCAGCACGGGCAATATCTGCACCATTCAAACGACCAGATACTTGAGTTTTGATACCTTTGGCACCAGCACGCATCGTACGTTGGATCGCTTGTTTTTGAGCACGACGGAAAGCCACACGTTGTTCAAGTTGACGCGCGATACCTTCACCGACAAGGTGAGCATCAAGGTCAGGTTTTTTGATTTCAACGATGTTGATGTGAACTTGTTTACCAGTCAAAGCGTTTAATTCTGCACGAAGTGCATCAACGCTAGCACCTGATTTACCGATTACCATACCTGGTTTAGCTGTATGCAAAGTCACGATGACTTTGTTAACAGCACGTTCAGTTTCGATAGTTGAAACTGAAGCATCCGCAAGTTTAGTTTGAACAAGTTTACGGATTGCAAGGTCCTCATGGAGGTAACTTGCGTATTCTTTTTCAGCATACCATTTTGCGTCCCAATCACGAATGATGCCGACACGCATACCAATAGGATGTACTTTTTGACCCACGATTTTACCTCCTTATTTTTCTGTCACAACCACAGTGATGTGGCTTGTGCGTTTGTTAATTGGTGAAGCAGAACCTTTAGCCCGTGGACGGAAACGTTTCATTGTTGGGCCTTCATTAATGTAGGCTTCTGAAACAAAAAGGTTTGCTTTTTCAAGACCAAAGTTATTTTCAGCGTTTGCGATTGCAGAGTTCAATACATTCTCAATCTCATTTGCTGCTTTAGTCGGTGTGAATTTAAGTGTTGCGATAGCATCTGCAACGTTTTTCCCACGAATCAAGTCGATTACAAGACGTGATTTACGAGGTGAAACGCGGACTGTACGAGCAGTTGCTTTAGCTGAAGTAATTTCTGCCATTTTTTTCCTCCTCTATAAATTAACGACGTGTCTTTTTATCGTCTGCTGCGTGGCCACGGTAAGTACGTGTTGGTGCGAATTCGCCCAATTTGTGTCCTACCATGTCTTCTTGGATATATACTGGAACGTGTTTGCGACCATCATAAACTGCAATCGTGTAACCGATGAAGTTAGGGAAGATCGTAGAACGACGTGACCAAGTTTTAATAACTGTTTTCTTTTCGTTGCCTTCTTGAGCAACAACCTTTTTCATCAAATGATCATCGACGAAAGGGCCTTTTTTAAGACTGCGTCCCATGTGTTATGGTTTCTCCTTTAATTTTTAGTTGTTCAAACTAAATATTTGAACAACTTGTATTAGAACCACTGCCGGTGCTACGCCGGAGCTGGCGGATAGATTATTTTTGGTTTTTACGACGAACAATAAGTTTGCTAGATCTAGCTTTCTTATTACGTGTTTTAAGACCAAGTGCTGGTTTGCCCCATGGTGTAGATGGCGATTTACGACCAACTGGTTGTTTACCTTCACCACCACCGTGTGGGTGATCGTTCGGGTTCATTACTGAACCGCGGACTGTTGGACGGATACCCTTCCAACGGTTACGGCCAGCTTTACCGATATTGACAAGACTATGCTCACCATTACCGACAACACCGATTGTTGCACGTGCAGTTGAAAGAATCATGCGAACTTCGCCAGATTGTAAACGCACGAGTGTGTATTTACCTTCTTGACCAAGTACTTGCGCAGAAGCACCAGCTGAACGTACCAATTGTCCACCTTTACCAGGTTTCAATTCAATGTTGTGAATCAATGTACCTACTGGAATGTTTGCAAGTGGCAAAGCGTTACCAGTTTTGATGTCAGCTGTTGGGCCAGAAACGATTGTTTGACCAACAACAAGACCTTTAGGTGCAAGGATGTACGTTTTAATACCATCAGCATAAACAACCAAAGCGATGTTTGCTGAACGGTTTGGATCGTATTCGATAGTTGCAACTTTAGCAACGACATCATCGTGATTACGTTTAAAGTCAATCACACGATAATGACGCTTGTGTCCGCCACCTTGATGACGTACTGTGATGCGTCCGTTGTTGTTACGGCCGGCTTTGCTTTTAAGTGATACCAACAATGATTTCTCAGGTTTGTTAGTCGTAATTTCAGCAAAGTCAAGGCTTGTCATGTTACGACGACCGTTGGTCGTCGGTTTGTATACTTTAATACCCACTGATTACTCCTTTCTTATTCCCCGAAAATTTCAATGTTTTTAGAATCAGCCGTCAGGGTCACGATAGCTTTCTTCACTTTATTTGTATAACCTGTGTATTTACCTACGCGTTTCGCTTTAGGTTTCACGTTGACAGTGTTAACAGAAGCAACTTTAACCCCTTCAAACGCAGCTTCAACAGCTTGTTTGATCAAAAGTTTGTGGGCACGCCCATCAACTTCAAAGGTATATTTTTTTTCATCCATTGTAAGCATTGAGCTTTCAGTGATGATTGGTTTTTTGATTACGTCGTACAATGACATTATGCAAGAACCTCCTCAATTTGAGATAGAGCTGCTTGTGTCACCAAAATTTTATCGTTGTTTACGATATCAAGAACAGATGCTGAGTTAGCAGTTGTGACTTGAACATTTGGAATGTTACGTGCAGACAATTCAGCGAATTTATTTCCTTCGTTTTCGAAGATAACAAGAACTTTACGTTCGATTGCCAATGCTTCAAGAACTTTTACAAATTCTGCAGTTTTTGGTGCGTCGAAGTTCAGCGCATCAACTGCCACGAGTTTGTTTTCTGCAACTTTTTCAGAATAAACTGATTTAAGTGCAAGTTGACGAACTTTTTGTGGCAATTTGTAACCGTATGAACGTGGTGTTGGTCCGAAGACGACGCCACCGCCACGCCATTGTGGTGAGCGGATAGAACCTTGACGTGCACGGCCAGTTCCTTTTTGACGCCATGGTTTTTTACCACCACCGCGTACTGCTGAACGGTTTTTAACTGCGTGAGTACCTTGACGAAGGCTAGCACGTTGGCTTAGGATGACGTCGAAGACAACAGATTCATTTGGTTCAATACCAAAGACTGCATCGTTCAATGTGATATCGCCAGCTTGCGATCCGTCTTGTTTAAATAATGATACGTTAGTCATTTTTAACTTATCTCCTTTCTTTATTATTTAGCTTTAATAGCTGATTTAACTGTGATAAGTGATTTCTTAGCACCTGGGACATTACCTTTAACAAGGATAACATTTTTTTCAGGGACAACTTGTACGATAACTAGGTTTTGAACTGTTACGCGGTTGCCACCCATGCGACCTGCAAGGTGTTTATTTTTGAATACACGGTTAGGTGCAACAGGACCCATTGACCCTGGACGACGGTGGTAACGTGAACCGTGAGCCATTGGCCCGCGTGATTGTCCGTGGCGTTTAATAACCCCTTGGAAACCTTTACCTTTAGTCGTACCAGTGACGTCAACAACATCTCCAGCTTCAAATTGTTCTACTGTCAATTCAGCGCCTACTTCTAAGCCTTCAATGTTCTTGAATTCACGAATGAAGCGCTTAGGAGCAGTGTTTGCTTTTGCAACATGGCCTTTGGCAGGTTTGTTACTCAAAACTTCACGTTTGTCATCAAAACCAACTTGAACAGCTTCGTAGCCATCAGTTGCGACTGTTTTGACTTGAAGCACAACGTTAGCTGCAGCTTCAATGACAGTTACTGGGATTAATTCGCCAGTTTCAGTGAAAATTTGGGTCATTCCCACTTTTTTCCCTAAGATTCCTTTTGTCATTAGAGTTCCTTTCCTTATAATTTAATTTCGATGTTTACGCCACTTGGTAAGTCGAGTTTCATCAAGCCATCAACAGTTTTTTGTGTTGGGTTAATAATGTCGATCAAACGTTTGTGTGTACGCATTTCGAATTGTTCACGCGAGTCTTTGTATTTGTGAGTCGCACGGATGATTGTGTAAACTGAACGATCTGTTGGAAGCGGGATTGGACCTGCTACAGATGCGTCAGTACGTTTCGCAGTTTCTACGATTTTTTCAGCCGCTTGATCAAGAATACCATGTTCGTACGCTTTCAAACGAATGCGGATTTTTTTGTTTGCCATTTTTTCTCCTCTCGTCTATTTCTTAGAATAGGCTAGCTCCACGAGAAAACTAATACAGGATGCGTGGCAACGCCTCCGGGTGTATCACAACCTCTCGCTTCACAGCTACATACAACGCTTTACGCAGTACTTATCTATGATAACAGAATGCTTGACTATTTGCAAGCTTTTCATCTATTTTTTTCTAACTGCTTTGCACATCCCTTTACAGTGCCCTTTATGATATAATTAGACTACATAATATATAGGAGGAAACATAGTGTTAAAAGAATTTAAAGCATTTATTTTGCGTGGTAACGTTCTTGACTTGGCTGTTGGGGTCATTATCGGGGGTGCGTTTACTGCCATCGTCAAATCATTAGTTGATAACCTCATTAATCCACTCATTGGCATTTTCGTTCAAGATGGTGCTTTAGCCCAACTTAGTTTCAAGTTAGGCAATGCAACATTCGCTTATGGTAAATTTTTGAACGACGTCTTGAATTTTTTGATTACGGCTTTTATTGTTTTTATCATTATCAAAACAGTTAATAAATTATTCGCTGCTAACAAAACAGAAGAAAATGAAGAAGTTGCTGCTATCAATGAAGAAGTCGAAACATTGAAAGAAATCCGTGATCTATTAAAACAAAAATAATCACCTATATTATTATAGAAGAAAGACCTCAGATTAATTTCTGAGGTCTTTCTTCTATTCTCAATACAAATTATTAATCTAACGCTAAATAGCGCTCAACAGCTGATTGCATTTCAGCAGCAGGAACCACTGTATCATGTAAAACTGGCGCATCAAATAGTTCTGAGACCGCTTTTGGCAAAGGTGTACCTGAAATTTCTTCAAGTTTTTTAACTAAATCAAAATCGTCTTCTTCCCCTGTCAATGGCGTCAGGCTTTCAACAACAACTTTTGGAAATTTATATGGACTAGCCGTCGAAACAATGACAGTTGGTGTTTTATCTTGCGTTTCAGCAAGGTATTTTTTGTATACAGCACTCGCAACCGCTGTGTGTGGGTCTTCAACATAGTGATCACCTTTGAAAGTTGCAGCGATTTCTTCTGAAATATCACCTTCATCTGCAAAATCTGCATAAAATCCTGTCAACTCTGCTAACATATCATCACTGATTTTGTAGAGACCAGTTGTATTTAAACTTGTCATCAACTCGGATGTCGCCACATCGTTATCACCAGTCAAATGGAAAATTAATCGTTCCAAATTAGATGAGACCAAGATGTCCATTGAAGGAGAGCTAGTCACAAAGAAATCACGATTTTTATCATAGGTACCTGTACGGAAAAAGTCAGTCAGGACATTATTTTCATTAGAGGCACAGATTAATTTACCAACAGGTAAACCAATTTGTTTGGCATAGTATCCCGCTAAAATATTCCCAAAATTACCTGTCGGTACAGTGAAGTTGATTTCAGCTCCATTTTCAATTTCATTTGATTTAACAAGTTGCGCATAGGCGTAAACATAGTAAGCAATCTGTGGTACTAGACGGCCAATGTTCATTGAATTTGCACTCGAAAATTGTTTGCCATTAGCAAACATCTTGTCACGCAAGGCCTCATTATTAAACATAGCCTTAACATTAGTTTGAGCATTATCAAAATTACCGTCAATAGCGATAACCTTAACATTTTTACCAACTTGAGTCGTCATTTGATGCTCTTGAATTTTAGAAACCCCATCTTTTGGATAGAAAACAACAATTTTTGTGCCAGGCACATCCGCAAAGCCAGCCATTGCAGCTTTACCAGTATCCCCAGAAGTTGCCGTTAAAATGACAATTTCACGGTCAACATCGTGTTTCTTGGCAGCTGTTGTCATCAGATAAGGCAAAATAGAAAGCGCCATATCTTTGAACGCAATGGTATTACCATGGAACAATTCAAGGTTATACTGACCATTCAACTTAACAAGTGGTGCAATTGCCGCATCATCAAATTTATCATCGTAGGCATGGTGCACACAGTAAGCAATCTCCTCAGCTGTGAAATCATCCAGAAAAGCGGACAAAACAAACGTCGCTACTTCTTGATAGCTAGCATTTTTTAATATCTCAAAATCCAACTTAACATTTGGTATTTCAGTCGGTACGTAGAGCCCTCCATCAGTCGCAAGACCTTGAAGAATGGCTTGACTAGCAGTTACTTGATTAGTTTTGTCACGCGTTGATTGGTAAATTAAAGTCATTTTTGGCTCCTCATGATTGCATTTTGGTTAGTCATATTGTAGCATAATTATCAGAATATTTCAAAAAAACTTCCAAAAAAGGAAGCTTTTTTACACTAGTACTCATCCTCTGGATCAATAGCTAATCTCGTCGATTTGTTGTAAATCAAGTTCAACAGGTGTTTCACGTCCAAACATATCAACCGTTACTTTCACTTTATCGCCATTCACTTCTGTAATCGGACCTTCAAATCCAGAGAAGGCACCATCAATAATTTTGACACGTTTACCAACATGGATGTCAAACGTAATTTCACGAACGACTTTACCCATACCTTGCAGAATTTCTTGAATTTCTTCTTCAAATAAAGGCGTTGGTTTTGATCGGTTACCATGGGAACCAACGAATCCTGTCACATTTGGCGTATTACGCACGACAAACCATGCTTCATCTGTCATGTTCATTTCAACTAGAACATAACCTGGGAATAGATTTTCTTCAACTTCTTTACGTTTACCATTGACTTCTTTGTCAACCGTTTCTGTCGGAATCTCGATGCGTAAGATATTATCCGTCATATTGTAAGTTTGCGCGCGTTCAAGTAAGTTTTCTTTCACTTTGTTTTCATAACCAGAATAGGTTTGGATGACAAACCAGCCTTGGTCAAAGTTTACAACTTGCTCTTTTGCCGCTTCTTGTTCAATGTTTTCTTCAAATGTGTCTGACATGATAGTTCTCCTTATAAATAGATAAGCGCCGAGGTGCTTATAGCCTGACCGATGGGACGACCTTTTATGACAATTTAGAGTACCTTTTGGTACAAGAAAAAGGCTTTTCGCCCTTTTCCAATATTATACCACATTATTTGATCATTGGTACCAATAATTTAACAGCTTGTGTCACACCGCTCTTAACAAGCCAGTCAAAAATCACGATGAAAACCATGAAGAATATTGAGTATTGAATGACCATACCAAAATCTTTTACTGCTTCTGAGCGTGTTGGCCATGTAACAAGGCGCATTTCAGCAACAATTGAATTGATAAATTTAAACATTATCTAGTCTCCTTATGCAGGGTATATTTTCCACACGTTTTGCAGAATTTATTAACTTCAAGACGTTTATCGCGTCCATTTGAGCTGACAGTTATTGAATAGTTGCGCGATCCACAGACCGTACAAGCTAGGCTTGCTTTTTTAATCATCTATTTATCTCCAATTTATAATTTTACCAGAATATCATACATTAGTCAAACCAAGACTTAACACGATCCCAAATGCTATCACCAACTTCTTTGGCTTTTTCGCCAGCTTTGTCTGTAAAAGATTTGGCTTTGTCAGTGATGTCCTTGGCTTTATTCTTGGCATCTTCAACAACATCACTGGTAGCTGGATCTTCTGCTGCTGTTGAAACAGAGCTCAACCCCGCTAAACTATAGGCATTTTCTTCCTTGAACTGCGTATTATTCGTATAAGGTAAGATAGTACTTGCCATCGTTCTGAATACTTCCGAAGCCGTGCCAGCAGATGTATCATCCAAACGATGTAACTCACTCTCAGGGTTTTCATAGCCTAGCCAAAGCGTCATGACAACATCTGGTGTATAACCGATAACCCATTGATCAATGTCTTCATTCGTTCCGGTTTTCCCTGCCAAGGTATAACCGTAGGGTGCTGCATAAATCCCTGTACCATTGGTATAAGTACCTAACATCATCGAGGTCATTTTTTGTGCCGTTTGACTATCAATCACGCGCGTTGATTTCACTTTTGCAGTTGCAATCGTCGTACCAGATGCACTGACGATTTTTTTAATCAGATGTGCCTCATTCATAACCCCATCATTGGCAAAGGTCGCATAGGCTTGCGCCATCTGCCATGGATTCGTCTCAACACCCGCACCAAGCGCTGTCGTTAAAGTATCATTTTTGTCTGTCAAATTAAGACCAAATTGTTTGCCCTTAGCAACACCAGTTTTAATGCCGATAGCTTTGAAAGTATTAATCGCCGGAATATTATAAGAATTAGCAAGCGCTTGATACATCGGCATATCACCATGCCATTGTCGATCCGCATTGAGCGGTTGCCAGCCATCATAATCCATTGGTTCATCACGAACCATCTTATTAATTGACCATCCTGCCTCAATCGCTGGCGTATAGACAACTAAAGGTTTAATCGTTGAACCAGGACTTCGACCAGATTGCGTTGCAAAGTTAAAACCACGGAAACTATTATTATCTGTCGTCGGTACCCGTCCAATCAGCGCTTCCACTTCCCCTGTGCTCGGGTTAATTGCAACTGATGCAGACTGAGCACTGACACCATCTGCAGCGACTGGAAACTGATAGGTATTTGCATAAGTCGTCTGCATTCCTGTCTGCATATTCTGATCCAAACCAGTATATATCTTGTAACCATTATTTAAAATATCGTGTTCAGTAAGTCCATAGACATTAATCGCTTCCTGAATCACCGCATCGAAATAACTCGGATAATTATAGTTATCATCTTTACCAACATAAGCATCTGCCAAATTGCTCGTAATCCCGATTTGCATATTTGCTTTAGCATCTGCTTGCTTAATATATCCCGCATTTACCATATTTTGCAAGACCGTATCCCGACGATCTTTAGCAAATTTCCCCTCCTTATACAGAGGATTGTAAACTTCCGGCCACTTGAGAATCCCCGCAAGCGTCGCCGCCTCTTCTATTGACAAATCCTTAGCTGACTTACCATAGTATTTAAGACTCGCATCCTGAATCCCCCATATCCCATTCCCAAAATAAGAATTATTCAGGTACATGGTTAAAATATCTTTTTTATCGTACTTTTTATTAATTTCAAGGGCTAGAAATAATTCCTTAGCTTTACGGTCAACGGTTTGTTTCTGAGATAGGAAAGCATTTTTAGCTAACTGTTGGGTAATCGTTGACCCACCACCAAATTTTCCTAGAGTTACAACTGCTAAAAGCGTCCGCTTAAAGTTAATCCCATTATTGTCATAAAAAGAACGATCCTCTGTTGCAATGACAGCATTTTTAAGATTATCTGAAATCTCATTAAATTTGACCGTCGTTCCTTTTTGACCGTACATGGCACCTGCAGACTGCCCGTTTTTGTCAATAATTTCCGTCCGCGCTTCCATCGATTGCTTGAGTGTCTCAACATCAGCTGTTTTGGCTAGAAAAAGAAGATAGCTAGCAATAGATAGTACCATGAAAAGGACCAAAGCAATTGTGATTTTGGTCAAATTATACCGTTTCCAAAAACGCTTAATCGGCGCAGGAATAAATTGTCGTTTTTTTGTTTTTACTTTCCTATCTAATTCAGGATCAACATTTTTTTGCGATCGACTTAAACTTGATTTTTTTACTTCATTTTCTGTCATAATCTTATTCTACCATATTTTAGTCAAAGCACCTCAAAGTTGATGTTAGTGGTAATACAGCTATCATTACCGATTAGATTATATCGTTTTAAAATAGCCATTGATTGACAGATTTACGACAACAAGCACAACAAAAATGGTAGCCTGCCTCGGATAGTGCATACTAAGCAATAATAAAGCAATCCCGCCAAATATCAGCACTTTTAATGCAATCAATTTAAACCCCGATAATCTATAGACCGACGAGGGCGCACAAAGTATCCCCCATAAAATCATTAACATCACCGGTATTAATAAACAAATTAGAACATTTAAACTCTTATCAAATTTGAATGTCAGTCCCCAGTATCCTGACATAAAAAGAGCGTAGAGCTCTAAGAGAAAAGATAAAACGAGGTTACTCATTTTTAAGTAATACATAAGGTTCTTTCTAGTATTTAATTAAGCAAAACAAGATATGTCAGGCGCCAAATTTTATGATTTATTTTAAAATAGAATAGCATATTTTTGGTATAATAGCTATATGAAATTCACGATAAAACTCCCCACCAACTTAAAAAAAATGACAGTGGCAGAACTTTTAACGACCGAATGGCTTGTACCAAAAAAACAACGACATTTTTTGAGGACTAAACAACATATCCTAATCAATGGTGATATCGCCAAATTTTCTGACCTAGTTAGTGGTGGCGATCAAATTACTGTCATATTTGATGTGGCAGATTTTCCCGACAAAAAATTGATTCTTGGTGACAGACAGCTTGGCAAATCTTTGATTTTATATGAAGATGATCATCTTGTCATTGTTAATAAACCCGAAAATATGAAAACGCATGGCAATGATACCTCTGAAATCGCCTTACAGAATCACATCGCGGCGGCTTGCGGACAAATCGTTTATGTCGTCCACCGTTTAGATTTTGAAACTTCTGGCGCCATTTTGTTTGCCAAAAATCCTTTTGTGCTACCTATTTTAGATCAAATGTTGCATGATAGACAGATTCATCGTACTTATCAAGCCTTGTGTGCCGGACGTTTCACCCAAAATAAGTTAACGATTAATCAAGCTATCGGAACTGACCGTCATGATAAAAAAAGGCGAATGGTCGTCTCACGAGGTGGGCAGCGTGCGGTGACGCATCTTCATGTTTTGAAACGTTTTGCAGCTGATACTCTGCTTCAATGCCAGCTTGAAACAGGACGGACGCACCAAATTCGCGTGCATCTCAGCAGTCTAGGACATGCAATTTTAGGAGATACTGTTTACAGAGGCCACAAAGCCCCACGTTTAATGTTACACGCGAAACATCTTGAACTCAGTCAACCATTTACCAAAGAAAAAATCCGCGTTACGGCAGTTTCTGAATCGTTTGAGCGCGTCATGAGAAAAATCGTTACAGACTGAGCTGTAACGATTTTTTATTTTATTTGAGCGTTGTTTTCAGTTTGCTTATACTTAGCGTCATAACAAAGACGAAGATAAAGACAAGAGTAATAGTAGCACTGGCTGGTGCACCACTCTCATAGGAAATGACTAGGCCTGTTAGCATGCCGATGAAGCCGATGATGACAGAGAACATTAGAACGCGTTTAAAGGTTAACCCAACTCGCATAGCGATAGATGCTGGCATGACCATAATAGCTGAAACTAATAGGGCACCTGCAACTGGAATCATCAAGGCAATAGCAACTCCTGTTACAACATTGAACAAGGTTGACATAAGTCTCACAGGGAGACCATCAACGAAAGCCGTGTCTTCATCAAAAGTCATGACATACATTGGGCGCATAAAAAGGACAAAGACGACTAAGACGACAGCTGCTAAAATCGCCAGCAAGATGACTTGAGTCTGGGAAACTGTCACAATCGAGCCAAAGAGATATTGGTCAAGATTAATGCCTTTCCCGCGACCGGTGTTAGCAAAAATCAAAGCGAGTGATAAACCAACACTCATCAAAATAGCAGTGGCTACTTCCAAAAAGTTACGATAAAGTGTTCGCAGATATTCGAGGAGAATGGCTGCTAAAATCACAACAACAATGGTTGAGAGATTAGGAGATATCCCGATGAATAGACCAAAAGCAACACCTGCCAAAGAAACATGACTGAGCGTATCACTCATTAAACTTTGGCGACGCAAAACGAGGAAAACACCTAGAAGTGGTGCAAATAAAGACATAGCAACAATGGCTAAGAAAGCACGTTGCATGAATTCATACTGAAATAAACTAAACACCGCTTGCCTCCTTATTTTCTAATGCCTTGCTACTTTGTTCAGCTGTGTTTTCATGAACACTAAAACAACGCCAATGCGTATTTTGTTTACGTGCTAGATGAATGTTGCGATCAGAAAAAGCTTTAACATCTTCTGCATCGTGTGTAATCATCAAAACTGCTTTGCCATGTCGATGTGCGGCATGGCTCATCAGACGGTAAAATTCTGAACGACTGACATCATCCATCCCTGTCGTTGGCTCGTCCAAAATAAATAAATCCGGGTCACTCGCAAACATTCTGGCAATCGCCACACGTTGCTTTTGCCCACCCGACAAAGCACCCATCCGTTTATCACGTTGTTCCCACATGCCGACAGAACGCAGTGATTTCTCAACATGTTCTAAATCATGTTGCGTGATGCGTTTAAACCACCCACTGCGTGGAAAACGACCACTAATCACAAATTCTTTGACCGTACTTGGAAAACCAGCATTAAAACTCGCGATTTGTTGGGGCAGATACGCAACTCTTAGTTTTTTACCCTTAATATTCTGCTTAGCTATCTTAATCTCACCTGTTTTCGGCTTGATAATACCCAAAGTTGCTTTGACAAGTGTCGATTTAGCCGCACCATTTTCGCCCGTCAAAGTAACAAACTCACCGGCACTAATTCTAAAGGCAACATTTTCCAGAACTGGTTCAGCATCGTAGACAAAGCTTAAATTGTTTACTTTGATATAATCCATTAGAACTCCTTTTCCAATTTTTCCAGAAATTTAACGATAGTCCGCTGTTCCTCTTCTGAAAATGCGTCAGCAATCTGATCGTAAGTTGCAAGTGTAGCTTGATGATGATGACCATGTTCTTGTGCAATCGGTTGACCTGTTTCGGAAAGGCTCCAAAGTACAATCCGATCATCAGAAGATGATTTTTCCGAATGCGTTAAATGCAATTGCTGTAATTTTTTTAATGCCTTAGTCACTGCGGCAGGTGATATATTAAGTTTTTCAGCGAGTTTGGCATTGGTTAACTTTTCATGCAAGAGTAACATCAAAATATGCTCTTGTGTGTTTGTCAGTCCAGCATCAGACTCACATTTGCCCAAAAGCACTTCTTGTTTATTTTCAGCAAGTTGCATGATTTTTGTGAATAACATATCAACTTGTTGACTGACCGGTTGTATTTTCTTTTTCATATCTTGTCATTTCCTTTACCAGTTAAGTATATCATCCTAGATAAAAATGTCAATCAAAAAAACAGATTCAGTCGATATCTGTTTCCTTGAAAAAATCTTGATAAATTTTAGTTTGGAGTCGTTGCAATCTTTCAGGATCTCTACCACCTACGACACACCCATCAATCTCTGAGACCGGTGCACAGAGGGTCCCCGAGCTTGACACAATAATTTCATCCGCTGCTAACATTTCTTCAATGGTGAAAGGTTTTTCCGAAATACCAAAACCAAGTGATTGACTAGCGAGTAATAAATACTTTCTCGCAATTCCTGGTAAGATCCAATGGTCTAGTGGTGCCGTTTGGAAAACACCATTCGTCAAGATGCTGATATTACTATGTGCACACTCTGTCACGCGTTGCTCCCGATGATAAACCACCTCATCTAATCCTTGAGCTGTCGCGGCTTGAGTGGCTAGAACATTGGGCAACAGATTAAGTGTCTTAATGTGACAAAACTCAAATCGGTGATCTGGCGCGGTCATCAGTTTAAGACGACGACTGCCAGAAAAATCGCCTGTCCAAGGTATCATATAAATGGCCAAGTTGGGTTTGATTGTTCGATCATAGCTGTGATTTCTGACGGCTGTACCACGACTGACCTGAAAATAAACGAACAAATCTCCTGTTTCTAGCTTTTGACACAAGTTTTGTAACAATTCTTTTAACTCATTTTTTGTAAAATCAGGTTGAATGTCAATAAGTGCCATGCTATTGAAAAAACGCTCTATATGATCCTCTAGTTTAAAGATAATCCTATTTCTCGCAACACTAGCATCATAAACACCATCACCGAAAAAATGCGAGCGATCATTAAATGGCACCATCATTTCTGATAAGTGCATGACTTTTCCATTGTAATAAGCTAAATTTTCCATTATTGAACGCTCTCCTTTGACATCATCATGAATTTGAAGTAACTTTTGCAAATAAAACATCTAATGACCTAAATATACTCTTGACAATGCATTAGTCTAAAGCATTCTCACCAGGTAAACTTCGTCACAAAACCCTTTGATACTGTTACAAATACGTTGCGCTTTTTTTTCTTGTTGACAAAGCGCAAAAACAGTTGGACCACTTCCACTCATTAAAACAGCATCTGCGCCACTCGCCAATAACCGCTCCTTAATCTTAGAAATCAAGGGATGTTTAGCTAATGTGACAGCTTCTAATGCATTGCCAAGATTTTGAAGTAGGGCATCAAAATCAGAATTGACGACTGCATTTTCCAGGGCGTCAATATTGGGATGTTGAATTTTATCCATCTCGACATGCCGAAAAATTTCAGGTGTTGAAACGCCAAATGATGGTTTCACAAGAATCACCCAGAATTTTTTCGGATTATCAATTGGTCGGACGTGTTCACCTCGTCCCGTCACGCGTGCCGTTTGACCATACACGCAATACGGAACATCTGAACCTATCTGCTCCCCTAATTTTGCCAACTCTTGCGTTGTTAAATTAAGCTGCCAAAGTTGATTGAGCGCACGCAAAGTCGCTGCCGCATCTGATGACCCACCTGCTAGTCCTGCTGCAACTGGCGTTTTTTTATCAATATAAATCTCGACACCTTTTTTAATACCGAAGGCCTTTTTCATAACCACGGCTGCTTTATAGGCGTGATTTTTTTTGTTAAGAGGGACAAAACTAGAGTTGGATTGTAAACGAATCACCTGCTCATTCTCAAGTTCTCTTACCGTGATACGATCCGCCAAATCAACACTAGTCATAATCATGTCGAGCTCATGATAGCCATCAGCGCGCTTGCCTAGGACGTCCAAGCCAAGATTAATCTTAGCTGGTGCTTTTTCTGTAATTTCCATACATCTATTTTACCATATTCGGTAATTCAAAATGATAAGTTCTTGCATTTTCTAAGCGAACAGTTACTTTCAGGACATTGCCCATTTGTTGATATTCAGAGATGCCAGTATTAAATCGAATTTGACCTGATTTTTGCTTAACAACCCGCGCCTGTGTCATCCTAGCCATCAGTTGTGCACTTAAAAAAGATTTCTGAGTTATCAGATTTTTTTGATTGTCAATTACAGCACTCAGATAGAAACTTAAAATCATTCCGAATATGACTGCCATCACTAAGGCATAAAGCATAATACCTGCTTTCACTTGACATTTGAAAATGCGTAAATAAATCTTCGTTCACCTCCTTTGCTAAACGTTATATGAATAGTGACAACGTTACCGTCATTTGAAAACTCAGCAGAAGATACCCCATAAATCATTGGCTGATAACCTTGTCCTTGCTCATTGGTTTTTCGAAAATCATCCGACCCTGTTTTCATCCCAAAGCGTCTTGACCCATTAGGCGTCTGCACATAGAGAAAATATTTTGTCACCTTGTCCAGCTCAGCATTTTCAAGTTCTCGTCTTAGTAGATTTGAAAAGTTTTGCCAATTTTTGTCATCTGATTGCCGAATGGCTTTAAACTCTTGCGTCACCAGTACCGTCATCCCCTGAATCACAAGCATCGATAAGCTGATTGATAAAAGCGCCACCAGACATTCCAGTAAAGTGAAAGCTCTAAGGCGTTTCTTGCAGAATTTCAAGACGCAATACCTCCTGCCCAGCATTTTCTAATACCACCGTTTTATCCGTCCGTGTCACCGTCACGCTAACACCATTTTCATGCAAATTGGGTTGCTTACTATCAAACGCCATCACCCCCACATTTAAGACCTCAATAGCTTGATTTTGCCTAACCACTTGTGCACGACTAACTGAAACTTCTGTCACTACCACGCTGGATAACACCGCTAACAACGCCATAGCTATGAGACTCTCCAATAAAATATAGCCCTTAACTTGTTGTTTTCTTATATTGTCCACTTCCTAGCTGTAACTGATAAGTGATTTGCTTCTCGCTCTCATAAGGCAACGAAATCACGATTTTAGCATCCTTGATTGACTGAATATTACCGTTTTCCTTAAAAGTAACCTCGAAATCCGAGAATGTCGTTTCTTTAGGAACAGGTTGCCTTACACCATTGACTTTGACTACCCCTTTGAATGATGAGAGACTTCTAGGCTCAGCATTTGTAACAGCCTGTGCCTGCTGATTTTTCAAAATCATTTCAAATTGCAAGACAAATAACTCCCCTCGAATAATATGAACAGTTTTCTGTAAGGTCGCCGAGAACATTAAAACTACAAAACAAGTAAGTGTTAACGTCAACAAACTCTCAAATAAAGTGAAAGCTCTAATTGGCAATATCACGTGTTTCAGATGTATTTTTCTTGTAGTATTCATTATAAGCATCCGCCTGCTTTTGCGTGATATTGCCATTACTAACCAACTTGCTTAGTGTAGCTTCATCTGTATGGTCCAATTTATAAAGCTCAGCTTGTGAATGAATCACTTTCACAACCGCCCCATTACCTGTATTTTTGACCGCCTCTTTTTGCTTGGAGAGGTTCGGCACAAACAGCAAAATCAGAACACTGATAATAAGCAGGACGATTAACATTTCCACCAAAGTGAATCCAGCGACCTGTTTTTGCTTTATCTTACTAAAAATTGAATTTTCTTTCATCTTTTTCCTTTCTGTATTAGCGTTACGCTTGATAACTTAGGCTTTCACGAACTAAGCCCTACCGTCTCAAACTACATTCCTAGTTCCATCTGAGCATAAATCGGTAACAACATTGCTGCATAAATCAGGACAATCATCAGAGCTACAAATAAAAAGACTAACGGCTGGATAAGCGTCATCGTTTTTTCAACCTTTTCAAAAAATTTAGTCCATGATTCGTCCGCATAGACAAGTAATTCATCGCCTAGCTTGGCTTTCATGTCCCCATATTCGATAATCAATGCCAATTCTGGCGTGAAAAAAGGATAACGATGAATTTTCTCGTGAAATTCTTGACCTAACGCCATAGCGTTTAGCAAGTCTTGACCCATTTCCCGAAAAAGTTGATTATTTTGTTCAGTCATCATTGCAAAGATTTGCCGCATCTCCAACCCCTGCTTAATCAAATTTCCCCATTCTCTCGCATAAAAAGCCGATAAATAGAGTTTCAAATAAGTTCGAACTAAAGGAAAATGCCCTATTTTTTGAATATTACGTAAGGGTGATGTTGTCTTGAAATATCGCGCCATCCCTAGTGCAAGACCAGTTAACATGACACCAAAGCCGATAAATAGCCACGGTAGGACATTAATCACTTCACCCGCAAAATTATTAGCCTCCACTTGCGGTAGCAAATAAGTTTTTAAACCAAGCACGATGACAATCAGAAAAACAAGCAAAATAATAGGATAAGTCGCTACTGTTACCAATTTTTGTCTAACTTTCTGCATTTTTGTCAAATTTTCTGTTATCAACTGTAACGTTTGCTGCGTATTCCCATGATAATCTGCCAAAGCGACTTGTGTAATGACTGAGTTTGAAAAACGTAATTCATTTAGAATTTCTGAAAGGCTTTTACAATTTGATAACCCCTCTCGCATGGTCGTCACAAATTTTGACTCTACCAACTTCGAACGAGCTAAAAAATCGACAATTTCTGCTAAATGAAAACCACTTGAAAAAAGATTCGTCATGAGTTGCATCAACTTAACTTGCTGTTTAATCGCTAATTTTTTCCGTTTCCGCCTGACTAGGTGTGAGATGTCCATCTGTAACCAATTTTTCAATTTTGGTATGCCACTTGTCGTTAGTATGCTTTTCGAATGCTTTGTCGGCACAATCTAACACCCCCTTTCCAGCAATCAACCGTTGATAGACAACACCTGATAGCGAATTTTTGATTTCTTCTCTCGTTACACCAAGCTCCAGAAGTCTTGCATCAACACCTGAAATTGACTTAGCATGAATTGTTGAAAAAACAGTATAGCCGGTCAAGCTCGCTCTCATGACTGCTCGTGCAGTTTCCCTATCTCTAATTTCACCGACAATTACAAGGTCAGGCATATGACGCAAGGATAACTTAATCAAACTATCATAGGTATTGCCAATCACCTCATTCAGCTGAAACTGCAGTAAGTCAGGTGAGACAATTTCTACTGGATCTTCTATCGTAATCACCTGTTGACCTGAGAATTTTTGCTTTGCAATATAATGCATCAGCGTCGTTTTGCCAGAACCGACTGGTCCTGAAAATAGATAAAGACCTCGCTTAGTCACTAAATTTTCAACCTGTTGCAAGTCTGTATCAAACCAAAAAACGAGCGGTCTATCTACATGATGTAAAATCCGAATCACTAGGCTTTCACGGTTCTCAAAATCACCTGCTGAAGATAGTCGCAGTCGAATTTTTTTGCCTGAAAAATCATACAAACAAGCTCCAAGTTGTGGTCGCCGCTTTTCGCCAACATTCATACCAGCTGTAAACTTAAAATGAGAGATGAGACTTTGACCATCAGCATTTGAGAGCAGCAGGTAATTATATCGATGTGTTGACTTTCTAAAAACAACTGAAAAGCCTTTTTCGACCGGCAATACGTAAATATCATTGGCACCAAAATCCGCAGCTTCTGCCAATACTGTCTGCGCCATTTCCTTTATCATCATTTTGCCTCCTACTTTTATATACGAAAAAAATCCGTGATTGCTCACGAATTTTTTAACTTTATTGTTTAAAATAAGTCATCAAACAAGCTCAACTGATTATCCTCTGGCATATTGCCGAGAATGCCCATTTCATCCATCTTCTCAACTAATGTTTGAGAGACACCTGCACGTTTTCGGAGTTCTGTTTTGCTCAAAAACTCTCCAGCCTTGCGTGCCTCTACGATTTGCTTAGCGACATTGCCACCAAGCCCATCCATGGCAGAAAATGGCGGGATCAGCGTATCACCTTCTATGATAAAATCGCTTGCCTCACTACGATAAAGGTCTAGCTTACCAAATTTAAAGCCTCGCTCTAACATTTCATTACATAATTCTAGCGTCCCAAATAGCGCATTTTCGACATTACTAGCATCAAAGCCCTTGGCCTTGATTTCCTGCATTTTAGCTTTGACGGCGGTTAAGCCGTCCCCCATGACTTTAAGGTCAAAGGCATTGGCACGGATAGAAAACCAGGCACAGTAGTAGTAAATCGGCATGTGCACCTTGAAATAGGCAACACGGAGCGCCATCATGATATAGGCCGCCGCATGGGCTTTGGGGAACATGTATTTGATTTTACTACATGAATCGATGTACCACTCTGGGACATTGTTTTCACGCATGGCAGCGATATAGGTTTCACGCTCCTCATCGTCAATCTTATTCCACAAGCCCTTACGCACTCGCTCCATGATCGTAAATGCCATTGACTCGTTAAGCCCTGCGTGAATCAGGTAAACCATGATATCGTCTCGACAGCCGATTACATTTGCCAGATTAGCGATACCTTGCTTGATTAACTCTTGCGCATTTCCCAACCAAACATCCGTCCCATGGGAGAGACCGGAAATTTGGAGTAATTCTGCGAAAGTGCTAGGTTTTGTTTCCTCTAGCATGCCACGAACGAAGTTGGTCCCCATTTCGGGTACCCCTAAAGTGCCCGTTTTCGAGAAAATCTGCTCAGGCGTCACGCCCAGCACTTCCGTGCCTGCAAAGATTTTCATGACTTCTGGATCATCCATGGGAATAGTCGAGGCGTCCATACCTGATAAATCTTGGAGTTTACGAATCATGGTCGGGTCATCATGCCCTAGAATATCGAGCTTGAGGATATTATCATGAATGGCGTGGAAATCGAAGTGAGTTGTTTTCCACTCGGCATTGACATCCTCAGCTGGATAAGCCACTGGACTGAAATCATAGACATCCATATAACCAGGAATAACAATAATCCCACCCGGATGCTGACCCGTCGTCCGTTTGACACCAGTACTCCCTGCTGCAAGTCGCTCGATTTCAGCACCACGGTAGAATTTACCGTAATCACGTTCATAGCCTTTGACGAAACCAAAGGCAGTTTTTTCAGCCACCGTGCCAATGGTTCCAGCACGAAAGGCATAGTCTTCGCCAAATATATCGCGGACGTCCAAATGGGCGCTCGGTTGGTCAGCACCAGAAAAGTTCAAGTCGATATCGGGTACTTTATCCCCCTTGAACCCTAGAAAAGTTTCAAATGGTATATCGTGTCCGTCTTTTGTGAGCCTGTGTCCACATTCTGGGCATTGTTTCTCTGGCATATCAAAGCCTGAGCCATATTGCCCCTCAGTAAAGAACTCGGAATACTGGCACTCTGGGCAAACATAGTGGGGTGGCAGCGGATTAACCTCAGTAATCCCTGTCATGGTCGCGACAAATGAGGAGCCGACAGACCCTCGCGATCCAACGAGATAACCCCGCTCATTAGACCTCTGAACTAGAATCTGTGAAATCAAATAAATCACGGAAAAGCCATTCCCGATAATCGAGTTCAGCTCTTTTTCAATCCGCAAATCGACAATATCTGGCAAAGGATTGCCATAAGTCGCATGCGCTCTCTCATAAGTCATCTGAGCCATTTTTTCCTCAGACTCAGGAATGTAAGGTGTATAGAGATCATCACGGACTGGCGTCAGAACATCGAAAGACTCTGCCATTTTCTGCGTATTTTCAATGACAATCTGGCGTGCCGTTTCTGCTCCAAGGAAGGCAAAATCGTCCAGCATTTCATTGGTCGTCCGAAAATGGACTTCTGGCAATGGTGCGGGCATAGCGTGCTCACCGCGACCAACAGGTCGGTTAATGATTGCACCAGCACCTAAAGAGCGAACGATGATTTCACGGTAGACGGCATCTTCTGGATTGAGATAGTGGACATTTCCTGTTGCTAGGACTGGCTTGCCCAATTTATCAGCAATCTGCATCATGTCTTTCAAAATCCGTTGGAGTTCCACTTCGTCTTTGATGGTTTCCTTGGCAATCAAAGGGCGGTAAATAGCTGGTGGCATGATTTCGATGAAATCATAGTAAGCCGCAACCTTCAAAGCATCATCAAAAGATTTGTTGGTGACCGCCTCAAAAACTTCACCCTCAGAACAAGCTGATCCGATAATCAAACCTTCACGGTGTGCTTCAAGGACTGATTTTGGAATCCTTGGCACACCTGAAAAGTAGTTGACATTTGAGTAGGAGATGAGTTTAAAAAGATTTTTCAGACCATCTTGAGTTTTGGCATAAATCGTTGCGTGCTTGACCCGCGCACGTTTATAGGAATCTGCATCTACAACTTTTGTATTCAAATCGCTTAATAACTCAATGCCAAATTTCTCTTTGGCATCCTTTAAGAAAATAAAGAGTAAACGACCCGTTGCTTCCGCATCGAAATTCGCCAAGTGATGGCTCTCGAGAGAAACTTGGAAACGTTTAGTTAAAGGCCCCAAGCCATGACGCTTGAACTCTGGATAGAGATTACGCGCAAACTCTAAAGTATCAATGACGGGCTGGGTAATCACCGGCAAATCATGACGCTGATAGTTCATATTCATGAACCCAACGTCAAAGGTCGCATTATGCGCAACGAGAATGCTGCCCTGACAAAATGCTCGAAATGCTTTTAAGACTTGTTCTAGTGGTTTAGAGCCTCTGACCATGTCATCAGTAATCCCTGTCAGCTGTGTCGTAAATTCGCTCAGCGGATGCCCCGGGTCAATGAATTCATCGAATTGTTCAATGACATTACCTTTGTGCATTTTGGATGCCGCAACTTGAATCAATTTGTTATAAACGGCAGAAAGGCCGGTCGTTTCCACGTCAAAAACAACGTAGGTCGAATCTGAAAGGCTACTGTCATCTTCATTATAAGTGATGGGTACCCTGTCCTCGACTAAGTTTGCCTCAATCCCATAAATAATTTTGACACCATTTTTCTTACCTGCCGAGTGGGCATGCGGAAAGCTTTGCGCCCCAGCATGATCGGTGATAGCGATGGCTTTGTGTCCCCAACGCGCGGCTTGCGCAACCAAATCAGACACATCTGGAATGGCATCCATGGTTGACATATTGGTATGCGCATGGAATTCGACCCGTTTTTGCCCTTCGGGCATGAGATCCTTACGAACGTTTTTCGCCTTGATTTCGACCATATCACGCGCACTCATGACCAACTCATGCTTGTACTGATCCATCTGCACGCTGCCCTTGACCTTGACCCACATGCCTTTTTTGACCATATCAAACATGGCCTGCTCCTCAGGCTTACGCCCCCACTTTTGGACGATAAAAGAACTGCTGTAGTCCGTCATCTTGACTTCCAACATATGGCTTTCTTTACCGGTCGTACGGTTTTTAAAAACCTTATGTTCCGCCGCAAAAACGTAACCTTCAAAAACGACATTGGCTTCTTCTGTCACCACATCTTTCATTTGGAACACGGTATCAGACGCCTTAATTTCCTTGCCCAATGCGAGGTGATTAGGGGATGCAACCGCCTCTTTTGGAGTAGGGGCTTGATTATCTGTTAGGAAAGGGGCTTCGGGTTGGTTAGCCAGAATATCTGCTAACGCCTCCTCAGATTTTTTCTCATACTCAGCGACTAATTTATCCGTTAGCTGATGGTCAATCTCTGGTAAAATCTGTAAATCTGTGAACCCAAAACTTTGATAATGTTGCGCCATAACTGGAAAATAATGTTTGACAAAATATTCCAGATTTGACAATTCGCCCACCAATAGTTTAGCTGTCGCAGATGCATCAACCGCTATGAATTTATATTTCTTGAAAATCGCTGTAAAACTTGGCGTATCGCAACCCGGCAAATCAAAAATGAGAGGAAGATAGCTATTGAGCAAGTCTTCATCAAAATGACCATCCTCTGTTAGAATCGTCATTTGCGTTTTCGCGATATCCGAAAAAGCCTGCTCAAGACGATCGGCTAACTCTCGATATAAGTCAATCGGTAAAATCGCTGGAAACTTCAAATAAAAATGCCAGACTTTACTGATGGCATGAACTTCAACCTTGTCAATATTGCCACGAAATGCCGGATTCTGACGAATTTCTGCTGGCATATTGAGCTGATCCATGAGTCTTTCAAATAAATCGTTCATTGGGCTTCTTTCTTAAATTTCATCTTTATACTATTCCCATCGGTTTATTTCCGATAGTTCTTCTTGCATAAGCCTTCTTAATCCATAATAGTTCTATTATAGCAGATTTTAGAGGGATTGATTTTGCCCAAAATTCACTAGGGGGTAGTAACTAAATCACCATCTATCAAAAATAAATATTTTCCCTCTTAACATTAAAGATAATTCTATCTATAAAATATAAGTGTCTGCATTGTCTTGATAACAAAAAATTAGTGATTTACTGAGTGCTTAATTCTCTTGTCCATATTGAAAACCAGCCATGTCAAGTAGCTTCACTGGTGGGTAATCTACCTCATTGGATAAATCAGATTTTATTTTAAACCATAATGCCCAGACTTCTTTTAAGGATTGTTCCCCAAGTTTTTGGGCTAAGCCATTAGCTTTCAAAAATTTCCTAAAATATTGGTCATAGGCAGGAGTAGCTGCTTCGGTTCCTAGCATTATTTTTGTTAATAGGGTATCTGTTGGAGAAATACCTACCTTTGAATAATAATTTTTTAAAGCGGTTATTTTCTTCCAGACAAGTCTGACATAAGCATCAATCTCTTTTTCATTTTGAGGATAGTTTTTTAATTCTGGAAAATCAACTAAAATTATTTGCACTGCTGGAATATGAATAAGATAATTATAATCCGTCAATAATTTTGATGACCCTCGCATCATCCCCCAACTTGCAAGGTATAAAGCTAAGCTACGAGCTAGGTAGTCGTAATCCTTGTCATCTTGATGCTCATCAAAATCCTTGAAAACAATTTCCCATGACCGATATCTACCATTTTCTTTAGTGTTACATTCAGATGAACGAAATTTCTCTATATTTTCAGCTATTACTTTTATATCCATAAATTCCCCTATGCAGCGAATACTTCCATCAATTTGATTGTTCCGTCATCTAATTCATTAAAATATGACATTTTAACTGTCCTATTTTATAAATAACAGGCTTGTTAAACGAATGTCTATCTCTATATTTTCTTATTATATCGCGCCAAGTAAGGCAACGGGTACGACATGAACACCGTCTTGTCTTGTATAAGCTTGACTACCTGTTGTCACAATTATTTTTTGAACTTTGAACTCACCTTTAACTTTCTCCTCAAACCAATTTAGATGCCGAACATCATGAGTTGTAATCGCACTTTTAGATTTTACTTCAATTAAAACAATGACATCATCTTTTTCAATGATAAAATCAATTTCTCTTGTGCCGTCACTCGTTCTAAAATGTGATAATTCAGCCTCATTTACCTCAGCATAAACCGCCAAACTT
This sequence comes from Pseudolactococcus chungangensis CAU 28 = DSM 22330, assembly GCF_002441885.1. Lineage (GTDB taxonomy): Bacteria > Bacillota > Bacilli > Lactobacillales > Streptococcaceae > Pseudolactococcus > Pseudolactococcus chungangensis. The sequence goes on along the minus strand of NZ_JXJT01000016.1, from coordinate 1,936 downwards.
TGATAAACAAATGACTCAAAAATTTGTCCCAAAAAACTTTTATTAAGCGTTCCAATTACTTTAGGCGGTTGTCCAGCAAGTAGTGTTTCTCTTGTAATATTTAAAAGTGTAACACTTAAAGCTGGATCCAATAAAAAATGTTTCGGTGCTTTGGCAATATTAGAAAAGATTTTCCCCATTTTTATCCAAGGTTGCAATTCTTCAATGATACCAATATTTTGCAACAAATCTCGATAGCTAGTCGCCGTTTTAGTTGAAGGCGAAATATTTTCATTCACTAAGGCAGCCTCTAATATCGTTTTAAAATTTGTTGTTGTCGCAGTCGCTGCTGCATAAGTTTTTAGCCATGCCATTAAGGCTTTAGGCTTTCTCACGATGATATTATTTTCCTGAAAATCTCGTTCAATAATATTGTCAATATAACTTGCTAAAGACCTTTTAATAGCACGCTCACTCCTAACCCGAATACCCGGAAAACCTGATTTATAAATTTCATCTATATAATCAAATAAAGTCAATGCCGTTTTCCCACTAACAGTCAATGCGACACCTGTTAATAAGGTCTTAATTGTTATCACAGGCTCGGCTAATTCACGTTCTTCAATGCTAAATGGTCTCATCTTTAAGCGTTCAATCCGACCAGAGCCGCTATGCAAACCTTGATGTAAACTAGGAGAAGAACCAGTTAATAAGACCGAACCTAGTGGTAAATCAGCATCAACTTCACGTCTAACAATATCCCAAATCTCTGGAAAACGTTGCCATTCATCTATTAAAACTGGCAACTCTTGCCTAAATAAAATTGATGCGTCTGCTTGCACAATACTTAATTGCTCACGCATATCTAAGTGATATTCAGTTTTTGAAAACTCTTGACAAGTTGACGTTTTACCGACAGCTTTAGCGCCTTCTATTAAAACAGCAGGAAAATCTTCCAAATACTCCTGTAATAAGCTATCCATCAATCTTTTTTTATACATTATTTTTACCTATTCCCATTATTTTCGATTTTATATTACCATTATTTCTGGTTTTATATTACCATTATTTCGAGGAATTTGCAAAGACTGTTTATTGAACTAGACTAGCAGAAAAAACCTATTGGTTCTTGCAGACCAACATTTCCTGTGGTGTTTCAAAATCCTCTGCCATAAATGTTGTCAAATCTTCTTCGCAAAGGTTTTCAACGCCATACGCAATAAGTCTTGATGCTTGTTTCAATTCTGCTTTTTCAAGTAAATTTCTGACAAAACGCCCATTGCCAAAATCTTTTTGATGACTGACAGTTTCAAACAGATCGTCCAACTTCATATAATTCACCCTTTGATAAAATGCCATTTTCTTTCAAGATTTGAGCATAAAGTCTTGCAACTGTTGCGATTATAGCCCCTTCTTATAACATTCCTACAAAATAATTTATTTTGCCATTTCCATCATTCATAGTACAATATAGAATAAGGAGATTTGACTATTATGACAACTTTAACTTTTAAGAAAACCGTGACGGTTTTAGTGGCGACTGGATTTGCTGTTTCTTTAGTGGCCTGTGGCAAGCAAGCTGAATCACCAAAGAAAAGCACCGTTTCTCAAGATACTGCAACCATTACGCTAGATTTTGAAAACGATAAAAAAGTCGATGAAACGAAAAAAATCACGATTATTAAAGATCAAACTTTACTTGATGCGCTTAAAGAGAATTTTAAGATTGAGGAAAAAAGTGGCTTTATCACGTCGATTGATGGTAAAACTCAAGATCAAGCGGCTAATAAATATTGGCTATTTGATGTCAACGGTAAAATGGCCGAAAAAGGTGCTGCAGATATTCATTTGAAAAAAGGGGATACGGTTGCCTTTTACCTCGGAAGTTTTTAAGATAAATAAAAAAAGCCCGATGGCTTTCAGACTGTAGACAAAAAGCACAAATCTTTAGCGATTT